>CAILQK010000117.1 GCA_903836265.1 uncultured Bacteroidota bacterium | reverse complement strand
TGCACTGGCCGAACTGGCCCAGAGAGCCGGTATCCCTCCGGGTGTACTGAATATTGTGCCCGGCATGGATGCTCCTGCTATAGGAAAGGTACTCACCGACAGTCCTGTTGTCCGTAAGCTCTCGTTCACAGGCAGCACGGAAGTGGGCAAGCTGCTGATGCGTCAAAGCGCCGGAACTGTCAAGAAAATTTCACTGGAACTGGGAGGCAATGCACCGTTCATTGTGTTCGATGATGCTGATCTGGATGCCGCAGTGGAAGGAGCCATCGCTTCCAAGTACCGGAATGCCGGTCAGACCTGCGTCTGCGCAAACCGGCTGTTTGTTCAGGATGCTGTTTATGATGCCTTCCTTGAAAAATTCACGGTGGCCGTGAAAAACCAGAAAGTGGGACCGGGCACTGAAAGAGGGGTCAATATTGGTCCGCTGATCAACAGCGAGGCACTCGACAAAGTAAAGCGCCTGGTCGGGAACGCATGCGACAACGGAGCCAGGGTTGTTACCGGCGGCAGGGAACTCTCAGGAACATTCTACGAGCCGACCGTTCTGGCAGATGTATTGCCCGGAATGGACATCATGAACGAGGAGATATTCGGTCCGGTAGCCCCTGTGACACGCTTCTCCACCGACGACGAAGTAATTGGCATGGCCAATGACACACCCTACGGTCTGGCGGCCTACTTCTATGGAAAAGACGTCAGTCGTGTATTCCGGGTGGCTGAAGCACTGGAGTACGGTATGGTCGGCGTCAATACCGGACTGGTAGCCACTACCGTTGCGCCGTTTGGAGGCGTCAAGGAGAGCGGAATCGGCAGGGAGGGCTCCCGATACGGACTTGACGAGTTTCTGGAGACCAAATATATCTGTATAGGCGGAATCTGATCAGCGGGTGCGCGGCATACGGCGCTTTCCGCCGGGCCTGAAGCCGCCACGACCGCCCATCATGGCCAATGTAGCCGGATTCATGGTGGCACTGCCGGCCATTTTCAGCTGTTTCTCCACCTCTTTGATTTGCTCACGGAGCATGGGCTCGGTAACATTGAGCTTTTTCAGGTCAGCAAAATATTTCTGTGCGCCTTTGATATTGCTCTTGTTGGCTGCAATCATGACCAGTTGCAGCAAGGCTGTCGCCCTTTCATTGTCGGTAGGCAAGCCGGCATCGAGAGACTTTTTCACCCAGGTTTCAGCGGCGTTCATGTCGCGCTTCTGCATGGCAATAGCACCCATGGTCATATAGTAAACGCCCTTGTAGCCCACCAGCAGCAACTTCGGAAAGAAAGTAAGCTTCAGGCGCGCTTCAGCCTCTTCGATCCGCTGCTGACTGAGCAACTGATTGGTTGACATAATGGTTCCGAGAAAGATATAACCGAGCAGCATGATAAAACCGGCAAACCAGAAAGGGAAGCCATACCAGAAGCCATAAAAGGCCGAGAGTGCAATGCCGCCGAGAATACCGACGACTATAATCGCAAAACGGAGATAAATATTGACGATGAACATGATTGCTTGTGCTTAATGAGCCGCAAAAATAGGTGATACCTGTCAATGATGCACACCTTGTGCAGGATGTTTCGACTATACGTGACTTTATTGTGTGGCAAATACGGTGATATCCTTATTAAACATTCGTATTGATATGATGTTATGTGACTGAAATAATCAAACCACCGGAATAATGGATTTGCATCTCGGCAAACAAAAATTTATTGAATCCTGGGGCCGACTGGCCGGTGGCTGGGGCGTTCCGCCGGCAATGGCACAGTTGCATGCACTGCTGCTGATATCTCCGGGGCCGCTCACGGCCGACGAAATAAGATCGGAACTCGACATATCAGCGGGCAACGCGAGCATGACACTGCGGTCGCTGCTCGAGTGGGGACTCATTTACCGCGAACAGCGCCCCAACGAGCGGAAAGACGCCTATTCTGCAGAAAAAGACATGTGGAAAGTATCGCGGCAAATCATACTGAACAGAAAAAAAAGAGAACTTGAGCCTATGCTGCAGGTACTGGATGAACTGGCCTGCGTGGAGGAAACCTGTGAAAATTCCAGGCACTTCTGTTCTGTAGTGCGCGATATGCGCAAATTCTCTCATAAAGCCAATCAGGCGCTGGATACCCTTGTGAAGGCAGAATCAGGCTGGCTCGCCAGCCTTTTCATGCGCTGATCCGGAATTTCTACCTGACGACTTTGACCCTGACGGCCTTCGGGCCTTTCGGACCCATTTCAATCTCGAACGTCACCTTGTTGTTCTCCCTCAGTTCTTCCGAGGTATCATTCACGTGAACGAAGATGGTATCCTTTGACCCGGCTTCGGTAATAAAACCGTAGCCCTTCTCGGCATTGAAGAACTTGACGAACCCCTTCTTTTCAACCTCCTCGGGCTCATCTGTGCGAAAGGCAGCGCCAAGCTGTATATCTTCTGCCTTCACGGTGAACTTCTTTGAAGGATCCGGGGGGGTAGAAGACAGATTGCCGTTCTCGTCAACGTACGAGAATTCCATATCGCTTCCCTTGCCCTCGGCCTTGTCTGCCTTGCGCTGTTGCTTGCGCTCCTCTTTTTCCTGCTGTTTTTTACGACGGTTTTTTTCTTTTTCCTTTTTTGAGTAGGAATCCTGTGATTTTGCCATTAAGTGTAATTCTTGGTGAAAATTTTCCTCAAAAAGGGTGGATGCTGATGGTGAACAGCATCCATAAAACGCCGATCTACATGAGTTCACTCTCCCGGAGATGAACAACAAATGTACGAAAAATATCCAACATGGAACAGATATTTGAAAAATCAAAGAATATACCATAGCTTTGTAGAAAATAGTCGGAAATGCCGGTGAGGCACCCTGATGCTTCATTATGTTCTGATTTTTCTAACCAAATCTGTTGTCGCGTGTCAAAAAATATAGGCTTCCTGTCTGGCAGGAAGGGACTTGCAGAAAATCTGTTTGAAGAACTGGGGGTAGCCGCCTCCCGTCAGGGTACTGTTTCCTCCGATGAAATGGAGCGTCTGGCCGATGATTTTCTGGTCGGAAAAGGCCAATATCTATGGCAGTGTTTCCTTCTATGATTTTCTGAAACCGGAAAACAGGGGCAAAAAAGCTTACGTGTGCAACGGAACAGCCTGCATGACAGCCCGGACGCAGGACCGCGTGCGGGAAGGGCTGGCGGCTCATTTCAAACCCGAAGAAATCGGGGAGATGTGCTGTCTGGGGCGTTGTCATGAAAACAGCGCGTTCCATACAGGCGGGCATAACTACTCCGGAGATGCCATCGGCAGGTTCGATGAAATCAGTGCCGGCGAACCGGTATGGGAGGATCACTACACCGTGTCTGCGACGGGTACCCCGCTGCTGACCGCTCCTTTCCCGGGTGTGGAGCCTTATTACCAGACACTGAACAAAGCACTGAAATCGACTCCCGACGAGTTGCTCGCCGAGATCAAATCTTCGGGACTGCGCGGGCGCGGAGGAGCAGGATTTCCTGCCGGACTGAAGCTGGAATCGTGTAAAAATACTCCGGGGAAGCAAAAATTTATTGTCTGCAACGCTGATGAAGGCGACCCCGGCGCCTATTCCGACCGCTACATCATGGAGCAGCGGCCGCACAGCCTGCTGCTCGGCATGATGCTCGCAGGCTACATCACCGGAGCCAGCGCCGGTGTACTGTACATTCGGGGCGAATACCCCGAATCCATATCCGTGATGTCGGATGCCATAGATGTCATCCATCAGGCCGGTTTGCTCGGCGACAACATACTGGGCTCCGGGTTCTCTTTCCGGTTCAAGGTGATCAGGGCACAGGGCGCCTATATATGTGGCGAGGAAACCGCACTGCTCAACTCAATCGAGGGCCAGCGCCCGGAAGTACGCACCCGTCCGCCCTATCCTACCCAGCAGGGGCTTTTCAACCTGCCCACTGTGGTGAACAACGTGGAAACACTGGCCAATCTGCCCGGCATTGTTGCACATGGCGGACAGGCATTCGCGGCATTCGGCCGCGGCCGCTCCACCGGAACCAAACTGCTGTGCCTCGACGGCTACTTCAACAATCCGGGGCTTTATGAAGTGGAGATGGGTACTCCGCTCAGGACAGTTATTGACGAGCTCGGCGGTGGTTTCCGCACACCGGTAAAGGCCATGCACATAGGTGGCCCGCTCGGAGGGCTTGTTCCTGTGAGCAAAATAGACGACCTGACAATTGATTTTGAGTCGTTTGCCCAAAACGGATTCCTGCTCGGACACGGTTCTTTTGTGTGCATCCCGCAGGATTTCCCCATGATTGAGTACCTGGAACACCTGTTTGAATTTACCGCCCATGAAAGCTGCGGGAAATGCTTCCCCTGCCGGCTCGGATCTACCCGCGGCAAGGAACTGCTCGCACGTGCGCGCCACACAGGTTACAAAATCAGCAGAACCCTGTTCGATGATCTCGTGGAAACCATGGAAACCGGTTCGCTCTGCGCACTCGGCGGAGGATTGCCCCTGCCAGTAAAAAATGCCCTCAAATACTTCCCCGGCGAACTGGAAACCTTCTTTACCAGCGAAGTTTAAACCTGACCAAACTCTAACCTCTGCAATACTATGGGTACAGGACTCACAGCGTATATCAACAACAAACCCTACGATATCAGGGAGGGTGAAACCGTTCTGGCGTTCCTGAAACGCCACCTCGGGAAAAACTCGGTTCCAACGCTCTGCGATGCGCCCAACCTGGAGCCTTATGGCGCCTGCCGCGTCTGCAGCGTGGATGTAGCGCTTTCTCCCGACGGGCCAGCCAAAGCCATGGCCTCCTGCCATACGCCCATGATGCCCGACTATCATATTTTCCCGGATTCGCCGCGCATACAGAAGCTCCGAAAAAATATCATCGAACTGGTGCTCACCGATCACCCGCTCGACTGCCTCACGTGTGAGGTGAATAATAACTGCGAGCTTCAGACGGTGGCTGCCCAGGTGGGCATCAGAAAAGTGCGCTATCCGGAGGGCAGGAATCACCTCGACCGGCAGAAGGATCTGAGCCACCCCTACATGACCTCCGACCTCAGCAAGTGTATCAACTGCTCGCGCTGCGTACGCGCGTGCGATGAGGTACAGGGACAGTTTGTACTCACGATGGCCGGACGGGGCTTCGACAGCCACATCGCCAAGGGAATGAACCAGTCGTTCTTTGAGTCAGACTGCGTAAGTTGCGGCGCCTGCGCCCAGGTGTGCCCCACATCCGCCATTTCAGATATTTTCGAGTCCAAATCTGTTGCCGTTGAGAAAAAAGTGCGCACCGTTTGCACCTACTGCGGTGTGGGCTGCAACCTGGAAGTAGCCGTTGATGCCGGAAAGGTCAAGTCTGTACAGGCTCCCTATGAGGCTGCTGTCAATCAGGGACATACCTGTCTGAAAGGGCGATTTGCATTTTCATTCTATGACCACCCCGATCGCATACGCACACCGCTGATTCGCAGAAACGGCGAGCTGACGCCTGCAACATGGGAGGAGGCTTATGATTATATTGCAGAAAAGCTGACCTCCATCAAAAAAGAATATGGGCCGGACTATATAGCCGGTATTTCCTCGGCCCGCTGCACCAACGAGGAAAATTACCTCATGCAGAAATTCATCAGGGCCGTGGTGGGCACCAACAATATTGACAGCTGCGCGCGCGTGTGTCACTCCCCCACTGCACTCGGGATGCAGCGCACATTCGGCACCGGAGCAGCCACCAACTCCATCATTGACCTGAAATATACGAAGTGTATTATGGTTATCGGGGCCAATCCGACCGATGCACACCCGGTTACCGGCGCCAAACTCAAGCAGGTGGCCATGAAGGGCATCCCCTCCATAGTCATTGATCCCCGGCGGACAGAAATGGCCAAATATGCCACATACCACCTGCAGTTAAAGCCGGGTACCAATGTAGCACTGCTTCAGATGATGCTGTATTACATTATCAGCGAAGGACTGGAAGACCAGAAATTTATTGACAGCCGCACAGAAGGGTACGAAGGATTCAAAAAACAGATACTCGGCCTCAGTCTGGATGAACTCGAGGCAGTTACCGGCGTTGACCGGAATCTGGTGAGAGAGGCTGCTGTTACCTATGCAAAAGCAGAGGCCGCCATGTCGTTCCACGGGCTTGGCGTAACCGAGCACTCCCAGGGTACCCTGACCGTCATGCTGATCTCCGATCTGGCCATGATTACAGGCAATATCGGCCGAAGGGGTGTTGGTGTAAATCCGCTGCGCGGACAGAACAACGTGCAGGGTGCAGCCGACATGGGGTGCCAGCCACACCAGGGCGCAGGGTATCTGGATGTGACTGACAAAGACATTCAGCGGAAATACGAGCAGTTTTACGGTGTGAACCTTCCCGGACATATCGGCTACAAGATTCCGCAGATGTATGATGCCGCGCTTGATGGCAAACTCAAGGCGCTTTGGGTGATGGGTGAAGATGTGGTACAAACAGATCCGAATACCAATAAAGTGCTGGCCGCACTCGGCAACCTGGAGCTGCTGGTGGTACAGGAGCTGTTCATGTCGGAAACCTGCAAACACGCTCACGTGGTATTGCCCGGCGCTTCATTCCTCGAAAAAAGCGGAACATTCACCAACGGAGAACGCCGGATTCAGCGGGTGAACAAAGTGGTGGAACCTCTGCCGGGTACCAAGGCCGACGGACAGATCATCGCGGATATCATGAACAGAATGGGATATTCGCAAGGTAACTACGACCCCGATGCCCTGCTCCGGGAAATTTCACAGATCGTTCCGTTCTTCGCGGGCGTAAAGTGGGAAGAGCTGGGCGACAATGGCAAGCAGTGGCCGGTTGCACCGGGAGGATCAGATACGGAGG
>CAILQK010000116.1 GCA_903836265.1 uncultured Bacteroidota bacterium | reverse complement strand
TGATTTCCCGGTAAATCGGGTTGGCAAATCTGACGGGGGCAGTGGGCGTAATAATTCCCAGATCGCGGCAATAACTCATGGCATCATCAAAGCCATCAAAAGAAGGCACCTCTCCGGTAATAACAGCCGTAACAATCGGTCGCACGCGGGAATCGTTAATCTTGTCCGACAAGCTGTCCAGGTGCGTCTGGCGCTGTGCAATCAGTCGTTCCTTCGCCAGATCCACCATATCAGAAGTTATCACCCGGGAGTAATCGTTTTTCAGTATTTTAGCTACGATTTCATTGGAAAGGGCATTAACAAGCCAGGGCTGACCGCCTGAATATTCAAACAGTTTTTCAAAAACCTCCCGGGAGAACACCTGTCCTGTATCAAGTGTATGCTGGTCGAGGAGGCTGCGCACCTCCTTTGCCGAGAATGAAGTCAACAGGAATGATTCTGCTTTTACGTTAAATGGCGATCCTGAACCGATGGAGGGATTGTCGGCACGTGCTCGCAGGCGATAGTCGCGTATATCGCGAAGCCCAACAAGCGCTACCGACTGCGGGAAATTGCGGGGTCGCGTCTGAAATCCGTCACGAAGCTGTCGCAAAGTGGAAATCAGAACATCATCATACAGGGAATCCACCTCGTCGAGCAGCAACACAAGCGGCTTTTCCAGTTCCCTGCACCAGTCAGTGAGGTACAGACGGAACAGGTTGGGGCCCGGCGTATATTTGAACGGATCCGGGGGCATCAGTTCTTCTGGCAGGAAAACGCTGGAAGTCAGGTGTAATGAACTTATGAAAGACATATTTGCACCTTCGACACTTATTCCCGGATAGCCGGCTGATTCCAGCGAGCACACCACTGACACATAATTCCCTTCCCTGTTAAGCCTGTGAGCAAGTTCGTGCAGGAGGGTTGTCTTGCCAGTTTGACGAGGGGCATGTATAACAAAATACTGCCCGTTCCCAATCAGCCGACGAACATCGTCGTACAGGTTCCGGAATGGATCCACCATGTAGTGTTGTTCCGGAAAACACAGTCCTGTCGTATTGAAGTATCGGCTCATTGCTACAAAGGTAAATCAAAAAAGCATACCCTGCGACTTCGGGGGCACGGCACCGATATGCTTGTAGGCCTTTTCGGTGGCTACACGGCCGCGAGGAGTGCGCTGCAGGTAGCCCTCCATAATAAGGAATGGCTCGTGCACCTCTTCAATGGTGCCGGGCTCCTCTCCGACCGCCGTTGCCACCGTGGTCAGTCCGACCGGCCCGCCCTTGAATTTGTGAACGATTGCGTTGAGGATACGGATATCCATTTCGTCGAGACCGGCTTCATCCACATCAAGGGCAGTGAGGCCATAACGCGCTATTTCCTGACTCACCGAGCCATTACCCTTGATCTGGGCGAAGTCGCGGATTCGGCGCAGCAGTGCGTTGGCTATACGCGGTGTCCCGCGGCTTCTTCTGGCAATTTCGAGAGCTCCCTCACCGGATATGGGTATTTTCAGGATATCGGCAGAGCGATGAAGAATACGTTCGAGAGTGGGTACATCATAGTAATCGAGCAGACAGTTGATACCGAATCGTGCGCGCAGGGGCGACGTGAGGAGTCCCATGCGAGTAGTTGCCCCGATCAGGGTAAACGGATTGAGGGTAATCTGGATACTCCTGGCATTCGGTCCCGAGTCAATCATGATATCAATGCGGTAGTCTTCCATGGCGGAGTACAGATATTCCTCCACCACCGTATTGAGCCGGTGAATTTCGTCAATAAACAGGACATCTCCCGGCTCCAGGTTGGTGAGCAGTCCGGCAAGGTCACCCGGTTTTTCGAGAACGGGGCCGCTGGTCATTTTCAGCGAGGCACCCAGTTCATTGGCGATAATATGAGAGAGGGTGGTTTTCCCGAGGCCGGGCGGTCCGTGCAGGAGCACATGATCGAGTGCATCGCCGCGCTGTCGGGCAGCCTCGATAAACACATACAGATTTTCAACAATCTTCTTTTGCCCGCTGAACTCTTCCAGTTGTTTCGGCCTGAGCGCTTTTTCCACCAGAACTTCTTCTCCGGTGGCCGGGTCGTTTGCGAAAGTTTTTGACAAAGGGCTGAATTTTTGTGCAAATATAGCTACAAAAAGCTGTTCAGTTTCATCCCTTTTAAGCGGTTACCTCCAGGGCCGCTCAGCCCTTCCCTTTTTCCAGTCCGGCCTTGTAGGTTTCCAGGCATCGCTGGCGTGCCATGGCATGGTCAACCACAGGTCGCGGATACATGGGGGTACCAAATTCGGGTACCCATTTGCGTACATATTTGTATTCGGGGTCGAACTTTTTGTTCTGTTCAGTCGGATTGAATATTCTGAAGTACGGAGCGGCATCCGTTCCGCAGCCTGCGGCCCACTGCCACCCGCCATTATTGCTGGCCAGATCGAAATCAAGGAGTTTTTCTGCAAACCAGGCCTCCCCTATCCGCCAGTCGGCCAGCAGGTGCTTGGTCAGGAAACTGGCTGTGATCATGCGCACCCTGTTGTGCATGTAGCCGGTTTTGTTCAGTTGCCTCATGCCTGCATCCACAATCGGGTAACCAGTTTTTCCCGCTTTCCATTTTTCAATTTCAGCAGGGTCATTACGCCATTGTATCCTGTCGTATTCAGGTCTGAAAGAACGCGTGGCCACATGGGGAAAGTTGGCGAGTATCTGACTGTAAAAATCGCGCCAGATTAATTCGCTCAGGTATGTCTCATTCAAAACAAGCGCGTTGCGGGCCTTTTCCCTGATACTGATTGTGCCGAACCTGAAGTGGATGCCGAGTTTGGAGGTGGCATCGAGGGCCGGGAAGTTGCGGGTCTGGTCGTAATTTCTGATCAGAGACCGGGCCACTACAGCTGATGGAACAGCCATATCGGATGGAGTAAAGCCCAATGTTTCAAGTGAAGGGAAGCCGCCTGTCAGGGAAGCCTGTTCGGCAGTCAGGCTGCTTTTGCGGATGAAGTTTGAGAAATATTTTTCAGTCGGGTATGATTTCAGGAAATAAGATACCGGCTGGCTGACACCATTTTCGTCAGGTTGCGAACTGATACGGCTTTGCAACTTTTCCAGCCACCTCCTTTTATACGGAGTGAACACAGTGTAGGGTGTTCCGTCAGATTTCAGTACCTCATCGTGCCCGAAAATGACATGGTCTTTTGAAGTGTGAAATGGAATATTTCTTTCACCCAGCAAATTGGCGACCGCGAGATCCCGCTGGATGGCGTAAGGCTCTTCGTCGCGGTTGGTGAACACCTTTTTCACCTCAAACCTGGCAAGAATATCCTTCCAGACTTCTTCGGGCTTACCCTTCAGAACGAGCATGCCGGACCCCTGTTTCTGCAGATTCTCCCGCATTTCAACCAGGGAACGATGAATAAAACCGACCCTCGGGTCACTTCGATCGTTCAGGTCATCGAGAATATGAGTGTCAAAAACAAACAGGGGCAACACCGGGTAACCACTCCTGAGGGCGTGGTAAAGTGCCGCATTATCGTGCAGCCTCAAATCACGGCGAAACCAGCAAACAGCAACAGACATTCTTGAACAGTTTACAGTAGTACAAAAAAATGGCGGACTTGTTCAACCGGCCGTTTTTCTGACAGAATATCCGTTAATTTGCGACACCATTCAAATACCGTTATGCATTCAGCCGGACTTGTTTCAAGCATTACAAGGATACTGTACAATTTGTCGGCAGGCCTGTACCCCGTTGCAATAAAGCTGGCCTCTCCGTTCAGCAGCAAGGCAAAGCTGTGGATTGCCGGCCGTTATGACTGGAAAAACAGGTACAAACTGATGGACAGTACCTCCGGGAGTACACTGTGGATGCATGTTTCCTCACTGGGCGAATTTGAGCAGGGCCGTCCGGTGCTGGAGCGGTTCAGGGCAGAATACCCTGACTGGCGTATTGTGCTGTCCTTTTTTTCACCGTCGGGTTTCGAGATAAGAAAAAACTACACAGGTGCTGACAGCGTGATTTATCTGCCATCTGATACACCCGGCAATGCGCGGGTATTTCTGGACATCATACGTCCGGATCTGGCAGTTTTTGTAAAATATGACTTCTGGTTCAACTACCTGTCGGGGTTGTCGGACAGAAGAGTACCCGTTCTGCTTGTTTCCGCTCTTTTCAGAAAAGAGCAACCATTTTTCAGATGGTACGGCGATTTATGGCGGCGCATGCTCACATTTTTTGATGAAATTCAGGTACAGAACCGGCAATCTGCCAGACTGCTGCAAGATGCCGGATATAAAAATATCTCGGTATGCGGCGATACCCGGGTTGACAGGGTACTGGCCCTTGCTGCCAGTGCCCCTGAAAACATGAAAGTGGCAGCGTTTGCGGGTAACAGCTACCCTGTATTCATTGCGGGAAGCTCATGGGAGGCCGACGAAGAAATTTTTCTGCCGGTACTGAAGAAGGAGGCATTCAGGCGTATCCGGTTAATTGTTGCGCCTCATGATCCGTCGGAAAGGAATGTCACAAGACTGCTGGGTGAAGCTCCCGATCCGGTCAGGTACTCGGAATACAATCCGGAGCTGCATCCGGATTGTCGAACACTGATTATAGACAACATCGGGATGCTGAATACATTGTACAAGTATGCACACCTGGCCTTCATCGGTGGCGGTTTTGGCAAATCCATACACAACACGCTGGAGCCGGCTGCGTATGGCCTTCCACTCATTTTCGGGCCCGAATATGGCAAGTTTGAAGAAGCCGTGCAGTTTGCAGCCCGGAAAGGAGCCATACCTGTCCGTAGTGCAGCAGAACTTGAGGCAGCCCTTGATCTGCTTGGCCAGCGGACAGAATACGAGGCTGCCTCCCGGGCAGTTGCGGGATATCTGAAAGAAAGCGAAGGAGCAACAGCCCGGGCAATGGAATGGTTCCGACGTCAAATAACAGAACATCCAAAACAAAAATGATGCTGTTGGCGTTAGATGTGGGCTACCGGAGGATTGACACCCACAAGACAAAAGACATGACAAAAAACTGCCTGCATACTTTGCTGTTTTCCTTTCTGATCATCCCGTCTGCTATTTTTTCCCAAAACAGTGATGGATGGATATTCAAAAACGAGAAAAACGGTATCAGGGTTTACTACAAAAAAACCTCTGACGTTTACGAACTGAAACTGATTACTTCTATTCAGTCTTCGATGGCCGGTCTGGTATCGTTATTGTCAGACGTTGAAAGTTATCCGCAGTGGGGTTACAAGATCACCGAAGCCGAATTTCTGGCAAAGCACTCTGAAACAGAATCAGTTTACCGTTCACGTTTCGACTTCCCGTGGCCGCTCGACGACCGCGATATTGTCATGCACAACAAAGTGCAGCAGGATCCCGTGTCAGGCAAGGTCACCGCGACCAGTACTGCAACACCCTCCATGGCCCCGGAACGGCCGGATGCAGTCAGAATCAGGGATGCCAGAACCGTATGGACTATTTATCCGGGTTCGGGAGGCTGGCTTTATGTTGAGTACTATGTTTACTCGAATCCGGGTGGCAATCTGCCCGACTGGCTGGTGAACATGGCCCTGGATGTAGGGCCGAGAGAAACCATACAACATATTCGTCAGCATGTAGCGCATCCAAGATACCAGGCTGCGAGACTCTCATTCATCAGAGGCTGAAAAAACATACCACTTCCTCCGGTTTTGTCGCCGTTCCGTAATTGTGACTTGCACCATATTCCGGCGCTGGTTTACATTTGTACCAGTTTTCTCATAGTATGTTTTGATTTTCCTGCTGCCGCCAAGGTAGCAGGAGTTTTTTTAGAATCCATTTTCCCTTCGACGGCCCCCGCCTATATCTTCGGTTAACGGCGCCTGGCGCGACAATGCATATCGTTTGTTGCGCCGGGTGCGGCCATCTCTACTCACTGTCATATTTCTGATGCCACGCATACTGCTGATACTGCTCGCGGTGTTCCTGACAGCGTCCTGTTTCCTGTTTTTTGGTCCGGCGAGGAACAGGGCCTATAAAGTCATGCTTGGCAGACTGCTGAGTCACAATGTACCTGAAATTGACATAGCTGCAGCGGTCCGGGCCCGGGGAGCAGTTTTTCTGGATGCACGCGAGCCCGAAGAATACGAGGTGAGTCATATCGAGGGTGCACTGCACGTCGGATTCAGCCATTTTGATTTGCAATCGGTAGCACACCTGCCGAAAGATACACCAGTTATTGTTTATTGCACGGTAGGCTACAGAAGCGAAAAAATTGCGGCAGAAATGCAGGAGAACGGTTTCATGGCAGTCAGCAATCTGTACGGAGGAATATTCGAATGGGTGAACGGAGGTTATCCCGTTGTGTGCAACGGAGCGCCAACAGAACGGGTACACGCATTTGACAGGATCTGGGGAATCTGGCTGCAACGGGGCACCTGCGTATATTAGGGGATTTCCTTCTTTTTCAGAAAATCCGGCAGCAAACGCAGCGATGCCAGTTCGCGATATTTTTCCCGCACCTCATCTGCCGGAATCCCGAAATAGGTTTTTCCGCCTTCCAGCGATTTGGAAACCCCGCTTTTGGCCAGCACAATAGCACCACTTCCTATTTCAATGGCCTGGGCAACACCCACCTGTCCGTATAACACTACCTGATCACCTATAATCGTTTTGCCACCAACACCTACCTGTGCCGCAAACAGACAGTTTTTACCCACCACCACGCCGTGTCCGATGTGTACCTGACAGTCGAGTTTGCTGCCGTGCCCGATAATTGTATCGCCACTTACACCTTTGGAAATGGTGCAACCAGCGCCAATATCCACGTGATCTTCCAGAATGACGCGCCCGCCAGAACGCCATTTGATCATTTCACCATCGGGCATCTTTTTGAAGTAAAATGCATCGGGACCGATCAGTGCGCCCGGACCTACAACTACATTTTCACCAATAATTGTATGGGGACCAATCACCGCGTTGGCGCAAATATGGGTATTGGCGCCGATTTTCACATCATGCGCAATCACAGCACCGGGTTCTATAATAACCGACGGATGAATATCGTTATCCGGTGCGAACTGTACGGTCAAAGGCCTGAAAGGACGGTGTGAGCGAACAATATCATCATAAACCCTGAAAGGATTTTCCACCACCAGAATTACCTTCCCGGGCGGACATGCTGTCTCCTCGTTAAGCAAAATGACCGTGGCAGCACTTTTAAGGGTCTTTTCGAAGTACTTTCGCACATCCGAGAATGCAATATCGCCCGGCTGTACCTTGTGGATTTCATTAATTCCTGTGGCCATCAGTGAAGAATCACCGATAATCCGGGCCCGATATTGGTCTGCCAGCCACTGAACGGAAATTGGTTCGGGAAAACGCATGAAACAATGCTGATTTGATAAATAACAACGCGCTGTATCCGGGTTCTGCATCCTGAAGTACCTTTTTCTCCCTGATGCGACAGCCCGGCGCCTGCTGTGGTGAAAACTGGCGCAAAGAACATAATGAATGACGGAATTTTTATACATTTAAACAAAATTGCTAATTTTACCCCAAAACCGCAATATGCGCCTCCTGCTCCGATTCATCCTCGTG
>CAILQK010000115.1 GCA_903836265.1 uncultured Bacteroidota bacterium | reverse complement strand
TTCAGGCGATATTTCTGGCAAAACCCCGAAAGTGCAAGTAACAGACCAAGGAATTCATGCAGAGGTATCTCACAAGCCATGAATGGTGATATATATGTGTCCTATTCCGCAGAATTGCACAGAAAGGGTTCAAATGATACTGATTTCAAACGGCTGACTTCTACCGGTGTACCTGTTATGGGCGTACACTCCGGAAGCGAGAAAGATATTGTATGGCTCGGATCCGGCTATCTGCTCAAACTGGACGCCAAACGAGGCACAACTCAAATCAAAGAGCGACCGGCAAATGTAAAAATCGGTTCCCTGTGGTCTATTTACGAAGAAAAGAACAGACTTTGGCTGGGATATTCAACAGAGCCCCTGTTTTATGACAAATTGTCCGACCGTATCATTCCGTATTACAAACCCGAAGAACAGGGGGTTCTGCGGAACACTGATATCTATCAGATTGTACCCGTATTGGGCAAAGACAGTCTGTGGATGGCCACAAGCAAAGGATTGATACTGCTTGATCAGCATCGGACTGTCATCGCCAGATATGCTTCGGACAGTGATTCGCCCGTACAGTTCCCCTGCGACAATATACGCCACATATTTCAGACAAAGGCAGATCAGATATGGATAGCCACTTCCTGCGGCCTGATCAGCTGGCAACCGATTTCAGGCACATTCAAACTGATTGCATCACTGGATGGACTTCCCAATGTGAATCTGTATGCTGTCTATCCGGATGATTACGGTTTTTTATGGATGAGCAGTGATATGGGTATTATCCAGTACCATATCTCATCCGGAAGAATGAGGCATTTCACCACTGACCATGGAGTATCCAGCAATGAATTCAACCGGATTTCCCATTTGAAATCAGCCGACGGAACGATTTACTTCGGCAGTATCAATGGTGCAACATCATTCCATCCTGCCGATTTCTCATCGGATTTTTTCTCGGACAGTGATGCCGGCCTGGTGCTGGTGGGTGCGCGTGCACAAGGCCCCGATCCGGAAGACATGGTGGACTTGTTGCCCGAATACATTCTAAAAAACCGTATTGTTGTCAAACCAGACGAGCGATTCGTCAAACTCCATTTCGCAATCCCCAATTACAACATCTCTGGCCCGGTCAGCTATTTCTACAAAATAGAAGGGGTACACGAATCGTGGCAGCAGGTTTCAACCCCCGATATCACATTCCCCCAGCTGCCCGGGGGCAATTACAAAATCTATATCCGTACCGGTTCGATGAGCGGTGTCAGTTCTGTAGAACCCGTGCTGGTGGAAATGGAGGTATTACCGCATTTTTATGAAGAAACATGGTTTTTTTGGCTGATATTAGTCCTGTTGATCCTGCTGGGTACCATTTTGTGGAAAAGGAGAGTCCGGCTGTTGCTTGAAAGTCAACGAAGGCTGGAGGAAAAGATTCAGGAAGCCACCAGCCAGATCATGGCCGATAAAAAACTTATCGAAGCCCAGATGAACCGTATTGCCAATATCAGTGAGGAGAAAAACCGGTTTTTTGTCAATATTACACATGAGCTCAGAACGCCGCTGACCTTGATCACAGCCCCCCTGGAAACGGTCGAAAGCAGGAAACTTCTCCCCAGAAAAGAGTCAGAAATGCTCTCTACGGCACTGCGCAACTCCAGGCATTTGCTGTCGCTCATCAATGATTTGCTGTTGTTGTCGAGAGATGAACAGATCAAAACGCCCGATATCCGAAAACCTGTGGAGCTGATTCCGGTGATCGAGGATATTATCAGGATTCACTCCTACAATGCCTCCCAGAAAGGTATCAAATTTCACTTTGCAAAAGGAAATAACGGCAGGACAGTAGTGGATGGAGATGAAAAACTGGTCAGACGTGTCATAGAGAATATAGTGGCCAATGCTGTGAAATATTCGGACGGTCCCGGCAGAATAACGGTCTCCATCACCCGAAACCCTGAGTACACCACTGTCGCCGTCGCCGATAACGGGCGCGGTATAGAACCTGCCGATTTGCCTCATATTTTTGAACGCTATTTCCAGACACAACGGACTGATACGCCTTTTGAGGGCGGTACCGGCATCGGTCTGTCTATCGCCAGGGAAATTATGGAGCTCTTCAACGGTAAAATCAGGGTAGAAAGTGAAATAAACAGGGGAAGTATATTCTGTCTCGACTTCCCCCGTTCTGTTCATGAAAATACTGTTTCGACCGACTCCGATACCGCACAATACAATACTCCGAATTCGCCCTTCGACGTCATTGAACGCAAAAGGATTTTTGTGGTGGATGATCATCCGGAAATTGGAAAATTGCTGTCGGATTTGCTGGGTGATGATTTTGAGGTAACTGTATTTTTCTCGGGCGCTGCTCTCCTCGGCAATCTGAAGGGAAATGCAATACCCGATTTGCTTGTATGCGACCTCATGATGCCCCGCATGAACGGCTTTGAATTGCTGGAGCAAATCAGGAATATGGCCGCACTGAAAAATATGAAGATCCTTGTACTGACAGCCATGACTTCACCGGATATCGGGCAGCGTGCTTCATCCCTCGGAGCACATGGTGTATTGTGGAAACCCTTTACAATAGATACGCTCAGGAATCAGGTAAACATGATGTTGTCGGGAAGCCCTGGTACTCCGGTATTTGATCAGGTGCCCGGTGATTTGTCTGCCAAACAGACTGAGTGGATCAATCAGTTGAACCGACTGATTTTTTCAAAAATGGCCGCCCCTGATTTCACCGTCAACTGGCTGGCTCAGAATATGCATGTCAGCCGGAGTACCTTTTTCCGGGAACTGCATAAACTGACGGGTCAAACTCCCAATGACTATATTCAGGCATTAAGGCTGGAGTATGCCCGCCGCCTTCTGGAAGCCGGAAATGTTGCCTCCGTGGAGGATGTTCTGCAGGCTGTCGGCCTGAAAGACAAAATTCACTTTTCACGGATATACCGCGACCGTTTCGGCAAGTCGCCTCACTCCTATTTGAAGTAGCCTGTATCTCTGCAAACCCGCAGGGATACTCATTCTGACACTTCAGGCCTGTTCACAGTACCAGTATTTCACTGATTGAGACATTAGTCTTGTCCGCCTCCTGTTCGCACGACAGGTTCCGGGCCACTTTTGCACCGGATTCAATTTACAATTTCCACTGCAAACAGAAACGACAGTCTATGAAGTACACGTTACTCATTTTGGGGCTGATACTTGGTTTTGGCAACGCAATACATGCGCAGGCAAATCTGAGCGTCCAGGGCTCCATCCAGAACTCATCGGGTATTGCTCTCGCCGACGGCAAGTACAGTCTCACCTTCCGGCTGTATGAATCTGAAACGGGAGGTACGGCCGTCTGGTCGGAAACGCAACCCGCACTTGATGTGGCCGGCGGACTCTACAGCGCCACGCTCGGCCTCATTTCACCACTCACCGCTTCCTTCGACAAACCCTACTACCTCGGGGTAACGGTGAACAACAGTCCGGAACTGCTGCCCCGCGCACGGCTCAGTTCATCCCCCTACGCGCTCTCGCTGATTGGCCAGAGCAATATTTTCCCCTCTACGGGTACAGTAGGGGTCGGTACCAAATCTCCCGACTCCGGCGCCCAGCTCCACGTGAAAAACAGCAACGGTACCGGCAAGGTAACGGTGGAAGGTACCGACGGCGCCGAAATCGTATTCAAAAAGGGGAGTGATACAGCCACTATTTCGTACGATGGCGATAAAATCAATATCTCCAACTTCAATCTGGTATTCGACGAGGGAATCAAACTGCCCGTCAACAAGTCAGTACGGTACAACGGCGACGCCGACTGGCGCCTGGTGGATACAGACGACTTCGAGACCGGAACAGAAGGATGGATCTGCCATACAAGGTGGGACGGCACTACTACAGCTACCTTTGAGCGCTTTACACCCAATACGCCTTTCAGCAAAGGCTGGATACTCCGACCTACACATGGAGGTGCCGCAGTTCTAAAAAAAGAACTTGACCTGACCGGAATACCGCATACCATGGTGAAAGTAGTGTTTACTTATCATTTCTTTGATTCCTGGGATTATCAAAATGGCGTTGCAAACGAATTTGCCTTCGGCGCATTTGCATCGCAGGTGAATCCATACACTGCACCTGGTCAGTCAAACGGATTTTTCCAGATTGGATGGCGCAAGACCGCCATAGGAGCAATGACTGCGTGGTTAGGGAACACAGGTTACACTGCTTTCAATCCCGGAACCGGAGATTACAATGTTCGCAGCTCTATGGTAGCACAGACATCGCTTGACAAATTCTGGATATTTTTTGGATCCAACCTGGGTGAAGATTCACTTAACGAGAGTTTCGGTATCAGCAACATAGAAATTTGGGTCAGGTAACGCCAATTGTCCATCTTCCAACTGCAAATTCAAACAGACAGAAACAATGAAGCATATTTTCATATTCCTCTCCGTCTTATTCACCGGGTTGGTCAGCCTGCACGGACAGGCATCGTTAGTCATACAGGGATCGGTACAGAACGCTTCGGGCGCCCCGGTGAATAACGGGACATACAGCATGACTTTCAGGCTGTACGAAACAGATTCAGGTGGAACCCCGGTCTGGTCTGAAACTCAGCCATCGGTAGCGGTCACAGGCGGTTTGTACAGCATTTCTTTAGGC
>CAILQK010000114.1 GCA_903836265.1 uncultured Bacteroidota bacterium | reverse complement strand
GTTCATGTACTCATTCAGGCTTTTACCACATTTGCCGAGGTCCTTGTTGGCCACTTCGAGCTCCAGTCTGGTGTTGCCGAGCTGACTTTGCAGATCAAGATACTTCTTTTTGGTTACGCAGGAAGTCATCCCGGCTGCAACCATAATAAGCAGGGGCAGAATTTTTTTCATTTTCATATAAAAACAGTTTGGTAATTCGTTAACGGCTGCCCGCTGTAACAGGCCGCCATGTTCCTGTAACGATAAAGATACGTTTTATTGTATCTCTGATTGTATCAACAGTGCTTTGCTGTCATTTCTTGCCAGAATAAAAGCTGTTTTTCCGCCGGTTTTTACAGGTTTGATTCTCCTGATCTCTCCCCTGACCCGCAGATTTCCGAGGGTACTCACCTGCATCTGGCCATTGGGGCCGACAGTGAGTACATTCCCGTAGCCGGCATCATAACGACCCATTTCTATGTTGCAGTCGTACCAGTTGGAACCCACAATCACCTCCGGTTTTCCGTCGCCGTTGACGTCACTGACGAGGGCTGACTTTACCGGGCTGTACTGCAGTTCGTCGGGCAGGCGGTGAGCAACAAAATTCAGTCCGCCGGCATTTTCAAAGTACATACTCTGGAATGTATTGGCTTCCAGGCGGATGGATCTGGACAGTTTGTCGTTACCGAAAATATCTGCGAGTGATGCTTTGGCGAAGTTTTTGGCCAGCAGGTACTTCTTCTTGAGTACGGGCAGCTGCTTCATGATTTCGTCGTAATTGTTGAAGGCTATCTCGCGGCCCTTCACGTAATACGTGAGTACCTGTTCAATTTGCTGGTTGTCGTCGAAATCATTGACATACAGTCGCACAGGCTCCTGCGCTGTGGGTCTGAGTTTGCTGTTTTCACTCGTATTTCCTGCCAGAATATCCATGTCTCCGTCTCCGTCGAAGTCATAAGGAAGCAAAAAATTCCACCATCCGGTCATGTCATTGAGTACTCTGCCTTTGAACTGTCCGTTTTCGTTGATATAAACAGTTGGAGCGCCCCATTCGAGGGCGAGCAGCAGATCACTGTCGCCGTCGCCGTCCAGATCGGTCCAGGCGCCATTTTTAACCAGTCCCGCCTTGCCCATACCACCCCCGATTTTGTCTGTGACATTTTCAAACTGTCCGCCGCCCCTGTTCAGCAGCAGATATGATTCAGGGGTTATACCATAGTTCCATGGTACAGCCCGGCCGCCAAAGAACAGGTCGGTGAGCCCGTCGTTGTTGATATCTGCAGCAAGCACACAGGAGGCGGTCATGTACAGTCCCTCAAAGAAAATACGGGTGAAATTGCCTTTTCCATCGTTCACGTACGCGCGCTGGCGCATGGGATCGTTTTTGTCGCGGAATTCGTTTCCTCCGGCGGCCACCACGAGATCCAGATCACCGTCATTCTCGAGGTCGGTCATGACAGCATCCACGTCTTCGAAGATACTGTCAGCGACAATAATGGCCGGAGTATTCAGACTGAATGAGCCGTTGTTCTTCTGTATATAAAGTGCACCCGGATTTTTCTTGGATGATCCGAAGAATACGTCTTCCAGTCCGTCGCCATTGATATCGCCCACAGCCAGAGCCGGACCTTCCCGGGACACCATGTGCGGTATGAGCCCCTCGCGGTTGAATTCCACAAAAGGGTTTTCGATATGCTGAAAGTTCAGGCCTTTCTGTTCTGTAATATCCCTGAAGGCGAAAGCGGGTGCGGCGGGATGCAGCCTGTTGAAATCGAACCGGGGCAATCCGCTTTTCCACTGTACTGTCATGGTGCTGTTATATTCTTCGGGAGCAAGCTTCTGAAATGTTCTGTCGGGCCATATCAGCACAATCGAGTCAACGCCTGCAGGGTCGCCCACGCCGAGGTGCAGTCTTGTGAGGCTGCTCGACTGGTATCCGCGTACCGGAAAATGTTCGAAGTAAAGTTTCTGATTGTCTCTGTAAACTACAGCTCTGGCACCTATGGCAGAAATATTTTCCCTGGTACCCCGCAGATCCAGTTCAAGCCAGCCGTGAGCAGACGAGGTGTGTTTGTTTTCCAGGTTGGCATATATGTATGGTTCTTCTTCCAGGTTATTGACTACCACATCGAGATCACCGTCGTTATCCAGATCGGCATATACAGCTCCGTTGGAATAGCTGTCTTTGGCGTTGCCGATTTCCTTTTCCATGTCGCTGAACCTGAAGTCGGCCGTATTCCTGAAGAACTTGTTCGCCAGTTTGATTTGTGGCATTTTTTCCACCACAACCAGATCTTTTTCTTCGAGGTTGTTGGATCCCTGTTTGAAACGGATATTGTCGTTGAGCCTGAAGTTGGCATAGTCAATATCATTCATCCGGCGTTCGATGCCGTTGCTGATGAACAGGTCCTTCCGACCGTCGTTGTCAAAATCCATAA
Source organism: uncultured Bacteroidota bacterium (assembly GCA_903836265.1). Classification (GTDB taxonomy): domain Bacteria; phylum Bacteroidota; class Bacteroidia; order Chitinophagales; family Saprospiraceae; genus M3007. Next base: position 15,399 of record CAILQK010000114.1, on the reverse strand, counting down.
ACAGGGTGGCCCATGACCAGTCGGTAGCATTCACTCCGGCGAACATACCCACTTCACTGAAGGTAGGTGATGCGAATACTCCCTGCGGGTCTCCGTTGTTTTTTTGCAGCGTGTTTCGTGCATACTGGTTGTGATAGCCGTATGTCAGTTTGAAATTATACAGACCGTAGTCATCTTCTCCGAGAGAGCTCTTCAGTATATAGGGGTCTTCCGGAAGCATGTCCAGAGAGATAATCTCGCTCCACGCGTCATTGTTGATGTCGGCAATGTCAACACCCATGGAGAACTGACTGGTGTGCATGATACCTGCGGTGAGCTGCTCTTTGAAGGTGCCGTTACCCTGATTTATATAGAGATAGTCATTTTCGTGGAAGTCATTGCCTATGTATATGTCTGGCCAGCCGTCGAGGTTTACGTCGCCGGCAGCAATACCGAGTCCGTATCCTATTACGGTACTGTTGATACCGGCGGATCTGGTCACATCGGTATATTTGCCGCCGTCGTTTCTGAGCAGTTTGTCGCCCGACAGCGGGTGCTCGGTACCGTCAAACGTCTTTTTTTGTCCGAAGGTGCCATTGGCATGTACAGAGTGTTTGAGCTGGTACATGTCGAGGTCGCCGTCGAGGTCGTAGTCGAAGAAGGCGGCCTGCGTACAGAAGCCCTCGAGATCGAGACCGTACTCCTGTGCCCTGTCTTCAAAAACCGGCACACCATTTTCGATTCGCTGGCATACGAACAGGTGGTTTTTACCGGTCAGGTTGAGGAATTTGCTCACCTGGCTGACATAAATATCGGGCATCCCGTCGTTATTGATATCAACCACGGAGGCGCCACACGACCATTTGGACGACATGCCGCTGCCTTCCGGAGTCTCCTCCACACAGCCGACGCCGGCCTGAGAGGTTACATCCCTGAAGTGCATGTTGCCCTCATTGACATAGAGTTTGTTTTCGCCCATATTCGAAGTGAAATACAGGTCAGCCAGTCCGTCCTGGTTAAAATCGGCAGCAGCAACGCCTCCTCCGTTGAAGAAGTACATATAGTTCAGGCCGTTGATTGCCAGGCCCGGTTTAAGTATGTTTTTGAATTCGAGGCCTGTTTTTTCGTGATTCAGGAGTTCGAAGGCCTGTACTTTTTTATTTTCCTGCGTGCATGACGCGAGGACCGAGAGCAGTGCGAGTGCTGAAAGGCAGTTTTTGATCATTTCAGAGGACATGTTCTTACTGTAGCGGTTTGACTGGCGTTGCAAATTGAGGGATTTTCCCGTTGATGGTGATGAGGAGTTTCGACTGTCCGCGCACGGTGACCGGTACAATCGCCCTGACATCCCCCCGAACAAAAAATCCGCTCAGCCGGTTTTCAATCCGCTCAAAATTTCCATTACCATTGTTGAGCAGGGTATGTCCGAACGAAGCGTCGAGTTTGGAGAACTGTGGCATAAATCCGGCATCATTTCCGGCCAGCAGCAGGTCGGGGCGGCTGTCGGCATTGATATCGCCGCACCAGATTGCATTTACGCACGAGAACTGTACTTCAGCGGGCAGTTCCGTCAGTGTGAATTGTCCGTTGCCGTTGTTGATGGCCACACATGATTTGAAACAGGTGGCTTCGCGCATCATGGCCTCTCCGAGCAGTTTTTCCGGGAAAAGGTCCTGAATTGATTTCCGGGCATATTCCACGTGTTTCAGGTTGTCTTTTTTAAGCATGGGCAACTGACCGGTGATATCTTTTTTCAGAGGAATGGGCATATCCCGCCCGTCAATACTGCGGGTCATGATTTTTTCCACTGTACCGTTTTTGTCAAAATCCCATATCCATATTCTGGCCGGGGCTTCCCTGCTTCCCGAGAAGTAAAAGTTTTCTCCGCGGTTGCCGAGTACCAGATCCTGATCGCCATCACCGTCGAGGTCGGCGCTGCGTACGGCATACCACCAGCCCGGGTAATCGTCCAGATTGCTTTTCACGCGTGTCAGCTTCCCGTCGGTCCACTGGAAAACAGCCGGGGCAGCCCATTCACCCGTGACAATGATTTCGGGATCGCCTCCCGGAATCACATCAGCCAGTGTGGCATCGGTCATCATTCCGTACAGTTTCAGGTCTTCGGCGCGTGATCTGGCTACATCCTGAAACTCTCCCTTGCCATTGTTCTGATACAGAAAGTGTCTGGGAGGAACGCCATACGCGCCCGATGTAGAGCGGCTGCCCACAAAAATATCTGTGTCGCCATCGTGGTCGAAGTCGAGGGCGAGAGCCACTGCAGTATTGAACCCGTTGGGCGACAATGGTTTCGGATACAGGGTGAAGTTGCCCTTTCCGTCGTTGAAATACATCCTGTCGAGGAGCAGGTGAGAGCCGGGTTCGGCTTTGTTGCCTCCTGATCCGACGAACAAGTCAAGGTCATTGTCGAGATCGGCGTCAAGGAACAGGGCTGCGGTATCTTCAAATGCCGAATCCTTGACGAAAGCTGTCTGCGCACTGAGTTTGAAGGACCCGTCTGAGGCCTGCAGGTACAGGCAGGCAGTCTCGCCTGCGGGCGCACCCACGAACACATCCTCCAGACCGTCGCCGTTCACGTCGCCGGTTGCCGGTTTGGGGCCTTCACGGGAAATCATTCGGAAAGCGAGTCCTTCGGGGTAGAAATCCACGAAATTATCTTCCTTCATGGCCTTGAACGGGGCGGGTTCCACCCGGACGAGTCCCGACTGGACGGGTTTGTACTCGAACTGGTTGCCCGCTGCGGCTATGGATGCATCTTTCCATTCCAGCGTGATTTCTCCGGCATTTACAGGCCCGTTCAGCACCGATCTGGAGCGGTCGGGCCATACCACAACTACCGAATCCACGGAAGCGGAGTTGCCAAGACCGAATATTACCGGGTAGTCAACCGACGACTGGAAACCGCGGCTGGGTATCACCTGCGTGCTGAGCTGTTCAGTACCTTTCCAGGCAGTCACTTTGGCTCCGATGGCAAAGGTATTTTTGTCTTTCCCCTTCAGTCTGATGGTCAGGTGTTTGTTTTGCGACTGTTGTTCCGACTGGTTCCGGTAAAGGAACGCTTTCATATTTACGTTATTGACCACGAGGTCGAGATCGCCGTCGTTGTCGAGGTCGCCATAAGCTGCTCCGTTGGAGAAAGAGGGTGTTGTGAATCCCCAGGTGTCGCCGGCGTCATCGAAGCGAAGATTTCCTGTGTTGCGAAAAGCCCTGTTTTTGATTGGATTGGAGGGCATTTTGGAAATCACCTCGTTTATTTGTTCCTTCTGGCCGGTGATAGCCATTTTCTGGATTACCTCGTCTGCGAAGAAATCAATGAAATCCTGGTCAATGACATCCTTGTAGATACCGTTGCACACGTAAATATCCCGCCAGCCGTCGTTATCGGCATCGAACATGAGTGCACCCCAGCTCCAGTCGCTGGCGGCTACCCCCGCGTAATGTGCTATCTCGCTGAAAGTACGGTCTTTATTGTTCAGTTGCAGACAGTTCTGCATATACTGATGGTAAAAACCGCGTTCGAGTTTCAGCTGATAGATATTGTAGTTTTCAAACAGGGTAGTTGTTTTCAGGCGGGTTTCATCTGACGGGAGCATTTCAGTGGTAAAGATATCCGGGAAGCCGTCGTTGTTGATATCGGCCATGTCCGCACCCATGGAGGCGTGGCTCTGGTGTTCCACCCAGTTTTCTATTTCTTCCCTGAAAGTGCCGTTTTTCTGATTGATGTAGAGGTAGTCCCTTTCAAAGAAGTCATTTGAGATGTAAAGATCGGGCCAGTTGTCGCCGTTCAGGTCGCCCACCGTAACTCCCAGTCCGAATCCGATCAGGCTGCCGTAAATACCCGCCTGTTTCGACACATTGACGAATTTTCCGTTGTCATTGCGGAGCAGTTTGTCGCCGCCGCCCTTGAGAAAATCTTTTACCGGCCATTCATCGGCGTACAGTTCGCGGTTATTGCTGTAGTTAAGCGTATTGACAGGCATGAAACTGTTGTTCAGAATGTAGCAGTCCAGATCACCATCGAGGTCGTAATCGAAAAAGGCAGCGTGGGTGGTATAACCATCTTCGTTGAGTCCGTATTCAGCCGCTTTTTCCGTGAAGGTGAGATCACCATTATTGATGAAAAGCTCATTTTCCGGTTTTTCACCAGGTTTATAACCTGCGTTACAGACATAGATATCCAGCAAACCGTCGGCATTGATATCTGCCATTACAACGCCTGTACTCCAGAATTTCGATCCTTTTACTCCGGCACCTTCTGTAATATCCCCGAATTTGAAATTGCCCTTGTTGAGGAACAGCCTGTTGTCGCCCAGGTTGGAAGTCATGTAGATATCCGGCAGTCCGTCGTTATTGATATCACCTATAGCTGCTCCGCCTCCGTTATAGAAGTTTCTGTAATTGAATATGTTGAATTCTTTGGTGTTATCCACCTGATTGATGAAATCGAACCCTGATTCAGCGGGGTCTGTTTCGACAAAAAGGGGTGGGGTGGTGGGAGCTTTCTGGCAGGACGACCAGGCGGCAATTGCAATAATGAACGTGAAAGTTCTCATGTCAGAGGCTGCTCTTTGAAAAGAAGGCCAAAAGTACGCATACAATTCCACTGATATCCGGGAAATGGGTATTTTTACCGCATGGAACCGGAAGTTTGCCATATCAATTTCTGTTGCGCCCGCTTGAGCGCCCTCGTGTTCGCCTGCGTGCTGGCGGGAGGCATGGCGGCGCAGGTTCCGTTCAGGAGTACCGGACAGGTGTTTGCGGTGATTAAAAACACGAACGAGTTGCATGTTTTTACGGTACAGGCGGGTTACAACAGCTCGACCACGATTCCTGTGGGACCACTTCCGGCTGCCGGACTGGATGCTGTCGGGTTCCGCCGGACCGATCGTTTTCTGTATGGTATCGGACGAAACGACAATCACCTGTACAGGATAGGAGAGGGCGCGCTGGCTTCCGATCTGGGTGCAATCGGGCTCGACAATAACCTGCGTTATCTGGCAGGCGATATCACGCCTGATGGCCGGTACCTGCTGGCGGCGGGATCAACGGTGCTGGGCAATGTTGTACAGCTTGTGCGTATAGATCTGACTGATCCGTCATTCGGGGTGTCGGTGACACCACTTTCAGGGGTGGGTCACCTGAGTGATCTGGCGATGGAGCCTTCTACCGGACAAATTTACGGTTATGACATGCAATTCAGTCGCCTGATTCGCATCAATCCGGTCAATAATGCAGTAACCCCCTTTGGTATGACGGGACCGGGGCACCAGATGCAGGGTGTTTACTTTGATGCTTTCGGCGATTTGTATGCAGTGGGCAGCACGCTGTACGGTGTTGTTCAGGGCTTCTTTCAATACGATCTGAACAACGGGATAGAGAAAAGAATGGCAACAGGCGCGCTGGCAGATATATCGGATCTCGCATCGGCCCCTTACAGCGTGGAACTGAGCAATATCGCAGACCCTCCTGTGGTATTGCCCTGCACTGATGTGCTCTTCCATTATACACTGGTTAACAGCACCGGCGAAACCCTGCACAACGTGCTCTTTTCACATCCGTTACCCGCAGGTTTCACGGTAAAAAGTGTACAGTTCAACTCGTTTGGCGGGGTGCTTGATACAGTTACTATACCCAGTACCATGCGCATGAAACTGGATCAGATAACGCCGGGAGAGAAAAGCCTGTCGGTCATGATTAACGCAGGCGACATACCCAAATCCAAATACAACAGTCAGGCCACACTGGAGGGCCTGCCCGACGAGTACGGGAAAAATTTGCTTTCTGACTGTATCAGCGAGGCTGGTTTTGAAGACAGCACGGCTTTCTTTGTGAACAGGTTTGAGGAGGATACCCTGTCGAATCTGTGGTTTGTATGTCATGGCGAAACCATTTCGCTGGATGCCGCTGATTTTGGAGGTAATGTGGCCTGGAGCAACGGAGTTGTTGCACAGTCGGTCAGTGTCGGACAGGGCGGATTGTTCACCTTCAGGGCTGCGACAGCGTGCGAGGAGGTTTTTGTACGGCACGACGTGACCTCGGCCTCCTGCCCCTACACCATTTCCGTTCTGCACACTTTCGAGCCCGACACCATTTTTGCCTGCTCCGATGTGGCTTTCCGGTTTGCGATACGGAATGAGTCAGGTGAACCGCGTTTCAACGTGAGTTTGTGCGATACCCTGCCGGAAGGATTTGTATTCGGATCGGTGAGCCGGAACCCTTTCGGGGGATTGGTTACTGCTGCAGGTCGGATATTTTGTATAGACCGGATGAATCTTCCCGAGGGTACCGATACGGTTGTCATACTGGTTCACGCAGAGAATATCAGTCCGGGAACTTACTCCAACCGTGCTTTTCTGAATAATCTGCCGCTGGTGATGGGCCCTTTCCGGCAGTCCGACAATCCGTTTACCTTTCCTGTGGACAGCAGCCGGCTGGTAGTGAAGGGTGCCCTGTCCGACTCACTTTTTCTGGAGGCGCAGGTGTGTCCGGAATCGTCGGTGGTACTCGATGCCGGAATTTACGGCGAGACGTTTTTATGGGATAGCGGTGCCAGATCGGCGCAACTGACTGTCGTTGAGCCCGGTACTTACCATACCAGTATTTTTGATGGTTGTGAGCCGGCGTGGCTCACCTGGAAAGTACTGCCTGCTCCGGGCGTGGTACTCGAGCAGAAAGTGCCATACCGGATACATCAGGGAGAGGAGATACGGCTGAATCCGGATTGGGATGGCAGTGGTTTGCCTGTTACATTCAGCTGGAGCGATCCGTGGGAATCATCATTGACATGTGTGGATTGTTCTGATCCGGTGGCCTCGCCGCTGCATACCACCCGGTACACACTTGAAGCTGAAAACGGCTACTGCTCAGATACAGTCAGCGTCCTCGTTGAAGTGGACGAGAGCCGAAGGATATATGCTGCCAATATTTTTTCACCAAACGACGACGGGGAGAACGACCTGTACTTCCTGCAGAGTCCGGACCCGATTATCATCAGGCGCTGGCAGATATTCGACCGGTGGGGCTGTGTGGTGTACGAAGTGCGCGACCGGGATATGTCGGATGCTCCGGCCTGGGATGGTCGTTCAAACGGTCAATCGGTGCCGGATGGTGTTTACACGTGGGTGGCTTCTCTTGAGTTTGCAGATTATACAACCGGAATTTTCAGTGGCGATGTAGCGTTGGTCAGGTAGCACGGAATATCCTGGAAATTACCTCTTTCCTTCTGGCGCGGGACACCGGAATCTTTCCCGGGATACTGTAACCTGAGGCGGCTGCAGATATTGCCGGTCCTACTCCGCCTGTGTGGTCTTTCTGCCTGTTGAGCGGGTACTTTCGCTTCTGTGTGTATAAAGCCGGTGCATTTCAATCATGTGTGGCACGGTCAGAATAGAAAGCAGGATAAACAGGGCCGGAAGACCGAACCTGTCGAGCCAGGCCCCGTTGCTCATGAAACCCATAACAATCAGAAATGAAGTAGCCGACAGCGTTGCCGGCAATGCCTTTTCCAGCATAAGTTTTCCTTCCACATCTCTGAAAACGCTTCCTTTGATATGCAGGAGGGCGTTCACACTGTGCCAGCCTGTGAAGTACAGGATGAAGCCCATCAGCAGCGAGGTCTGGCCAAGGCAAAGGACAAACAGGAGAAACGGAATTTTTACCCGGAGGTACTCTCTCCTGTTTTCGCCCACAAGAAACAGAATCAGGCAAAGCAACAGAAACCACGTGTAAACCGGCACAACGGCCAACCGGGAGACTGCTGACAGGGCTGTCTGGTTATCACCTGTAATAAGAGTCGTCCAGCGAAAAAGCAGGGGCTTGTCCTGCATCAGCAGCCACATGGTGATGGCGGTACCATACACGAAACTGTACAGACCTGCCCCTTTTTTATCTGCGAAACAGGAGAAATCGGTTTCGCCAAAGTGCCAGGCTGTAATGAGCAGGAAAATCAGGAATGCGATTCCCGGGGCGAACCACCAGAGCGTCAGATACAGTGCAGCGCAAACGACGTAAAAAAAAATATACACTGTCAGGTCGAATTTCTTCCGGTTATGGCGGGCTACGAAATGATCGAGTGCACCGTGCGGAATACCGGCCGCCACAATCAGTACCGAAGACAGCCAGAACTCCATCTGACTGTCTTTCCAGTATTGGCGGGTGAGTGCAGCGGCAGCCACCAGCAACAGCAGTACGGACGTGTGAACTCCGGATCTGGCAGAAATACCCTGGTTGTTCATGGTGACAGGGTTGATCAGTTGTGTCAGATTCATGGCGATGAACAGGTGTGGTCCTGATTTGGAGATTCAATATTAATACGTATTTCTGGTATTTTGTTCTGAAAATTATTATTTTTATTTTTTTCTGTTTCAGGAAAATGTTTCCGGATGATATTTGGTTCTTTTTGTCATTTCAAAGGCATGAAAAAATGGCTGTCGCGGGTTACCCCGGACAGCCATTTTCTGTGTTTACGCAGTTTGGAACGTATTTTTTTACTTCAGATCGAAGCGATCGAGATTCATCACTTTTGACCAGGCGGCCACGAAGTCGTGCACGAACTTGTCGTGAGAGTCGGAGCAGGCATATACCTCGGCCAGTGCGCGGAGTTCGGTGTTGGAACCAAAAATCAGATCTGCGCGGGTGGCAGTCCATTTCAGGTCGCCGGTTACCCTGTCCCGGCCTTCGAATACGTCCTGATCATCGTTCACTGCCTTCCATGAAGTGCGCATGTCGAGCAGGTTGACGAAGAAGTCGGTAGTGAGTGCACCCGGACGTTTGGTGAATACACCGTGCTGCGCGCCGTTATGGTTGATATTGATGGCACGCAGGCCACCCACGAGCACCGTCATTTCGGGCGCTGAGAGCGTCAGGAGTTGCGCCTTGTCAACGAGCATTTCCTCGGAGGATACAGAATATTTCTTTTTCTGATAGTTGCGGAAGCCGTCGGCGTTTGGCTCGAGCACGGCGAATGAATCCACATCGGTGTGTTCCTGCGCAGCGTCGGTACGGCCGGGTGTGAAAGGCACGGTGATATCAGTACCGGCATTTTTCGCAGCCTGCTCGATGCCCGCGTTACCGCCGAGTACGATCAGGTCGGCAATGGAGACCTGCTTTCCATCGGTGCCGTTGCTGTTGAACTCTTTCTGAATCCCTTCGAGTACTGCAATCACTTTCGCAAGTTGCGCCGGGTTGTTAACCTGCCAGTCTTTCTGTGGAGCCAGACGTACACGTGCTCCGTTTGCGCCGCCGCGCTTGTCGGAGCCGCGGAAGGTGGAGGCAGAAGCCCAGGCAGTCGAGACCAGTTCGGAAACAGACAGGCCTGATGCCAGGATTTTGCTTTTCAGTGCTGCTGCATCCTGTTCGTCAATTTGTTTGTAATCAGCTGCGGGTACCGGGTCCTGCCAGATCAGAACCTCTGCCGGTACTTCAGGGCCGAGATAGCAGGCGCGCGGGCCCATATCGCGGTGCGTGAGTTTGAACCAGGCGCGTGCGAAGGCGTCGGCAAACTCATCCGGATTTTCATGGAACCGGCGCGAAATTTTCTCGTAGGCAGGGTCCATGCGGAGGGCGATATCGGTAGTGAGCATAGTTGGCTGGTGCCTGATTGTGGAGACGTGTGCGTCGGGTACCAGTCCGGCACCTGCGCCGTCTTTGGGTTTCCACTGATAGGCTCCTGCCGGACTTTTGGTCAGTTCCCACTCATAGCCGAACAGATTTTCGAAGTAGTTGTTGCTCCACTGAACAGGGGTGGTTGTCCAGGCGCCTTCCAGTCCGCTGGTGATGGTATCCTCGGCGTTACCTTTTCCGAAGGTGTTTTTCCAGCCGGTGCCCTGTTCTTCGATACTGGCACCTGCGGGTTCGGCACCTACATATTTTGAGGGGTCAGCGGCACCGTGCGTTTTGCCGAAAGTATGTCCGCCAGCGATGAGAGCCACCGTTTCCTCGTCGTTCATGGCCATGCGACCGAATGTTTCGCGGATATCGCGAGCTGATGCAACGGGGTCCGGGTGACCGTCGGGACCTTCCGGATTTACGTATATGAGACCCATTTGCACAGCAGCGAGCGGGTTCTCGAGGTCACGATCGCCGGAATAGCGTTTGTTTTCGAGCCATTTGCCTTCTGAGCCCCAGTAAATATCCTCTTCAGGTTCCCACACATCTTCACGGCCTCCGCCGAAACCGAATGTCTTGAAGCCCATGGTTTCGAGCGCCACGTTGCCGGCCAGAATCATGAGGTCGGCCCAGGAAATCTTCCTGCCGTATTTCTGTTTGACTGGCCACAGCAGCATGCGCGCCTTGTCGAGGTTGGCGTTATCGGGCCAGCTGTTGAGAGGGGCAAAACGCAGCGTGCCCGCACCTGCGCCCCCGCGCCCGTCTCCAATACGGTAAGTGCCGGCGCTGTGCCATGCCATACGAATGATGAAGGGGCCATAATGGCCATAATCGGCTGGCCACCATTCCTGCGAGTTGGTCATTACATCAGCCAGATCTTTCTTCACGGCTGCCAGATCGAGCGACTTGAACTCTGCTGCGTAATCGAACTGCTCATCCATCGGATTGGAGAGCCGGGAGTGCTGGCGCAGGATGTTAAGGTTAATCTGGTTCGGCCACCAGTCGCGGTTTCTGGTGCCGCCGCCGGCAGTCTGGCGTGTTACCGCACCGGTGAAAGGGCATTTGGCTTCGCCATTGACGTTGTAGCTCGCCTCGCTGTGCGGGTGGTGAGGGTTTGTATTTTCCATTGTTGTAATCTTTTTGCAAAGTTAACCGCATTGTATGGGTAAAGGTTTATTTATTTGATTTGTTTTTTGATAGATATTGTCTATCATTAGATAGTTTAGTAATTTTGATGTTGTATTACCCTTAAATAAAAGCCTCTTTTTGAATCGTGTCCCTGCGCAATAGCTCACCCCTTTTGAATAGCTCACTTTTCTGTAACTTTTTTCATCTTCATCCGACTTACATTAAAACCCGGTCAGTCAGTTGGTGGCATTTTTTTGACATTGGTCAATAAAATGCCCTCCATTGGTCGGTTTTCAGGTTGCCGCAGGCAAACGCGGCAATACATTGCACGACAAACAGCACCTGAATAAAATTATGGAACTTCAGATCAGAAACCTCTCCAAGACCTACTCCAACGGCGTGAAAGCGCTTGATGATGTATCCCTCAGCATTCCGAGGGGTATGTTCGGGCTGCTCGGCCCCAATGGAGCCGGCAAGTCTTCCCTGATGCGCACGATTGCCACCCTGCAGGAGCCCGACAGCGGCACCATAACGCTGGGCGATCTGGATGTACTGCAAAATAAATCCGAAGTGCGCCGCCTGCTGGGCTATCTGCCGCAGGAATTCGGTATTTACCCCAAAATCAGTGCGTACGATATGCTCGACCACATCGCTGTACTCAAGGGTATCAGCAGTGGGCGCAGGGAACTGGTAGAAGAGCTGCTGAGACGTGTGAATCTGTGGGATGTCCGCAAAAAAGCCCTTGGAGGTTTCTCCGGTGGTATGAAGCAGCGCTTTGGTATTGCGCAGGCCCTTATCGGCGATCCGAAACTGATTATTGTGGATGAGCCGACTGCCGGCCTCGACCCCGGCGAGCGCAACCGTTTCTACAATCTGCTGTCGGAAATAGGCGAGCAGGTAATTGTGATACTCAGTACGCACATTGTCGAAGACGTACAGGAACTTTGTCCGCAGATGGCTATTATAGACAAGGGCAGGGTATTGTACTCGGGCAGCCCTGCCGACGCGCTTTATGGCCTTCAGAACAGAATCTGGAGCTGCTCCGTTCCGCGCAGCAGTGTGCACGAAATGACGCAACAGTTACCGGTTATTTCCACACGCATGGTGGCCGGTCAGCCGGTACTGCATGTTTTCAGCGAGCAGCAGCCCGCCGACGGCTTCAGTGTAACGGACGCCGATCTGGAGGACGTTTTCTTTACCTACATCAAAGGGCACAAACCGGCCGGTCAGGCATAATTTTCAGCAATATGTTTTTCCATATATTTCTGTTTGAGTTGCGCTACTGGCTGCGCCAACCCATCGTTTACATCTTTTTGCTTATCAATGCGCTGCTCGTGTTCGGCGCCACCAGTTCCGACGATATCACCATCGGGGGAAGCATTGGCAACGTACACAAAAATGCACCCTACGTTGTCGAGTTCTACTTCGCCAATCTCAGTCTGATCTGTCTGCTCATGATTACCGCGTTTTTCAACAGCGCGGCGGCGCGCGATTTTTCAGAAAAAACCAGTCAGATATTCTTCTCCACTCCCCTGAAAAAGCGGGATTACCTGCTCGGGCGTTTCGCTGGCGCGCTCGTGATCAGCATTATACCTTTTCTGGGGGTTTCAGTGGGCAGTATTCTGGGAAGTATGATGCCCTGGCTCGATGCCGATCGGGTCGGACCCACCTTCTGGACTGCCCATCTCGAAGGTCTGGCTGTTTTTGTACTGCCCAACATGCTGTTCGCCGGTTCGGTTGTTTTCAGTATCGCGGCGCTCACGCGCAGTACCATGCTGTCGTTCATCGGTACCATCGGACTTTTGGCAGGCTACATCGTTTCCCTTAATCTGATTGGTGATATGGAGAACGAATTCCTGGGCGCCATGCTCGATCCTTTCGGTTTCAGGACTTTTATAGTAGCTACCAAGTACTGGACTGTTGACGACAGGAACACCATGTCTATGGGAATGGAGGGACTGTTGCTGCTGAACAGGCTGGTCTGGATGGCGGTGGGAGCTGTTGTATTCGTCTTTACGTATTTCAAATTCAGCTTTGCCGATAAGGCTCGCCCCGGCAAACAGAAAAATACGGATGAACCGGTTGTGGCTGAATATGCCCGGCAAGTACCCGAGACAGTAAAACCCGGGTTCGGGACATTCTGGAGCCTGAGGCAGCTGCTCAGCCAGTTGAGGATTGAAGGTATTTCTATCGTGAAAAACGTGGCATTCCTCATTATAGTTATCTTCGGAATAATCAACCTTTCCTCATCTCTGGCCTACGCTACTTCCATGGGGTACGGTCTGACGGTATTCCCGGTCACCTGGAATATAGTGGATACCATCAGAGGATCCTTCTATCTGTTTATTGTGGCTTTCATTACTTTTTATTCCGGCGCCATCGTGTGGAAGGAGCGGGAGTCGAAGGTAAACGACATATACGACGCCTTGCCGTACCCTGACTGGCTGCCGGTGGTATCCAAAACGCTGGCGCTGGCAGCAGCTGTGCTGCTGTTATTGCTGACCGGATGCACAATCGGTATTGCCACACAATTGCTGAACGGATTTACCGATATTCGTCCGGAGGTCTATTTCACCGAGCTTGTCCTGAGCGACGGATTGACTTTCCTGAATCTGATTGTGCTGAGTGTATTTCTTCATTCGGTAGTGAACAATCGTTATCTTGGGTATTTCCTGTTTGTGGTTGTGCTGATTGCCAACAGTTTCGTTTGGCCCGCTCTGGATATTCAGAGCAACCTGGTGATATTCAACTCCACCCCTTCTCTGACATACTCTGACATGAACGCTTTCGGGCCTTTCCTGTTGCCGGTTTTGTCGTTCAGCGCTTACTGGATGCTCGCAGGGCTGATACTGCTGGTGGGGGCTCTCCTGTACTGGGTTCGGGGCAGAGAAAATGATTTCAGAATTCGAACCCGACTGGCACTGGAGCGTCTGAAAAGAGTCAGACCCCTGTTAATGGCTCTCTTTGTTCTGTGGTTTGCCTGCGGAGCGTGGCTTTTTTACAATACGAAGGTGATCAATACCTACCAGACCAGTGACCAGTCTGAGAGAATCCAGGTGAACTATGAGAAAATGTACAAACAGTACGAGATGCGCCCGCAACCGCGTACCATATCACTCGACTATCACATAGAATTGTATCCCGATCGGAGAGCAATAGAAGTGTCGTGCAGGCAAGTAATGATGAACAGGCATAAAACACCGATTGACACCCTGTTCTTTACACTTTCACCCACCTACAGCGCAGTTTTTGACCTGCCAGGATCGCAGCTCCTGCTCATGGATACGGTTCAGAAATTCGCCATGTACAGGCTCGACAAAGCGCTTATGCCCGGAGATTCGCTGGAGATGAATCTTTCCATGAAATACTACCCCCGGGGAATAGAAAATGAAGTAACAGTTACCGCTGTTGTTGACAATGGAACGTTCTTCAACAATGCCGATATACTCCCACAGACGGGATACCAGTCAGCCTATGAACTTTCGGATAAAAACAAGCGCAAGAAATACAATTTGCCCCTGCGCGTACGCATGCCCGACCTGAGTGATGATTCTGTCAAGCGTATGAACACCTATCTGAGCAACAACTCCGACTGGGTGCGGGTGCGCAGTGTGTTTGGCACATCGGGCGACCAGATTGCGATTGCCCCGGGTTCCCTGCGCCGGCAGTGGACAGAAAATGGCAGGAATTACTTTGAATACGAACTGGATCATCCCTCCGCCAACTTTTACTCCTTCATGTCGGCTCGCTACGAGGTGCGCAAAAAAATGCACAAAGGAATCAGCCTGGAGGTGTACTACGACAGCCGTCATGCCTACAACGTGGACAAAATGCTGATGTCCATGGAAAAATCCATTGACTATTATTCAGCCAACTTTGGTCCGTACAGGCACAAACAGGCGCGTATTATCGAATTTCCGAGGTATGCCAGCTTTGCACAGGCATTCCCCGGCACCATGCCCTATTCGGAAGGAATAGGTTTCATTGCCAATCTGGAAGATCCCGAAGATATTGACATGGTAACCTATATCGTGGCGCATGAAATGGGCCATCAGTGGTGGGCGCATCAGGTTGCGGGTGCTGATATGCAGGGAGCTACCCTGCTGAGCGAATCGCTGGCACAGTACTCGGCCCTTATGGTGATGGAGCAGATGTACGGGAAGGAGCAAATGCACAGGTTCCTGAAATATGAGATGGACGAATACCTGAGCTCCCGGGGCAGCGAGGCTGAAAAGGAGTGCCCGCTGCTGGAAGTCGAAAATCAGGGCTACATACACTACCAGAAAGCCAGCGTGGTCATGTACTATATCAGGGAAATGATCGGTGAACCGGGTGTAAATGCCACCATGAAAGATCTGGTGGACAGTTTTGCCTACCGCGAGCCTCCCTATCCGAATGCCCGCGAACTGGTAAACCGGCTTGAAGCGAAAACTCCCGACAGCCTGCGCTACCTGATTGATGATCTGTTCAGAAAGATTACGCTGTTCGACAACCGGGCCCTGGATGCCACAACGATTGCGACTGACGTGGGATATAAAACTACCCTGAAGATACAGGCTGCAAAAATGTATGCCGATTCGCTGGGAAGGGAAACTCCTGCAGTACTCGGCGACTGGATTGATGTCGGCGTTTTCGCAGAACCGGAGGAAGGCAAAAAATACGGCAGAG
>CAILQK010000113.1 GCA_903836265.1 uncultured Bacteroidota bacterium | reverse complement strand
ACATTGTGCCGGACAGCCTCGTTTCCGAGGAACCGCCATCCGCTCTCCAGGAGCCTGTCGAGTTCTGTTCCCGGCATCGGGTACAGCGACTGCATTTCGTTGATTATTTCGTAGGGAATCGCCATGGGCGAGCGTATTGTCGGGGTTTGGTCAGAGCAGTTTTTCCAGCTCGTGTACGGTTATTCCAAAGCTTTTCTTGATGTCATTCACTTCTTCGAGCGCCTTCTGTCGCTTTTTTTTGTCGGACCTGCCCATGACAGCCGTAATCATCACGTTTTTTGCAGTGTGTTCGGCGGAAATGAACTCAAACACTTTAGTCTGATAACCCTCTGATTCCAGCAGGAGCGCCCTGATACCATCGGTGATGATTTCCGCCTGTCGCTCCTCGAGAATACCGTGTCGCAGAACGGGAGTCAGCTCGTTTTTTGGAGCCATATCGCGCCTGATCTGTTTGTGGCAACAGGGTGCAGCTACAATAATACGTGCCCTGTTCCGTATTCCTGCAGCAAGCGCGAGATCGGTGGCCGTATCACAGGCGTGAAGTGCAATAAGCATATCAAGTCGTTCGGGGGCATACAGGCGGATATCACCCGCCATGAATGAAAGTCCATCGAAGCCCGACTCCAGGGCTGCCCGGTTACAGGTATCCACGAGCGGCATACGGAGTTCTATACCTGTAATACGAGGTGTCATGCCGAGCGAATGGTGCATATAGTCGTACAAAGCGAACGTCAGGTATCCTTTTCCTGATCCCATATCGGCAATATGCACATCGTGGGGCAATCGGGTTTCACGGAGAAGAGCCCCGACTATCTCAAGGTACTTGTTTATTTGTCGCCATTTGTCCTGTGACTGGGCCAGAACTTCGCCATTGGCGCTGGTAATACCGAGCATCCTGAGCCAGGGCGCTGCCGGGTCGAGCAGACGATTTTTCTCCCGGTCGTGCGTGCGGGCGGGCGCCAGCGCATGCGAGGGGGCATTTTCCGACAATCTGGCTTCGCCGTCGGGTTTGATCTGCAGTGCCAGATCGCGGGTTGTGGTGAGCAGACTGGCATTCAGGAACATGGAGCCGAGCATGGATCGGAGCATGTCGCCAGCTTCTCCGGGCGTGAAATTTTTTACCTCATCCCTGTTTGTGAACCGGAAGTTAAACGCTGCGTGCAGTCCCTTTTTGAGCAATACGGAGCGGATAAATACGTTTTTGGGGAGCTCTGGTGAAGATGATCCTGATTTGCTCAGGGTGCATTTTACCAGGCTGCCGTCGTTCAGCGACTGGTAAAAGGCATTGATGAAAAGTTCTGTGGCAGACATGGGGCAAAGTTATATACGTTCATTCAAGGTTTTTGTCTAAAATTCTTCACATACAATCCGATTTTGCGAATTTTGCAGCGCAAATCTTGTCAAATAATTCACCATGAAAAAAAATCTCACTTTGTTGTGGGTTTGTTCTTTGCTGTTTGGCGAAATAACGGCCCAAAATATCAGCTATGTGGAGTACGATCTGCCCAATGGGCTCAAAGTACTTCTCCACGAAGATCACTCCACCCCCATCGTTGCAGTATCAGTGATGTACCACGTTGGGTCAAAAAATGAAAAACCTGGTCGCTCCGGTTTTGCGCACTTTTTTGAGCATCTGCTCTTCGAGGGTTCGGAAAACATCAAACGCGGCGAGTTCGACGATTACATCAATCAGGCTGGCGGCATGAACAACGCCAATACCTGGTATGATCGCACCTATTATTATGAAGTGTTGCCAAGCAACCAGCTGGGACTGGGTCTGTGGCTCGAGTCAGAACGGATGCTTCACGCGCGCGTGGATCAGGTGGGCATCGAGACCCAGCGTCAGGTTGTGAAGGAAGAGCGCCGCCAGCGCACCGACAATCAGCCGTATGGCCGCCTGCTGGAGGAAACGCTCAGGCGTCTGTACAAGGTCCATCCGTACAAAACGTCGGTAATTGGTTCCATGGAGGATCTTGATGCGGCGAAGGAAGAGGATTACAAGACCTTTTACAAAGACTATTACCGGCCCGACAATGCGATATTGTCTATCGCCGGCGACCTCGATATCGAGCAGACCAAAAAGCTGATTGATATTTATTTCAGGGATATTCCGCGCGGAACCTCCAAAATTGAGCGCAAGTTCCAGCAGGAGCCGCCGATTACCCGTGAGGTGCGCGATACGGTTTACGACAACGTGCAACTTCCGGCGGTCATTTACGGCTACCATATTCCCGCACAGGGTACCAAAGACTTTT
Organism: uncultured Bacteroidota bacterium; assembly: GCA_903836265.1. GTDB lineage: Bacteria > Bacteroidota > Bacteroidia > Chitinophagales > Saprospiraceae > M3007. Next base: position 7,751 of record CAILQK010000113.1, on the reverse strand, counting down.
ACGCAGTGAAGATGCTCGGAATGCTCCTGTCGCAGGGAGAGAGCAGCCGTCTTCAAAAATCGGTGGTGGATGACCAGCAAAAGGCTGTTTTTGCCGGCGCCTTCCCGCTCGAACTGGAGGATCCGGGCGCCAACATCTGCTTTGCCATTGCCAATATGGGGGTGGAAGTGGGAGACCTCGACAAAGCCATTGACGATGTCATCACCGATGTACAAAAGAACCTGATTACTCCCGAAGAGTACCAGAAACTGCAAAATCAGGTGGAAAATGACTTTGTTACTGCCAACAGGAGGGTAGCAGGCATTGCCGAAAGTCTGGCCAACTACGAAATGTACTTCGGCGATGCCAGTCTGATCAACACAGAGCTGGAGCGCTATCGCAAGGTAACGCGTGAAGACATCATGGCCGCAGCCAACAAGTACTTCAAAAAGACATCGAGGGTGGTCATCTACTGGCTTCCCAAACCCGGACAACCCTGATCTGGTTTTCTCCCGGCAGAAATCAGTCACACATTCAATTTTTCTGACAATGAAAAAAATAAATCTGCTCTATATGATGATGGTGGCCATGCTGGCTGCCTGTACCCCCAAAGCTGGTGAAAACGCTGCTTCGGCTCCTGTGGCGCCCACAGGCAGTGCACCGAAAATACCCCTCCCCGCGGGTGATGTTCGCAAACAGGCTCCCATGGCCGGAGAAGCCCCCAAAATTCAGATCGGAAAGGCTGAAACATTCAAACTCTCCAACGGGCTCACCGTTATTCTGGTAGAAAACCACAAACTGCCAACGGTTTCATTCCAGGTTTTTGTTGACAAGGATCCCGTACTTGAGAAAGAGGCCGCCGGTTACACCAACTTCCTTGGTGAACTGCTCACCGCCGGTACCAAAACCCGTACCAAAGACCAGATAAACCAGGAAATTGACTTCATTGGCGCCTCTCTGAGCTCTGACCAGAATGGAGTCAGTGGTTCCTGCCTCACGAAGCACACCGACAAATTGCTGGAGATCATGGCAGATGTACTGCTGCGCCCTGTTTTTCCGCAGGAAGAACTCGACAAGGCCAGGGTGCGCACCCTTAGCGATCTGGCATCGCAGAAAGACGATGCTGCCGCAATAGCTTCGGTGGCGGGGTCGGTTGTCAGATACGGAACAGACCACCCGTACGGAGAGAATATGTCGGAAGCAAGTGTCGAAAAAGTGACGCTTGAGCAGATCAAATCGCACTATAATACTTATTTCAGGCCGAACATTTCCTACCTGGTAGTAACGGGCGATATCACCCGCGCAAAACTGGAAGACTACTCAAAACAGTATTTCGGTCGCTGGGCTTCCGGAAAAGTGCCTGAGCACACTTATCCTGTGCCCAAAGCCCCTGAAAAAACACAGGTTGACTTTGTACACAAACCCGGTGCCGTGCAATCTGTTATCAATATTACGTATCCGGTTGACCTGAAACCCGGAACGCCGGATGTGATCAGAGCCCGTGTTGCCAATACTATCCTCGGCGGCTATTTCAACAGTCGGGTAAATGCCAATCTGCGCGAAGGCCACGGCTGGACGTACGGCGCACGCAGCTCGCTTTCACCCGACGAACTCGTTGGCTCCTTTAACGGAACCGCCAGTGTGCGCAATGCTGTGACCGACAGCAGTATCACCGAGTTTGTCAAAGAGATGCGTCGAATGGCCACAGAAAAGGTGCCCGATCAGGAATTGCAGGTAGTGAAAAATGTGATCGCAGGCCAGTTTTCCCAAAATCTTGAGGAGCCTGGCACCATTGCCAATTTCGCACTCTCCACTATCCGGTATAAACTTCCTGCAGATTACTACGAGAAATATCTGGAGGAACTGCAGCGCGTAACAGCCGATGATGTGATGGCTATGGCGAAAAAGTATATCAATCCCGACCGCGCGCATATTCTGGTAGTCGGCAACCGCGACGCGGTGGCCGACAAACTCAAACAGTTCTCTGCAGATGGAAAACTGAATTTCTACGATGCTTACGGAAAACCGGTAAAAGCTGCCTCACAGATTGTTCCGGACGGTATGACTGGTGTCAAAGTGGTGGAAGATTATCTGAATGCCATTGGTGGTTCGGGAAAGATCGGAGCTATCAGCGATATGCAGACAGAAGCCAGCATGCAGGTGCGTGGACCGGCCATGTCGGTAAAAACATGGCAGAAAGGCAACAGCCAGCTTGCCGTTGAGATCAGCATGAACGGACAAACGCTCAATCGCCAGGTGTACAGCGATGGTAAAGGTTCGCAATCGGGTATGGGTGGCAATGCACCCATGGAAGGCACTCAACTGGAAGATTCCAAAGAGCAGGCCCGCTTTGTGAAAGAGGCGTTCTATGCAAGTGCCGGTTACAGGCTGAACCTGAAAGGAATCGAAGAAATTTCTGGCGAAAATGCTTATGTAGTTGAAGTTGAACGCCCCGACGGCAAGAAATCAACCGAGTATTACAGTACCAAAACCAGTCTGAAACTCCGTGAAATTGCCAGCAGCGAAGGGCCTGACGGAAGCCCGATGACCCAGACGATAGACTTCAGCGATTACAGGGAAGTGGCAGGCGTTCTGTTTCCCCACAGCACCACCGTCACAGGCGTATTTCCTGTGCCTTTCAAGGTAACCCTCACTTCGGTGAAGGTAAATGAAGGCATAGATGAATCCATATTTAAACTTTAAACCTGAATTAATGCTCAAAAGCATGAAAAAAGCAAGTATTTTCTTCGCTGTCATCTTTATGGCAGCTTCGTTGTCAGCCCAGCAGGGTGCAGTTGAACTCAAAACATCTGCTGACAGTGTAAACTACGCCTATGGTATCAGCATTGCCAACCAGTTCAAAAAAATGATGGACAAGGACGCCAACGTGGCTCTGTTCGTGGCAGGTTTCAACGCAGCTGTTTCCGGATCCGGCCAGAAAATCAGTAACGAAGAGGCAAACCGTCGCTACAACGATTACAATACCAAAGTGGCACAGCCGCGCGTTACCGCCAAATGGAAAGAGGACAACACCAAATTTCTGGATGAAAACAAAAAGCGAAAGGAAGTAATTACCACCGCTTCCGGACTGCAGTACGAGGTGCTGAAGAAGGGAGAAGGCACGGTTTCACCAAAAGAAACTGACAAGGTGGAAGTACACTACCACGGCACGCTGATTGACGGACAAATCTTCGACAGCTCTGTACAGCGCAACAAAACAGCCACATTCGGCCTTAATCAGGTCATTCGCGGCTGGACCGAAGGTCTGCAATACATGAAGGAGGGCGACAAGTTCCGCTTCTATATACCGTACAATCTGGCTTACGGTGAGCAGGCCCGCGGTGCAACCATCAAGGGTTACTCCACGCTCATTTTCGATGTCGAGCTGTTCAAGGTTAACCCCTGATATTGTACTGAATGTCGCTGTCCCGCCTTTCGTATTTTGTTATAGGATACATGATACTCGCCTTCCTGTGGTGGGCTTTCCACCTTTGGGAGCAGAATGAACGTCTGTACTTTCAGCAGCTCGTGCTGCTGGAGTACAGGTATCCCGAACAAACAGGGAGCGTTCTGCGCGATACAGACTACAACAAAATACGTGGGGCGTGGGAGAGCGGCAAAAGAATGATTGTTGCCGAGGGATTGTTTTTCACAGTATGTCTCGTTTTTGGCCTCTGGATCATCCGGAGAAGTGCAGACAGGGAGGTGAGTCTGGCCCGGCAGCGCAGAAACTTTCTGCTCAGTATTACACACGAACTGAAGTCGCCGATAGCGTCACTGCGCCTGGGTATTGAAACCATGACCAGGCGCAGTCTGCGCGACGACCAGCGCGAAACACTACTGAAAAACGGACTCAAAGATGCCGACCGCCTGCAGGGGCTGGTAGAGGAGCTTTTGCTGGCCGCCAGACTGGAAGACAAGTGGAAGCCCTCGCTCGAGGATGTGAACCTGAAGTCGCTGTTAGAGGACTGCCGCGAGGCCATGCTCGCCCGGTCGCCCGGCGCCGAAATCATCGTGTCGGCACCAGACGGGTGGCCAGTCATCAGGGCAGACCACACGGGTATTTCTGCAGTTGTCAGAAATCTGCTTGAAAATGCTCTCAAGTACGCGCCCGGCAGTGCGCCCGTGCGCGTAACAGTATCGAAACCCGATGGAAAATGCCGGATAACGGTGGCCGACCAGGGGCCGGGTATCCCCGACTCCGAAAAAAAACGGGTATTCGAGAAGTTTTACCGAATCGGAAACGAGGAAACCCGGAAAGCCACTGGTACCGGACTCGGACTGTTCATCGTGAGCCAGATAGTAAAGGCTCACGGCGGACGAATCGAGTTGAATGACAATACTCCGTCAGGAGCTGTATTTGTTGTAATGCTTTGATTACTCTCCGCTGACCCCTTTACTGTAAACAGAATACACATAGATTGTGGCCCGCAGGTCGCCAAGATGCTCATAAATCACTTTCTTCACATCTTCCCAGTCAAGCCCGCCCACACCGGTTGCCAATCGTGGAATCGCCACTGACTCCAGATTCTCCTTCTCAATCAGTTTCTTCAGTGCATCAACAGAGTGACGTACATTGGACAGGGTAGCCTTTCCGGGATGCCCCTGATGCCTGTGACCATCCGGGGGCTCCTGAGTAAGCAGATTGATAATACGGGTTCCGCCCGGACCGCTCCAGATCCATGCTGTGCCTGACCCGGGATTGTGCACATGACAGTAGTGCCTGAAATCGTTGAACATGGCCGGCCATTCCTGTCGCAGACTCAGTGCCAGTCCGTTGTCAAAATGGTCGAATGGTGCCACACCGTGTGCGATTGCTCCGGCTTTCGACAGCAGGATATCGCCTTTTACTTCTTTGATCATCAGTCTGAAATTTTAATGGTAACACGCAGAAAATTGCGCCCCGGGCGCGTCCCTTTTCGGCTGCCCGGCAGGTTTAATACTGCACAAAAGTCAGTACTTGCAGCGCGCAAATGAATGACCTGAGACTGTACCGGAGCTGATTCAGGTCACTGTACAGACATGGAAATATGCTGTTTAACACATTTTTTTATAAATTATCCGGTTTCCAGTGCAGACTTGTTATTATTTTAAACAAACCACTTGAGTATTCGCATACAATTCTTACCTTTGCGCGCCCAAAGAGGCATTCATCTTTTCACCAAACTTAAAAAGGAGTATTTTTTATGCTGATCCTCGAAGTAAAAGACGGCGAAGTAATTGACAAGGTGCTGAAGCGCTACAAACGCAAGTATGAGAAAGCGGGCATCCTGAAAGAACTGCGTCGCCGCAAAGCCTTCACCAAGCCATCCGTTGAACGTCGTACGGAGGTATTGAAGGCGGTGTACAAAGAGGAAACGTACGGTAATAAGAATGATTGATTGATTCGGGTGATTACAGCAAATTCTATCTATATTTGCTGTCAAACTTGTCATCAATCTTTATTTCGTGTTCCACGAGACATCATTCTTTTCCTGGCTCACACACGAGAAGCGTTTCTCGAACAATACCCTGAGCGCCTATCGCAGTGATCTGGAAGGTTTCATTGCTCACGCAGTTGAGCAGCAATGCCTCGCCTCAATTGAAGAGGTGAGGCATTTTCATATCCGTTCGTGGATTGTGTCCATGATGGAATCGGGGCAGAGCCCCAGAAGTATCAACCGTCGCCTTTCGTGTCTGAAAACCTATTTCCGGTTTCTGAAAAAGCGCAAACTGCTGCTCAGGGATCCGATGAACAAGGTAGTTGCTCCGCGAACCGGCAAAAAGCTGCCTGTTTTTATGCAGGAGAGTCAGATGGAGGCTCTTTTTTCCAATACCGTTTTTGGCGATGACTTTGTTTCCCGGCAGGAACAGCTGCTGCTTGAATTGTTGTATGCCACCGGTATTCGTCGTGGCGAGGCTTCACAACTGAGGGTAAGTGATGTTGATTTCGGCCGCATGACGCTTCGAATCAGCGGCAAGGGCGAAAAAACAAGGATTATTCCGTTTGCCGAATATCTCGCTGTCCTGTTGCAGTCATTTATAGACCTCCGGTCCGGTACATTCCCGTCGGTCTCCGTTCCCTGGCTCTTTTTAAACCGGAAGGGAGGGCGTCTGCTTCCCGAGAGTATTTACCGGATAGTCAGGAAGTACCTGTCGCTGGTAACCACCGCCGAGCAGCGGAGCCCGCACGTGCTGCGCCACACCTTTGCCACCCATCTTTCCAACCGGGGCGCAGAGCTGAACGCGCTGAAGGAACTGCTCGGACATGCCAATCTGGCGGCCACGCAGGTTTATACCCACAACAGCATAGAACGGTTGAAGGAAATTTACGAAAAGACACATCCGAAAGGGGAGGAGTGACAGTCCTACTGTATGACTACCGGAATTGTATGGTTTTGCAGGCAGACCCAATACAATCCGGGAACAATCTCCGCGACCGGGAGTTGCTGCTCACTTGCTCCTGCCGGAAGCATGGATTTATATACAACACGCCCTCCGGTATCCCTGATTTCTACTGGTTGATCTGTATCTGATGGAAACCCGGTTCGGAGCAGTATCGAACCTTGAGCCGGATTGGGTACTACCTTAAGATAATCGTTGCCGATATTTGCCGACCCAGTGCCAGAGGCCGGATTCCCGACTGTTTTACGGGCGAGTACGAGATTGTCAAGAATCAGATTTGATGTCCAGATAAAGCGTGCATCGGGCCATGCTGTAGTTTCAAAATTTTTAAACGCCGCCTGGTTGGTAACCTGTGCCGCTGTATAGAGCGAGGCCGAAACCCAGCCAGTTTCATTGAAATTTTCGTTCATCCAGTCAACAGGGGTTGGGTAATGCACACCGTAACAGTTGGCGTTACAGGTGGGTGTCAGGGATGCAGCCGCTGTAGAGCGGGTTCCATCGGAAAGTTCCATTACCGTATTAAGGTCCTGAATCGGAGCGATGTAAAACACCTGCGTTTTCCAGGTTTCGTCGGTAACTGTACCATCGCTGAATTGGGCTATGAACCCACCATCGCCCGGATGATAGTTGTTCCCGTTATTGATTTCCGAACCGAGGCCGGGGTTTTCCTCCCAGTCCACGAGTTTCACGGCAATTGTATAGGGCCTTGATACCCTGAATTTGACTACGGCGGAGTTGAACGGAGTAAACGGTACAGCATCTACCCCTGTCAGAACACCATTAATATAGAGTTCAAAGTAGTTGTCAGCAAACAGATACCCGGTGATAATCTCTCCATCCGGATCAATTTCCGTTACAGGAATATTTGCCAGACTGGCTGCCTGGAGGTTGGCAGGTGTTATTCCGTTGCAGGTGTTGTAAAGATCGGCAAGCCCGGGAGCGGTTGCAAAGTTGTTTTCGGCCGGCACAATCCATACATTCCCGTCTGCAGAGGTAATAGTTCCGAGTGGAGTGACGTGATTGCTCGGACAATCAGGCATCATATTCGCAATCGTTGTTACAGCCGGGCCCTGTGTAACTGAACCGGTTGTCTGTGAGTGTATTACTGGTACATTCAGTATCACTGCAAATAATACAATTTTGATTGCGCAAGGTTTTACTTCAGACGTCAGGATCATGAGCCGGTTTTTAAACAAGTGTTTCACCTTTGACCGGTTAATTCCCTTCAGGTTTAAATATGGCTGAAAAATGAAACACTTCTTTTACTCCCCCGGTCTGTCCAACTGCCCCGTATCTGAATGTGTGGAGCAATCCGCCAGGTTATCTCGATCCGGTGGCCACACAAAAGAAACCTGAAAGTAAAATTCCAGTGGTGTGCGATTCTGTTT
>CAILQK010000112.1 GCA_903836265.1 uncultured Bacteroidota bacterium | reverse complement strand
CCAGTTTCAGTCGCTGTCGCATGCCTGATGAAAAGTGTCTGATTTCTTTATGGCGCGCCTTCGGATAGCCAAGAGTTTCAATTATTCTTTCTGTGTCAAAACCCGGCAAAAATGGTTTCAGGTTAACGTGGAATCTGACAGCCTCTTCCAGTGTGAGTTCTTCAATCAGTTCGATGTAAGGCGCTGCAAAGGAGATGTTCTGAAATACATACTCACGGGCCGCCTGTTTGCCGGTACTGACAAACTTCAAAGTTCCTTTTGTTGGTGTAAGGTGACCGGATAAAACCTTGAGCAGTGTGGACTTGCCGGAGCCATTTGCTCCGAGAACAGCATAGGTATTACCTTGTTCAAAGCGATGAGATACTCCCCTGAATATCCAGTCACGGAGATATCGTTTTCCCAGGTTGTCGGCAATGATATCCATGCAGTTTACTTTGAGCGGAAACCTTTCATCAGTCCCCGCCTGGCACCTCTGACAAAATCAACTATCCGGGTTCTGTATTCACTTTCGGGAAGTTCATTCTCGATGATATCAAGCGCACTGGAAACAGCATGTCCTTTTACAAAAAGAATCCTGTAAACATCCTCTATGATTCTCATGTCATCGGTTGAAAAGTTACGGCGCTTGAGCCCTATGGTATTTATTCCGGCATACGACAGAGGATCCCTTGCCGCAGTCACGAATGGAGGTACATCTTTCAGCACAACTGAAGCTCCGGCAATCATGGTCTGTTCTCCGATACGGACGAACTGGTGAACACCCGTCATTCCGCCAATAGTTGCCCATTCTCCGATTTCCACATGGCCGGCAACGGTTACGCCATTGGCCAGTACCGAATCATGGCCGATAATACAATCATGCGCCACATGTACATAGGCCATCAGCAGGCAATTTTCTCCTATCCTGGTATTACCTCCGAACTTGAGATTACCTCTGTTCAGTGTGCAAAATTCACGAATGATTGTACCGCCACCTATTTCCAGTGTGGCAGGTTCATCGAGCATTACCTTGGTCTGAGGTGTTGCACTGACAGATGCACCATTGAAGATACGGCAATCATCGCCGATCCGGGCGCCATTGTAGATATGCACACCGGACCCAATATGGCAATTATCTCCTATTACGACATCCTCTTCGATTGTCGTAAAGGCGCCAATCGTGACATTCTTTCCGATCCGGGCCCTGGGGTGAATATCCCTCATGGTAGTTTGTGAGTAATCCATTAAGCAGATTTGGTTGGGGCCAGCTATTTTTGTTCCTCGGGGCCCGTCTTTGCACGTCTTACAATCTGGGCCGTCAACTCTCCTTCGGAAACAATTTTGTTGCCCACATAGATAGTGCCCTGCATATGAACAATCCCGCGGCGAATCGGTTCGATGAGTTCCATTTTCAGAATCAGGGTGTCTCCGGGCATCACCTTCGCCTTGAATTTGGTGTTGTCTATTTTCAGAAAATAGGTATCCCAGTTACCCTGGTCGGGCTGACTGTATAACGCAAGGATTCCCCCCGTTTGTGCCAGTGCCTCAATCTGAAGTACACCGGGGAAAACGGGATTCTCGGGAAAATGTCCCTGGAAGAAAGCTTCATTGACAGTCACGTTCTTGATTCCTACTACATGCGTACTGCTTATTTCAATAATTTTGTCAACGAGCAGGAAAGGGTAGCGGTGTGGCAACATTCTGGAAACGCCATTGATATCCAGCACAGGTTCCTTTTCAGGATCATATTTCGGAATACCCATCAGCTTCCTTTTTTCCATCATATCCTTTTTCAGAATTTTGGCAAACTCCGTATTGGCAGTGTGGCCGGGTTTTGTGG
>CAILQK010000111.1 GCA_903836265.1 uncultured Bacteroidota bacterium | reverse complement strand
TATCCTCCACATGCGCAAGCTGCTCAAGACTTCCCTGGAAGATCTCGACCTCAGCGTGCGCGCCTACAACTGCCTCAAGGCGGCAAAAATCAACACACTGGCCGAGCTGGTTCGTTATGATACCCACGAACTGCTCAAATTCCGCAACTTCGGCAAGAAATCTCTGGTGGAGATCGAAGAACTCCTCCAGGAAAAGAATCTTACCTTCGGAATGGATCTTGCCAAGTACAAGCTCGAAGAAGAATAATTCATTTTTTCACCAAGTGTGGTAACTGTCGAGCGCCTTTGGCTGCCCCGGTGCTACCACCTGCAATACAGGTCTTTCTGATATGAGACACGGAGATAAAATCAACAATCTCGGACGCACGGCATCTCACCGTCGTGCGCTGCTCGCCAATCTGGCTATCGCACTCATCGAACACAAACGCATTGTCACCACGCTGGCCAAAGCCAAGGCTCTCCGCCTTTACATCGAGCCACTGGTAACCAAGGCAAAAGAAAATACTACGCACCAGCGTCGTGTTGTATTCTCTTACCTGACCAACAAGGAGGCTGTCACAGAGCTTTTCGGCCCTATCGCCGAGAAAGTCGGTGATCGTCCGGGCGGTTACGTGCGTGTAATCAAAATGGGCTTCCGCCGTGGCGATGGCGCAGAAACTGCCATGATCGAGTTCGTTGATTTCAACGAAACATACCAGCCAAATGCAGGCAAGGAAAAACGCGCCAAGCGTACCCGCCGTGGTGGCCGCAAGGCTTCCACTGCCCCAGTCGCTGCTGCTGAAGAATCAGTTGCAACTCCCCCTGTTGCAGAAGAAGTTGCTGAAGCGCCTGAAACGGTTGCTGAAGTAACTGAAACTGTAATCGAAACGCCTGCCGAAACACCGGCCGCTGAAGAAAATAAAGAAGAGCAGGCATAATCTCCTGCTGCTTTTGTACATCCGCTCCGGGCCTCTGTTTTTTGCAGTAGCCCGGATTTTTTTTGCCCGCTATGAACAAACTGTTTCTTTTTCTGCTCCTGCTCATATCCGCTACTGCACCGGCCCAGATTGTCACACCCGGAATTCAGAGTGATCTCAGACTGCCAGTTGTATTTCCGGATGGAAACAGCGGTCACTGTGTTTTTCTCTACAGTAACCGGAGGGCCTCCGGTTCTTTTTTATGCCAGACAGTGCAGCTGGATACCCGGGGACAAGTATCACAACAGAATCCGGTTCAGGAACTGCCCGTCATCGGTGGCGACAAATCATTTGAACGGCTGTGTGCCGCGTCTGATGAAAATGGATACCATGTTTATTTTCGGGGGGAGTCAGTTAATATTTATGAGGTTTCTACCGACAGGAACACACTGAAGAGTACGCTTCGGCTCCTGTATGCCATCCCGGAAGAGGAGGAAATTATCGGGGGGATGGAACTGGCAGACAAGGCACTGATTCTCTCCCGGGAGAGAATCAGTAAAAAAGAATGCAGGCTGCATGTTTATACCCGGGGAGGACAAGGGCTGGAGCGTAAAACATTTGACAGACTGCCGGAGTATTTCGCCGGTAAGAGGTATGAGCCGCTGCTGGTAAGGAAAGATGCGGATTTGTGGCCCGACAAGGCAACTAATCCGGACAAAATTTTTGCCGATAATGGGAAGCTGTATCTCGTGCAGGATAAAAATCCAAATGTTTTTTCCAGCAGCAAGCCCATTTTCAAAATGACGGTCATAGATTTGACCAGTGGCAGTGTCAGTTATAAAGAAGTGCCGTATCCCAGTCCGGGGGAGTATAATCAGGACAGCGGCGGCGGTTATATCTATGAGAACAAGCTTTTTCAGGTGTACTACGATCAGTCAAGGTTCGGCCTGAAGGTGAGTGACCTGACGGATGGCAGCACACTTTTTGACAAATCCATTTCCGGGGAAGATACCCTGACCCTGCTCAGGAGCCAGGTGAATTTTCCCGGGTTTCTGACAAACCGTAAAATAAAAACAGCCGACAAGCTGATTCGCAAAATGGGGCCTCTGTCTCCTTTTGTTTATGTAAAGAAAAGTCAGGGCGAACTGTTGATTGGTCTGGGCGGTTTTGCGCAGGAGAGTTACGGCGGTGGCGGACCAATCCCGGGCGCTGGCCCCGGTGCAGGGCCCGGATTCAGTGCTATTGGCTACAGTTACGAAGTGAGCACCTCTTTTTACACGATCATGCAGGCAGATGCGCGTGCACTGTCAGACCGGCGGCTCGATGAAACGATATTTACCAAAATAAACGATTCCAATCTGCCAGACAAGGGGATGTTCATTCAGATGAATGGTGTTTCCACGTATGTATATTTCAGGAAACCGGTGCTGGAGTCTGAGTCGAAATCGGTTATTTTTGTGAAGTTTACGGGGTATTGATCAGCCAAAGTCACATCCGTACAAAAGGCAATACACCCAGGGTTTTTCCTGTGCTGCTGTACAGTGTGAGTATACAGGCGCCCGGAGTTTCGCACTGAATTGTAATCTGCGCTTCTCCTCCAATGGCCACCCCGATTCCTGTTTGCAGTATCCCGCCATCGGCACGTCCAATTGTATAAGTGCACACTCCATCCGGAATTCCGCGAATCGTCAGCAGGCCGGATGCAGGATTGGGATAGATACCAATCAAAAGATCAGGTTCCGCAGTGGCTGATACGCTGATTGCTTCGAGCGCCCCTGTATTCGTGGTCGGCGACTTTCTTGGTGCGCCTGTCAGGTCGTATCGCAGGTCGGCCTCGGCGGGTACGTTAAACAGGAAGGCCTGGTTATTGGGCCCCGGTAGAAAGGGTAATATATCTGTTGTGGATGCCAGGTCGGGCAACAGAGGTCGTGATTCATCAGTAGCCGGATTGAAACCCGGGCCGGGAGGAAGATTCCACAGGTTGTACGATGCCTGTAATCCGGGTTGTGGATTGAGCGGGGAAGTGAGCAGTCGTCCGTTATTGAGGCTGTCGGGGTGTGCGCTCAGGATATTGCCTGTGATTCGCAGGTTTGAAAAGACAACATTGGGTGCCGGATTTCCAAACAGGGTTTCATAGGAAAATCCGATAGCGGCTTTCTGGCCGCGCTGTCCGATAATGGTGTTGTGCCGGATATCAATGCCGGTAAAGGTGCCCTTCTGCAAAAAGCTGTAAATGCCCTGCCATATACTGATGCCGGTGGTGGTATTCAGGATGATGTTATTGTGTATGGCAATGTCTTTTATGTAATGATCGTTTATCAGTCCCGTGAATGCCTCTATACCAAGGAGGATACCGGGAACCGTCCGGTAATCGTTGTGTATATGATTGCCCTCGATACGTATTCCGACACCCTTGTCTATGTAAATATTGGCATAGTTGTCGTGTAAAGTATTGTTTCGTATGATAATTTGTTCGCCGAGATCCACGTCAATGCCTTCTCCGCTGTTGTCGTGTACGTGGCATTTTTCGGCCAGCCCGTACCGCACATTGTGAAACTTGATGGCGGAACCCCACTGCGGCAGCGGCTGATTGAAGTTGACGGCATCGAATACGATACAGTTGCGCACAGCACAGCGTTCGCCGGGCGGATGCAGGGAGAAGGGGTCTGAATTTTTTATGGGGCTGATACCGAGGAGGATACCGTGGCCGGCAGTCTGGCTGACGGTCACATATTCCACGAGTATATCATGCGGGTTTGATACATTTCCATTCGAATCATAGCCGAAACGCACCCCGTTTGCCGGGCTGTACAGGATGGTCAGGCTGGATACCCTGATATGGCTTCCGAGCAGGTGTACCATGCCCTGTCCGGAGGAAACCGGCGCATCAAATCCGTCGAGCGTTACAGCCCCCTTACCCCGGACGGACACATTCAGTTTCCGGCCGGGCAGTTGATAACGCCCCCATGGTTGCACGAGGGGAGAGGTATAATTCCCCGGGAGCAGCACGATTTCTGTGTAAAGTTCGCCCTGTTTGTTTTCTGACCACGCGGCGAGGCGGTTGAGGGCTTCAGTGAAAGATGCTACCGGCTGGAGGCTGTCGCCGGCAGCGCTGTCGGAGCCATCGGGCGACATATAGACGATTTGCTGGGCCGGGAAAATTACGGGTGCCGGTACGGTGTCGGGTGCCTGTGCGTACGCATGTGCGCACGGGCAGAGGGCGATGCAGAGAATCGGAAAGAAAATTTTCAAAGGACGGTGTTTTGGAGATAAACGCACCGGGTGGAGGATTTATTCTTGTCGGGGAGAGTTCATATTTCTGTGTCCCTGCCTTATTTCCCGAATTGATAAAGAGTTTCAGGGGTGCTTTTACCTGAAAGATCTGTGCCCTTTTTACATTTTTTCTATCATATCAACTGCCAACCCGGTTATTTCGGATATCAGGTTTACGTCCATACCTTTTTCTTTCATTTGACGGGCGATTTCGATATTCCGCTCTGCTTTACCCTCATCAAACGACGTATCCACCACATTCTTCAAATCGCGGTAATATTTCAGGCTCTCTTCATATTTGTTTTTTTCGTCCGGTGTGAATTTGGCTATCTCGGCGGTCTCAAAAAGCTTCTGAAACACCCGGTCTTGTAATGCCTGTGGTCGGTTTTGCAAATAGGGTAATTGTTGCAGTACATACATCCACTTGTCGAAGTTGCTTTGCAGATCGCTTTCTGCTTTGCTAAAGTTGGGCATTTCCAGGTAGATATACGTCAACTTGTCGTAGAAGACCCGGCATTTTTGATCCTTCAGTTGTACCTCGTGACGCACTTCTTTCTCCACTTCATCCTCTGAAAAAGTAAAATCGAGGATGCCAACCAGATATACCGCCGACAACTGATAGTTCCAGTCACCTTTCCTGGCTTGTTCCTGAATGGGGAAAGAGGAATAGTACACCCCCCTATCCTTGAAAAAGTTCTGTTTGGCTTTTTGCATTTCAACGATGAAGCGTTCACCGTTCTCCCCCACGCAGTACAGGTCAAAAATCGCCTTGCGGTCTGTCTCCGAGTTGCCGAGTTGCTCAGTGCGTGCGTATGTGAGGTCTTTGATCTTGTGCCTCACGGGTAGTACCTGGTTCAAAAAATCAATCAGCAAGTCTTTGTTAGGCTCAGAGCCGAACAGCTTTTTAAAGCCAAAATCCGTAAATGGATTGATATATCTGTCCTGTAGCGCCATGAATTGATTTTTGAGAACAAAAATACTGAAATATGCTAGAATAAATCTTTAGATAAACGAACGGCAAGTATCTTTTTCGCAATGATTCAGCATAATAATTGTTTGTCCCGGTTGTAAAATTAGTTACAACACCACCGGCAATGTCAAGGGCAAGAATTGTTTAATGATTGAAACGTTTGCCTTCCATTTAAGGGAAAGAGTCAGACCGGCAAACGAAAGGGAGCTGACTATAATTGCCAACAAGTCAATAGAAGAGGTTTCGCGTCCAAAAAGTTCGTGAAAGAACCTGTGAACTCTGATCTTGTTGCTTGGAAATTTCTTTATACTACCTCCTTTTGATGCCTGCCCACTTATTACACCCCGTGTAAATGAAGTGGGCGTGTACAGTCAGTACACTCATATTGATGCCCTGGCCCAAATGAGGTGTATCGCACAGATAACCAGCTTGTGGCGTATTAAAAAGGAGTCCTGACGTCCTGTCCGTCTGTCAGGCGCACAAACAACAGTTTTGCAGACTACACCGGCAGGGTAACTTGCGCCCCGTTACTCCATCTCAACGAGCAGCAGCCCCTTGTCCACGGCATCGCCTTTTTTCACGTTTACAGATTTGACTTTCCCGTCGCCGGATGCCTTGATGACGTTTTCCATTTTCATGGCTTCGAGAATGAGGAGAGGGTCTCCTTTTGATACTTCCTGGCCGGCTTCCACGAGCAGGTTGAGCACGAGACCGGGCATGGGTGCCTTGATCTGGTTGGCCTTCTGCTGTCCGCCTGCCTTGAGGCCGAGCTGGCTGACGAGGCGGTCGTATTTGTCGGCTATATTGACGTGATATTCATTTCCGTCAATTTTCAGTACGAACAGGTGGCTGGCATCGTCGGCGCTGAGCAGTTCGGCGCGGAATACTTTGTTGTTCAGAATGACGTGGAGAACACCGTCTTCTTCCCTGACTGCATCGAGCTGGAGGGCAGTTTCCGGCGTGATATTGAATTCGTGCTGGTCGTTTACAGTGGTGAGGAATGGTTCTTCGTGTTTCATATTTGTCAGGTCAGAACAATTTGCAGGTTAGCAGGGTGATATCGTCGGGCCACGGCTCGCGCCCGCGGAAGAGTTCCACGTGCTGAATCAGTCTGGAATTAAGGGTTTCGGGATCATCATTTTCGTGTTCCCGGAGGAAAGAGGCCAGCCTTTCCTCGCCGAATTCGTCGCCGTGCGAATTTCGCGCCTCTGTGAGTCCGTCGGTGAAAGTAAATATAAGCGCCTGGTCAGGAATTTTCACTTCGCCTATTTCAAGGAAAGGCAGTTCGGGGAGCCATCCGAGGGAGGTTGCTCCATTGCGGAGTGTTGTTATTATCCCGTTCATAATCATGAAGGGGGGTATATGACCGGCGTTGACGTAGTGGAGGGTTCGGGCGGCGGTGTCATACCGGGCCACGAAGAAAGTAATGAATTTGTCGCCCTGAGTGACGCGGAATACGGCCTCGTTCATTTCGCGGACGAGCTCCTCGAGTGCGGGGCGTCGCGACACGAGTGCCCTGAAATTGGCCTGGAAGTTGGCCATGAGGAGCGCTGCAGACACTCCCTTGCCGGTGATATCGGCGATGCAGAAGGCAATCTGGCCATCGGGGAATTCGACAACATCGTAATAGTCGCCTCCCACTGCGAAGTGAGGGCGGTAGATGCCCGACAACTGATAACCTTTGCTGGAGGGCATTCTTCCCGGCACGAGCGCGCGCTGAATTTCTGCGGCCAGTTCGACCTCGCGGTTGACGATTTGCTGTTGCACCTGACTTTTGAAAAGTCGTTTGTTTTCGATGGCAACCGCGATAATATTGGTGATAGTGGTAACGAACTGTACCTTGCTGTACACATCATCCTCATCGCGGAATCCGCCGAGAAAGGCGTAGGCGATGGCGGTATTTTTGTGCATGATAGGAATGACCAGGTCAAATTCGCGAAAAACCGGGTGGCTGTCGTCGCTGAGGCCCTGTGTTGAGCGGAACCTGGACAGATCGGCGCTGATATCGGGCTGGAAGAGCGCTTCATCCACGCCGGAAGAAATTTTGCACTCCCACGTCTGATTTTCCCGGAAGAAGAGCGCCATTTTTCGGATAGCCATCTCAAACCGGAGAAATGCGCCATACATCTTGAAAAGGTCTTCTGCCGGCACATTTTCGTTGATTGCCTGCGTGATAGTAAGCAGGCTGTTGATCTGAAGCTGCTTCAGACCAATCTCGCGTTCCAGCCTGTCAATTCTGGAAAGAGTGCTTCTAATTTCCTGCAATTCGGGCATGTTGGGGCCGAAGGTACGAAGTAAGATAAATTTAAGTAATCCTTTCATTAAAACTTCTGAAATTTGCGTCGAAATCTGACAACAGCAAAGCTGGCCCCGTGCCGGTTTTGTCAAATTACTACTGAATTTGATCTGATAATATGGAAGAAGTCAACAAGGCCATGGGTGATGCCAGGGCCCAAATGGAAAAAGCGCTGGAGCACCTGAGTCACGAGCTGGTGAAACTGCGTACCGGAAAGGCGTCTGTATCTCTGATTACAGATGTAACAGTGGAGTACTATGGTTCGCCCACTCCGCTTGCCCAGGTAGCCAACCTTCAGGTAGCGGATGCCCGTACCATTGTAATTCAGCCGTGGGAGCGCAACCTCCTCGGCACCATCGAGCGCGCACTGATCAATGCCAATCTGGGTATTACGCCCTCCAACGATGGCGAGGTAATCAGGCTGTCTGTTCCTCCACTCACTGAGGAGCGCCGCAAGGAGCTGGTGAAAAAGGCCAGGCATGCCGGAGAGGAAAGCAAGGTGGGTATCAGAAATGCCCGTCACAAGGCGCTTGATCACATCAAGAAGGCTGTCAAGGATGGCTTCCCCGAAGATGCGGGCAAGCGCAAGGAGACAGAACTGCAGGATCTGGTGAACAAGTTTGTGGAGCAGACTGACCAGATTATTGCCGGCAAGGAAAAAGAAATCATGACCATTTAACCATTACTATGAATCTCGACAAGTTTCTCGTTATCTCCGGCGTTCCGGGGGTACACAAGCTCGTTGCCACTCGTGGCGACGGAGTCATTATCGAAGACCGCAATGAGGGTCGCACCCGTTTTGTTTCTTCCCGTCAGGGCCAGATTACACCCCTGGCCACAGTTGCCATCTACACCAGTACCGATGAGGGAGAGGGTACTGTTCCGCTCGTTGAAGTATTTGAAAAAATGTTTGATCGGCACGAAACACTGCCTCCGGCAAGCGCAAGCGCCTCATCCGGTGAACTGCGCGATTACTTCAGTGCTGTTCTGCCTGATCATGACCGGGAATTTGGCTTTTTAAATCGGTTACTGGTAGCACCTTTAGCTTCTCG
>CAILQK010000110.1 GCA_903836265.1 uncultured Bacteroidota bacterium | reverse complement strand
CTCAGGCGCGTCTGATCCAGCTGATTCAACAACACTTTCTCCCGCCTATGTCTGCTGTACCAGGCCAGTACCGATAATACAAGCGCTGCCAGTACCATTAAAAGCAAACCCTTGAATATACCACGCTGAATCAGCGGGAGTACAGCTTCAACAGCAAGAGCAACCACAGGCCACCTGTCCTCCGGCAAACCGGGAGCCCTTGCTCTGAACAGGATACGGTTAACTCCATGCGACAACCCGGAAATATGAATATTCTTCAGGCCCGATGTTTTGATCCATTTTCCCTCGTTACAACAGTATTCTACCACAAAACTTCCTGCCACCGGATTTATCAGGCACAGATCAACATCCAGCGCATCTGAATCTGTTTTCACCGATGGAAGTGAATCACTGATCGCCACCCTGTTGCCGTTGATTTTGTCTGCACGAAGCCTGCTGCCGAATATCTCCATATTATTCAGGTTTCGCACATCGGTGCGCTGAATACCCGTACCGGCAGGCACCCACAGGTATCGTCCGTCAAAGCAGCTGCCATTGTCGGAAGCGCCAAGCAACTGAAACCCGTTAGCTTCGTCCCAATAACCCGACAATCCGGGGTTTTCCGGCTGGCTGGTATTCAGAACAATCAATTCAATATCTGTAACCACCGCCAGGCGATTCTCCGGAAGTGGCACCAGGCTGTTGATCGAACCCGAAACCACTTCTTCCACAGCCCGCAAAAAGGTATCTCTGGTTTCATCATATCTGAAAATTCCGTTCCCGGTGCCAGCCCACAAAGTACCCTTTGAATCCGTTTCCAGACAGATACAGGGGAATTTCAAATCATATACCTTTTTGATACGCCCATCGGGCATCAGGCAGGCAATACCGCGCTTCCCGGAAACCCAGATGCCACCATCGGACAATATTTTGACTGAGGAAAGACCCACACCGTCACTGACTGCCTCCGGAACGGGAATCTCGCCAATTTTTTTCCCCAGGCTTTCATCAATCACAAGGATATTGACCCCTGCCGCATAATAGCACCTTTTTCCCGGATCAAAAGCCACAGCCTCCACCGATTCTCCCAGATACAGACACGACGGTCGCGAATTTTTCAGGACATACAACCCTCTGTAACCGCCAAATATCAACTCTCCGCCCGGACCGGCATGTTTTCCGGGAAACACCTGATGCTCAAGGATATTCCCGGATGGCAGGGGAATCAGGGCTGTTGTACCCTTGTCCATATCCAGCCTGACGAAACCATCAAGGTACGAACCTGTCCAGATAACCCCTTTGCTGTCGGAAATAACAGACCAGGGATAACGAGCCTGATCTGCCCTGACGAATCGGGGGCCATCGGGGTAAAAAACAGCCATTCCCTGATCTGTAGCTATAAAAACCCGGCCTCTGGAATCAGAGAACCCTTTATCCACCCTGTTAAAATTATCCGGATTGAGCAGTTGATACCTGTTACCCCGCCTGATCCAGAAACTGGCCCCTCCCGGTGAGTTGAAATGAAAATCGCGAGGGGCCAGCTGGTGCAAAACAACCGGGGTATCTGCAGAAAAATCATACCGCGCAACCTTTATTATACTGTCGGACGAAAACCCGTAATACTCGTACTTTTCACTCACAAGATATCTGAAAGCACTCTCCGGCTGAAAAGCTGCAGAGAAAGCTGCCGGAAGCATACCGGCCCCGCTGAACTGGTCATGAAAGAACCGGTAGTAAAGCCTGTTCCGGTAATCAATGATCACACATCCTCCCGAAAAATCACGAATTGTTATCTTTTGGTCGGAAAGCCCCCTCAGCACCGGAAATCGGGAACCCAAAAGCTCGCGCACGTGCGTATCAATCAGGGGCCACATCACCGGATCTGCCGTGGCCCAAAAATCGGGGGTCATGGGTAATGCTGTCTCCGTGATTCCATCGAACCGATAGACAGCATCTATACATCTGTACCAGAGAGATCCATCCGGTGCCTCGAGTATGGGTGGGTACACGGGTTTTCCCGAAAAGCCCTCGCGGGGCAGGTACGATTCGATGATATGTCCGTCGAAGCGTGACAGCCCACCGTTTGTTCCAATCCACACATACCCCCTTGAGTCTTCCATGAAGGCCCGCACCTGCTGACTGGCCAGTCCGTCCCGGATCGTATAGAGCTTGTACGGCAGTGCTGTTTGCTGCGCACCGGCGCGGCAGCAAAGCAGAACAAGCGAGACAAGCAGGCAGGGAGAACGAAGTTTACAGGCGCCAATCATCACCCAAAGGTAATGAATGCTATTTGGAGAACGCTTACCGCTTGTTATCTCATGTGACCACTTGTTATGATATTCGACCACTTGTTACTTTACCGAAATTCCCGCTCATTCAGTGATATAGATTTGTACCCTGAGAAAAACCTTTTTACAAAAACGAAAGACAAAAAGATGAATTATACAGACAGGATTTTTCCAACCAACAAAGGACTTGCAACTTACCTCGAAGAGTTGACAGCAAAGAATTATCAGATTCCGACTTTCCAGCGTGACGTTGTCTGGAGGCAGGAAAACGTAAAAAAACTTTGGGACAGCATTTACAAGTTTTATCCCCTGGGCAGTATCCTGATCTGGAAAACAGATGTAAAACTTCAAAACCACAGACAAATAGGCGGACACCAGATAACTGACACCAGCTTCAGCCGGACAGAATATCAATATATACTGGATGGACAACAAAGAACAACTTCGCTTCTTACTTCCCTGTACGGTGGCAGCATTGAAGGACAACCGGGATTCGAACCGTTACTGTATGTTGACCTGACAGTACCCGCCAACAGCGATACAGATGATGAAAGCTATCACAGCCGATTCTTGTTCTGGACGGAAATTGACGACCGTAACGGAGAGATCAGATACAATATGGGCAAGAAGAAAAGATATGACGAAGGCTTGATCGTAAAATTGATTGACATAAAAAACAACTTCACCACTGTCCAGACAAGGGTATTTAACAGCAATACAGTTAACAAAGATTTCAATCACCCAATTCTGGAAGAACTTTCAAAAATAAAAGGCGTTCTTGACAACTATCGAATTTCATTTGTCGAAATCAGAGGGATTCAGGTTTCAGAGGTTTGCCAGATTTTTGAAAGGATAAATCAGGCAGGCAAGCCTCTTGACATTTTCGATATTGTAGTTGCCAAGACATTCAAACCTGTAACACAACAGACGGAAACTGCGCCGGCCGACAATGGATTTTATCTTCGTGACCTGATTGATGACTTCAGAAATCATAACAACAGCGCGTTCCTGAAAATTGACGACCTTGACTATCTTCAAACTTTAGCCGTAATTATCAGTCAGGATATTCCGGACAGCGGAGTAAACAACATTACAGTCCGCTATCTGAATGAGATAAAAACCGAACACATCCTGGCCGTTTGGGAAGAAACAAAAAGGGCGGTACTTAAAACATTCGACTTTTTTGAAAATCACCTGCACATAAAAACGCCCCACCTGATCCCCTTCCGTTACTTCTATTTCACCATCACAGCATACTTTTATAAAAATAGCAGGCCTGACTATGGCTTGCTCAAAAAGTATTTCTGGTTTACCAGCTTTCATCATGACGACCTGTTAACCAACACAACTCAACTGGGACAACACATTGATTTTCTGAACAAAGGAAAAACTGACGAGCCGGTTGTTTTCAGCAGATTCCTGATTGACAGGCAACAACTTCGCACAGCAACATACAGCTCAAAAGGCAGAATGAGCAGGGCTGTTCTGGCTTTATATGCAAATGCCCAACCAAAAGACTGGAAACTTTGCGACAGAGAAGTATTGGCTGAAAATCTCTTCTTCCCGACAGACAAACCAAACCTGCACCACATTTTCCCGACCAGTTCAGCGTACGTGTTGAATAATCAGCACAAAAATAAAATTACAAGTGACAGTCTGATGAACGTTGTCTATTTGCCACAGTTAACAAATCTCGATATTACAAACAGAAACCCGCTTGAATACATGAAGGACTATGACAATCCGGAATTTGAAGCAACAATGTCTTCTCACTTGCTGCCACGCGAGATACTGGACTGGTCAAGAAGCGGAACATTACCTGATAATGCAATAGACCAGTTTATTGAAGGCAGAGTCGCCAACATTCTGGCTGACCTGAAAACAAAGTTGAACGGTGTGACATTTGACGAAATAGACACAAAGACTGTCCAGAAGTTACAGGATCTTCTGTAAAATGAACTGTACGCATCAAGTTGTACATTAATTCCTTCAGTTACTTATATGTGTTTCGATCTTTCCATTGAAACACAACCTGGTCTGCCGGCGATACACGGCAGACCATTTTTGTACAGCATCGCCGAAACAAAAAGGGGCCACTTCACCGAAATCGTGAAGTGGCCCCTTTTTGGTGTTGCATGGTATTATTTCCTGATCAGCGATTTGAGTACATCTTCGTTCACTTTCACTTCATACTCTTTTCGCAGGTCTTCAATCCACTTGCTTTCCAGGAAATCCTGGTAATCGGCAACGGCATAACCACGTGCCTCGGCGAGCGTTTTTCCGCCGGATGGCAGTATTTCCTCTATCTTGATAAAGGATGATGTTTTTGTACCCACATCCGTTTTGGCATCCGTCATGTCTCCGGCTTTCCAGAGTTCTCCCAGTTCCTTGCTTTTACCCTTCTCGTATTTCTTCTCTATAACCGTGAAAACTTCGTTTTCGGGTGTATTGAACTTCTTTGACACGGCATCGGCCCTGTTGTTGCGTGCATAGGCGCGCACGTCTTCCAGTACTTTGGGATCATCGGTTTTCAGGGTGTAGTAGGTTACCACTGCCCGTTCGTCCCATTTGTATTTCTGGCTGAGGTTGAGGCGGTAATAATTCTCCAGTCCGGCCGAATCGGCATTGGCTTTATCCCAGACGTTCTGTTTCAGTGCTTCGAACAGCAGGATACCTTCTTCATACTCGCGCATGAGCGATTTGAACTCGGGGTACCGCTGGTCGAGCCGTGCCTCTTCGTACTGCATGGTAATTTCTTCAGTCCAGGCCCTGTACAGTTTGTCAATGGTTTCCCCGATAAACATACCCGCACCGCGCATGCGCTCACGACTGGCGCGTGCGCAATACTCTTCGAAGTCAGCCACGGTATAGGCCTTGTCTTTGCCGTATCTGTTCAGTACTGTTTGTGGCTTTTCCGGGTCAGGCTTCCATTTGAAGGTGAGGAAAACCGTATCCACCTGCCTGTCCGACCACTTTTTGAGCGCTTCGGGGAATTCCTGGTAGCCGGCTTCCTTCCTGACGCGGGCAATCATGGCCTGTCGGGCTGCTTCACTGCGACTGTCGCGCTTTACACGCTCGGTGAGGCCGCGCTTGAGGTCGTCGAACTTGCCGATGCCACGCAGACTGTTGCGCTTGATGATATGATAGCCGAGGCTGGTTTCTACAGGCGCGCTGAAATCGCCGTTATTTGCCAGAGAGAAAGCGGCATCTTCAAACGCCTTCTGGTAGCGGTTGATTCCGAAAAAGCCGATGTAGCCGGCTTTGGATGCCGTGCCCTTGTCTTCTGTGAATTTTGCGCACACTTCTTCCCATTTTCCGCCGGCCTTCAGGGCATTCCAGGCGCTGTCTGCTTTTGCGAGTGCCCTTGCTTTCTTCTCCTCTGTGTCGCCCTTGCGGATGAGAATATGGCTTACTTCGACCTCACCCCGGGCCGGACGGAATCCGTTCACGCGAATCAGGTGGTAACCACTGGCAGAGCGGATTGGTCCGAGTAGCGTTCCCTTTTTGGCGCCGTAAACAGCTTTTTCAATTTCATGGTAGCCGTCAGGGAGCATGGCTGTGATGAATCCAAGATCACCGCGGTTTTCCTTTGCCGTTTTGTCTTCCGAGCTGTCGGCAGCGATCTTGTTGAAATCTGCACCTTTCTGAATCATTTTCAACAGGTGGAGCGAGCGGTTATAGGCCACCAGCGTATCCTTCGGCGATTTGGAACGGTCACAGGCAACGAGTATGTGAGAGATATCCACATCCTGCTGCATGCGGTCGTAGAGCTCCTTCACCAGTTTTTCTGTCATTTCCTTGTCTTCCAGATATGACTTGGACAGCTGGCGCTTGTAACCATCCAGCTCGGTTTTGAGCGAACTGATTGTATCGAGGCGCATGTCGCGTGCCTTCTGTACTTTCAGCTTGAAATTGGTATAAAGCTCAAGGTAGTCGCGAAGACTTTTCTCACTGAAATCAGCCTTGTCCTGATTGGATTTGGCATAGATATATTTGAATTCCGAGACAAACACGGGATTTGCCTTTACCGTGAACAGGACGGGATCGGGCTGGGCCGTGAGGCTTCCGAGGTATAACACCGCGATAGCAGCGGCGAAAAGGTGTTTGAATGTCATATTGATGCGTTGAATTGGTATTTTGAACAAAAATCGGGTGCAAAGTTAGGAAAAGGGGCTGATCGGAAGATATTGGCCGGGGCCTTTGGTAATTTTTAACAACGATCAGGCTTTTTCAAAAAGCCACCAGACCGGTTTTCGGCGCCTTTCTACCCGGTAGTGCTCCGAAATATACTGCCGGATATGTTCGGTTGCCTCTTCGGGATCGTCGGTAAACAGCAGCAGTTTCATATCTTCAGGTGAAATAGTACCCTGCCCGGCCATGAATTTCAGATACTCCTGAAGCGGTCTGTAGTAGTCCATTCCCATGATTACAATAGGGAAATGATGTATTTTTCGGGTTTGAACCAGGGTGAGTGTTTCAAAAAATTCATCCATGGTTCCAAAGCCGCCGGGCATTATGACAAAAGCATAGGAGTATTTTACCAGCAACACCTTCCTCACAAAGAAATAGCGGATTGTGACGAATTTGTCGAGCCACGGGTTTTCAAACTGCTCGTGTGGCAACACGATATTGCAGCCTACCGAGTGTCCGCCAGCTTCTTTTGCTCCCCGGTTGGCAGCCTCCATAACACCCGGACCTCCGCCCGTCATAACAGTCATTCCAAGGTCTTCGGCAATGCGGCGTCCGATGAGCCGGGCACTTTCATAATATGGATGTCCCTCCCTGAAACGGGCCGATCCGAATACTGTTACCGATGGGCCCACGAAATGAAGGGCGCGAAACCCCCGTATAAACTCCCAAAACACTTTCAGGGCAAAAAACAATTCGAAGTGGCGCTGTCGCGGGCCATCAAGCCACACAGGTTCCCGGGGATCCATTATTCTTTTGTCCATCTGAAATCAGTTTGTCTGTTTTG
This sequence comes from uncultured Bacteroidota bacterium, assembly GCA_903836265.1. GTDB lineage: Bacteria > Bacteroidota > Bacteroidia > Chitinophagales > Saprospiraceae > M3007. The sequence goes on along the minus strand of CAILQK010000110.1, from coordinate 18,557 downwards.
AATTTTCATTTCCGTTTAATCAGTTTCTGAAATAGAATCAAACTGCATATTGTTCACTTTAAAATGGCAGTCTGACAGAAACAGCAGAGCCGGAAGCACGAATAACGCGCTTCCGGCCCTTGGTGGTGTATTTCAGTACAGAAACTGTATCAGTACTTTTCGAATCGAATGGTCGCCTGATCACCGTTATCGCCCGTCAACTGCATGATGTACATGCCCCCGGCAAGTCCGGCCGGCAGGGGCACCCTGATTATTTCCTCTGTCACATTTTCCCGCATGTTGAGTATCTGTCTGCCCTGCAAATCAAATACCCTGATATCCACTCCCTGTCCGATCCAGTCATACACGTCGGCATAGATATCGCCGCTGGTCGGGTTGGGGAATACGCCGAGTACCTTTTCCGGCGCAATTTCATGGAAGGTCTGCCCGCTTCTGTCTCCCGACTCTTCCCGGTTGCTGCCGGTCACGCCAATCGGGCACCCGAAAATATTCAGTGTTGACTCCAGAAAGTACTGCGGCTCGAGACGCGAGGTTATCCTGAAAGCGTTCGGACTCGACTGCTGCGGTATGGTAAAGCGGAATGTGGCTTTTTGCCCGTTGGCAATACTGTCGCTGGTTGACTTGAACCTGATAGAGAAGAACGGCGAATAATTCGGGTTTCGCACCAGATACTGACGACCTTCGGGAGAAGTGTAAATACTGTTTTCTGCAGGCTCGTCTGCCGGAGTACTCTTGGGCAGCTGAATAGCCGTGTAAACCAGTTTTTCCGGACAGTTGTTGGTTACACGCATCCGGTATGTTCTCCGGTGCATCGCATCCTCCGTTATCGAAAGCAGCTCGTATTTCACACAACCCACCTCCTTCACATCGCAGGCGAGCTCTTCCACCACGGTCACTGTAAAACAGCAGCTGGCCACGCTTCCGCAACTGTCTTTTGCCGTGTAACATACCTGTGTAGGCCCCGTCGCGAAGTTGCCGCCCGATGCGGGTCCGGTGCTGCTCCAGGCAATACCCGGACAAACACAGTCGCTGGCCGCAGTTGGCATGTTGTAAGTTACCTGTACGGGAGAGGCCCCCGGATTTACGGTTACCAGCTTGTTGGCGGGGCACTGAACAGTCAGTACCGATGGTGAAGTAACTACGTGTTTGAGCGTGAATGTTACCAGCGTGTCACATCCGGTGCCAGTCGAATTCTTTTTCACGGTTACCGTACCGGGCTGGGTGTAAGTGACTCCGTCAATGACGACCGACTCACCCCTGCAAAACAAAAGATCTCCTCCGGAAATATTAACCGTTGGATAGTAATACAATTCGTAATAGGCAATCGTATTGCAGTCGCCGTTCAGGCCCGGAATGGTATCCGTAACCACTTGTGGTGTGGAATAAACCTGCCCCCCGATAACCACACTTTCTCCCTGACAAAAACCGACGGACTCGGTGATGAATGGCTGGGGCTTTATAGTAACCCAGTAATTGAAGATGGTGTCACAACCAACTGCAGCCTGCTTTGTGACCGTATAAACTCCGGCCTGCTTTATTACCATGGCACCCAGCACAAGCGAGTCGCCGGGACATAACTGAACAAACTCGTCCGTTTTGGGTACGTTGCGCTTGATGATCACCAATGTCGCAACGGTATCGCAGTTGCCATTGGCACCTGGCAAAATCAGGGAGTATGTTCCGGGCTGGTTGAACGGCTGTCCCCTGAAAATGAGGATTTCTCCTTCGCAAATACTGTCGGTAAAGCTGGCTGTAGCCGGCAACAGGAAGGATACCTGAATGGCATCCACTTTGGTTCTCCCGCAGTCGTCGGTGACCGTTACCCGGTACTGATTGGCAAGCGTGACGCTCGCTGTCTGTGCTATAGAACCGTTTGACCACTGGTAACGATGGAACCCCGGACCGGCATCGAGTGTAACTGTTGAGCCGGTACACTTTTCAATGTCAGGGCCCAGGTCGAGCGGCAGCATATCGGGCAGATCCACCTCGAACTGTTCGAGGTTGTTGGAGTAGTCGCACTCCAGCAGCAGGGGAGTGGGGAAGTTTGCCGTATCCAGGGGCGTTACCGAACCCGCAGGCAGGTTGACTACCATATACAGGTAATCTCCGTCTTCAAGGTTGGTGGATCCCAGTTTGGGTACCATATCGAGAAACACACCCTCGAAACAATCAACAGCACTGTTCGGAGATACCGGCACACTATATATCAGGTTGGCCGGAGTTGTAAACGGATTTGTATCAAAAAAAGCGACATTCAGCTGCGGTATGGTGCCTCCGTCAAGGTCACAAAGCTGGTAGCGTATATCCACCTGACCGGAAACGCACTCTGCAGAAATCACCCTGATGACAAAATCATTGCCTTCCGGGCAAGCCCCCGGGGGAAGCGTACAGGCGGGACACACATTCTCTGTCGCCATGGTAACATCCTGTGTGGAAAGCCCTGCAAACAGCGCCGAAGCCGAACTGAATACCTGGTTCAGGGTAATGGGCAGACGAACAGGACTGGATACCAGCGAAGAATTTACATTGGGGGAAGCAATCATACCGCAGGTGTCTGCAGGACTCGGATCTGTGGTCGAGAGCATTTTCCAGAACATGACGTCTTTGCTTGCTCCGGGCATCAGACCTGCGAGATAGACCGAGTCGGCGAGCATAACTGCCAGGTTTGGGGCAAAATCAGCAGCACTCGTACCGTCCGGAGTTCCGTCAGTCAGTACGCGCGACCAGAGAGGAACACCGTTTTTGTCGGTTTTGATGACAACATGCGTGTTGCCATTGTGTTGCCCGTAAATAAAATAACCGTCGGAGGCCGGAAGCAATTTCAGTACCCCTGCAGCCACATTGTAACTGCGAACCCACTGAATATTTCCGTCAAAGTCGGTCTTCTGAAGGTAAATGGTATCAGTACCGCTGCCGGATGGAGATGACTCCGGCGAACCGTTGTAAGCCATGACCAGCGATGATCCGTCAACAACAAGATCCCTTCCTGTAAAAGAAACCGGTGCAAGCGTGTCGCGGTGACCCAGCTGAGCCCAGAGCGGATCGAGTGTGGCCGGATTCAGGCAAACAAGCAGTTGCCGGCGGGCATTGGCCTGTGTACCAGTTCTGCTGGTACTCCAGCCTGTCAGATATAACGCTCCGTTGGCAGCAACTATTTTGGTGAAAACATCAGAATCAAGGTACTCATACCTGCGCGAGAGGCCCGGATTGATAGAACCGGTATTTCTGTTGATTTCAATTACCTCCGCTTCGCGCTCTCCTGAACTCAGCAGGGCACTCTGACAGATTACATAATTGCCTCCGGACGTTTTCTCTGCAATACCTCCCATAATCGGGTTATTGCTTGAAATGGAGCGAGACCAGAAGAACGTGCCGGTGCCAGGATTGTACCTGAATACAAAACCCTTGCTCAAACCCGGCGACCCCTGGGTACCGCATCCAACAATCATCCCGTCGGAATCTTCGATGAGTTCACTGGGCGTGAACGGCTCGAATGGATTGATCTGGAACTGGCGATTCCATAAAATCTCGCCAGAGGGGGTCATTTTTTGGAGGAAGGTCTGATTACCGCTGCGACCGGCCATGTAAATATGGTTGTCGCGGCTTTTGAGAAGGGCCGTGGCGAACTCATTGACAGATGCGTCGCCCCGGGTTTGGTAAAATGTGGCAAATGAACACGTGCTTTGGCCGGAAATCAGTGTGCCGTGCAGCAGGATTGCGAGCACAGGCAGGAGTTGTTTGGCCAACTGCATGATAAAAGCGGGTGTTTAAAGATAAAGAAATGTTGCATCAGTTCTGCACAAATGTACAGTATTGATTTTCAAACATACAACCATAAACACAGAAAGACCATGTCCGGTTCCATACCAGACTGGACAGAGCGGGCAAAAAAACACCCGAAAACCCGACTTTTTACGCCAAAAAGACGCAGTGCTTCAATTGAACCAAAAACCGCGCCAATTTTAAATGCCGCCGCTTTCCGGCGAATTCACTCCGTTCCCTCAAATTTTGAACCAACGGGCATTCTGTAGGGCTGAAATGGTATTTTCAGCATAAAAAAAATGTTATTTTTTTCTTCATAAGCTTCATGCGTGTCTATTCCAAAGCAAATTTTATTGTTTTCGAGGGTCGAATATGTACCAAGCAGGCGATCCCAGAATGAAAAAATATTGCCGTAGTTGGTATCTGTGTAGGGCAGTACGTGGTGGTGATGCACCCGGTGCATACCGGGAGTTACAAACACAAAACCCAGCACCCGGTCCAGCCACATCGGCAATCTGATATTGGCATGGTTAAACTGGGAAAGAACTACAGAGGCAGACTGATACAGCATCACCAGGTACACAGGGGCGCCGGCAAGAAGCGTTGCCACAGTAGTAAATACGAACCTGATCACGCTCTCTCCCGGATGGTGACGATTGGCCGTGGTGGCATCCACATTCGGATCTGTGTGATGCACCAGATGGAACTTCCACATCCATTTCACGCGATGCTCCATCCAGTGCGCCAGGTAGGCGCCCACCAGATCAAGCAGCAACAGGCCGGTCATGATATACAACCATAGCGGCATCCCGGGCAACCACTGAAGCACCCCGAAGTGACTGGCTACGGCCCGGTCGCTGGCTCTCAACAGAATGAAGGCCATCAGAAAGTTGACCAGTACTGTAGTGAACGTAAAAAACAGGTTGACACCCAGATGCCTGGTTTTGCTGTATTTGTCCCTGTAATACGGCAGCCCCGACTCGATCAGCATGAACAGTGTGAGGCCACCCAGCAATATGGCGCTGCGGTGTGAAGAAGGTATATGACTGAAATACTGAACGATGGATTCCATGCTGTTTCTGTTTTGAACGGACGAAATTATGTCATAAGTCGGATAATACACACTACCAAACAGAATTTTATGGAACTTCGCGCAATCCGTCGGGCTTTCGACAAAACACAGGAACATACACAAGGCAATGAACCTACCCGAACTTTCCCTCCGCAGACCGGTCATGGCGACCGTCTTCAGTATTCTCATCGTCTTTTTTGGCGCCATCGGCTATACTTTCCTGGGGGTACGCGAATACCCGGCCATTGACCCGCCCAGTATCAGCGTACGCACCAACTATACGGGCGCCAGTGCGGAAGTAATCGAAAGCCAGATTACCGAACCGCTCGAACGCGCCATTAATGGTATCGCCGGTATCCGGAGTATATCCAGTACCTCAGCACTCGGCGTGAGCAATATTTCCGTGGAGTTCGACCTCGGTGTCGAGCTGGAACAGGCTGCCAACGATATGCGCGACAAGGTGAGTCAGGCGCAACGCAATCTCCCGCTCGATATTGATGCTCCGCCTGTCGTCACCAAGTCCGACGCCAGCGGCGATCCCATTATGTTCATTCCCATTCAGAGCAGCACCAGAAGTATCATGGAACTCTCCGATTATGCAGAAAACGTAATCAGAGAGAAAATTCAGACCATACCGGGAGTCTCCACTGTAAATGTGTTCGGATCAAAACTGCCCGCCATGCGACTGTGGATGGACCCGAAGAAAATGGTGGCACACAACCTGACTCCCCAGGATATTCTGCAGGCACTCAGCAGGGAAAATGTGGAGCTGCCGGGCGGAAAGGTGCGCGGCGACGCCACCGAACTGGCTGTCAAAACATTCGGCCGACTGCAAACAGAAGAGGATTTCAACAATATGATTATCCGCCAGAATGGCGCCTCCACTATCCGGTTCCGCGATTTGGGCGAGGCTGTTCTCGGTCCCGACAACGAGGAAACCGGCGCCCGGAGAAATCTCGTTCAGGGGGTGTCCATTGCCGTAATACCGCAGCCCGGCTCCAACTGGGTGGAAATTACCGACGAATTCTACCGCCGCTTCGAACAAATCCAGAAAGAGGTGCCGTCGGATATCGTCATCAATGTCGGTATTGACAAAAGCCAGTTCGTTCGCAGGGCTGTAAGTGAAGTAACCGAAACAGTGTTCATCGCCGTGGCGCTGGTGGTACTTATCATATACTTCTTCTTCAGAAGCTGGATTGTAGCCCTCCGTCCACTCATTGATATCCCGGTATCACTGATCGGCGCCTTCTTTATCATGTACCTGTTCGGCTTCAGTATCAATGTACTCACGCTGCTCGCCATCGTGCTCGCCACCGGACTCGTGGTGGACGACGGTATCGTGGTCACCGAGAATATTTTCAAAAAAATTGAGGCCGGAATGGACAAGTGGACGGCAGCAAGAGAAGGTACCAGAGAAATATTCTTTGCAGTCATCAGTACCTCCATCACACTGGCGGTGGTTTTTATCCCGGTTATTTTTCTCGAAGGATTCACAGGCAGGCTGTTCCGCGAATTCGGTATCGTGGTGGCCGGAGCCGTGCTGATCTCCGCCTTCGTATCGCTCACGCTGACGCCAGTACTCAACGTCAAACTCGGCGGAAATGTGCACAAACACGGCTGGTTCTACAACTTAACCGAACCATTTTTTACTGGTCTCGACAGGGTATACGGATCGGCACTGCGCTCCTTCATGCGCATGCGCGCACTCAGTATCGCCATGCTGCTGGCATGCTTCGGCATGATATGGTACTTCAATACGCAAATAAAAAGTGAACTCGCTCCTCTCGAGGACCGAAGTCTGATACGCGCCAACATTACCGCACCGGAGGGTACCGATTTCGACCGGATGGAACGTATCGTTTACAGGGTGGCCCAGACATTCATGGATTCCATACCGGAAAACCGGATGGTGTTCGGTATCACTGCACCGGGATTCGGCGCCGCCAGCACGAACTCCGGCTTTGTAAGCGTACTGCTCAAGGAACCCGACGAGCGACAGCGCAGCCAGATGGAAATCAACAACCAGATGTTGCGCCTCACCAGAGACATGCCCGAGGCACGTATCTTCCCAAACCAGGAACAGACCATCACTGTAGGCTTCGGTCGCGGACTGCCCGTCCAGTTTGTCCTGCAAAATCTGAATTTTGAAAAACTCCGCGATGCTGTTCCCAAATTCCTCGAGGAGGCCCGGAAAGATCCCGTTTTCGCCAATGTAGATGCCGATCTCAAGTTCAACAAACCGGAACTCCGGGTAGTAATTGACCGACTGAAAGCCGCAGAACTGGGCGTGAATGTACTCGATGTAAGCCAGATGCTCCAGCTGGCACTTTCCGGCCGCCGGTTTGGCTATTTCCTGCAAAACGGACGCCAGTATCAGGTCATCGGTCAGGTTGACAGAAGCAACCGCGACGAACCGCTCGATCTGGCTTCTCTCTATGTGCGAAACAACCGCGGACAAATGGTGCAGCTCGACAATATCGTCAGCTTCGAGGAAACAAGCAACCCGCCCCAGCTGTTTCACTACAACCGGTACAAATCAGCCACCATCAGCGCTGCCCTGGCACCCGGACGCACGCTCGGCGAAGGCATAGAAGCCATGGAAAAAATAGCCGCCAGTGTGCTGGATGACTCTTTCGAGACCGATCTGAACGGCCCGTCGCGTGACTTCCGCGAATCAAGCGGAAACACCTCCTTCGCTTTCATGCTGGCGCTGGCGCTCATCTATCTCATCCTCGCCGCCCAGTTCGAAAGTTTCAGGGACCCGTTCATCATTATGCTCACCGTACCGCTCGCTATCGCCGGCGCCTACCTGAGCCTCTGGGCTACCGACAATACCATGAATATATTCTCCCAGATTGGTATGATCATGCTCATCGGACTGGTAACGAAAAACGGTATCCTCATTGTGGAGTTCGCCAACCAGAAACGGGACTCGGGCATGGATGTACGGCAGGCCGTCTTCGAAGCCGCCCAGGCACGCCTGCGACCTATCCTCATGACAACACTGGCAACGGTGCTGGGTGCCATGCCCATCGCACTCTCGCTCGGTGCAGCCAGTACCAGCCGTATCGGCCTCGGTGTCGTGGTGGTGGGCGGGCTGCTCTTCTCTCTCCTGCTGACGCTGTTCGTCATTCCGGCCATGTACACATTCATGACCGGCAAACGACGGGGAAATGCTCCATGGTCAAAAAAAGAACAGGAAAGTTTCAATGCCTGACCGGCGCTTCCGGTCAGGCATTGAAACAGGCAGTATAAAAAAAGAGCGGCCGGCTCAACCGACAGCTCTGGCACTCTTTGATAACTGAATGGGAAAAATACCGAAGACATTAAGGGGGAAAACATTACTTTGAAGCGCGTGCTTCCGATTAAATGTCAGGAAAATCAACCTCCTGTTTGTGGTGAGGAGACCAGCCCTACCCCCCAGACGGACTGGTCCCTCGCCCACGAACTTAAAGCCGCATTTGGCTCTAATATCTTGCCCCGAAACGCTGTTCCATGGCTGTTATTTCAAGGCAACTACTGTGCCAAAAACCAGCCCCGACAAGAGTTTTTTTCAGGTTTTTTTTAAATATAGACTGTTTTTAATGTTTTATTTTACTGAAAAACAACCACTTGTAGTTTTTATAGCGAAACAGACAATTTGACAGTCATACGCGCACTGGCACGCACTTTGATTATTGCAGGGTGTGAAAGCTGGTCGGCCAGGTTCGTCAGGCACGCCAGCATCGTCAACTGTCATTAACCATTCACACGGATAAAATCATGCAAAAAGGTACTATTTCGGTCCAGACGGAAAACATCTTTCCGATTATCAAGAAGTTCCTTTACTCCGATCACGAAATCTTCCTCCGCGAACTGGTGTCAAACGCGGTGGATGCCACCACCAAACTGCAGGTACTCGCCCAGCGCGGCGAGGTTAAAGGTGAAATAGGCGACACGCACATTGAGGTCATTCTGAAGCCGGAAGACAAACAGCTCATTATCCGCGACCGCGGTATCGGTATGACGGAAGAAGAGGTGCTGAAGTATCTGAACCAGATCGCCTTCTCCAGTGCCTCCGAATTCCTCGAAAAGTATAAGGACAGCAGTATCATCGGTAACTTCGGCCTCGGATTTTACTCGGCTTTCATGGTGGCCGATCAGGTGGATGTCGTAACCAGATCGTGGAAGGAAGGTGCAGAAGCAGTGAAATGGTCGTGCGACGGAAACCCGGAGTTCACTATTGAAAAGATTGAAAAGGCCGACCGTGGCACGGATATCATTCTGCATATCAACGAGGAAAACAGTGATTTCCTCGAGAAATTCAAAATTGACGGTCTGCTCGAAAAGTACTGCAGGTACCTGCCCGTGGAAATCCGGTTCGGAACCAAAACAGAATATTTCGACACCGGCGAAGGTGATGACAAAAAGGAGGAGTCCAGGGAGGTTCCCAATATCATCAACGAAACCAGACCCGTCTGGAAAAAACAGCCCGCTGACCTCAAAGACGAAGACTACCAGGCATTCTACCGGCAAATGTACCCTATGGCACCGGAACCCATGTTCTGGATCCACCTGAATATTGACTATCCTTTCAACCTCACCGGCGTGCTCTATTTCCCGAAGCTGGGAAATGCCATGGAGGTGTCGCGCAACAAAATTCACCTGTACTGCAATCAGGTATTCGTCACCGACGACGTGCGTGACATCGTTCCGGAGTGGCTGCTGCTCCTGCACGGAGTCATTGATTCGCCCGATATCCCGCTCAACGTATCGCGCTCTTATCTGCAGTCCGACGGGAATGTGAAGAAGATCAGCGAATATATTACCCGAAAGGTGGCCGACAAACTTCATGAGCTGTTCAAAAACGATCGCCCGGCATTTGAACAGAAATGGCGCGATCTCGGTGTGTTCGTCAAGTATGGCGTGGTGTCCGACAAGAAGTTCGAGGAAAAGGCCAATGCCTTCACACTGATCGAAAGCCTTAAAGAGGGCTTTTCTCTCATCAGCGAATACAAGGACAAAATTACCGCCAGCCAGACCGACAAACACGGAAAGGTCATCGTCATCTATACCAATGATGCCGAAGGACAGCACGCTCAGATCGAAGCCGCACAGCAACGCGGCTATGATGTGGTACGCCTCGATACGGTGCTCGACAATCACTGGATGCAAAACCTCGAATACCGCTCCGACCTCGGCTTCACTTTCGTGCGCGTGGACTCCGATACAACCGACAACCTGGTACAGAAAGACGAAAAAAGAACTTCCGTACTGACCGACAAGGAGCAGGAAAGTGTAAAAAATCTGTTCCAGGATGCCGCAAAAAACCACGCAGGCGCATCAGTTCAGATCAGCGCCCTGTCGCCGGAAGAAGCGCCGGTACTCATCACCCGCCCGGAGTTCATGCGCCGGTTCAGGGAAATGCAGGCACTGCAGGGCATGGGTGGTATGGGCGATTTCCCCGACAGTTTCAACGTGGTGGTAAACAGCAACAACCCGGTTATCGTCAACAAACTGGTCAGGGCGGAAGGTGCCGCCGCCGGAGAAATGACAGAGTACCTGCTCAGCCTGGCCCTGCTCCAGCAAGGTATGCTCAAAGGCGAAGCACTCACCTCGTTTGTCAGGAAAACACTGGAAAAAGTATAAAAAAAGGTTTTTCAGGCCTTTTTAAATATGAAAAACAGCATATACCGGGAACTTTACCGCGTATATGCTGTTTTTCTGTGTACTTTCTGATTCCTGATGATCATCCTATCTTTGCACCATGAGAGTTACAGAACATTTCCAGCGGGCCGAAGGCAAAACCCTCATCTCTTTCGAGGTAATCCCCCCCCTGAAAGGAAGCATGCAGGCTATATTCAACACCCTCGATGCACTGATGGAGTTCAAACCCCCATTCATTGATGTCACCTACCACCGCGAGGAATATCTGTACAAGAAACGCCCTTCCGGCTATTACGAAAAAGCATCTATCCGGAAACGCCCCGGTACTGTGGGTATATGTGCAGCCGTGATGCACAGGTATGGTGTTGATGCCGTACCACACCTGATTTGTGGCGGTTTCTCGGCCGAAGAGACCGAAAATGCGCTCATTGACCTGAATTTTCTGGGCATCAATAACGTTCTCGCCCTCCGCGGAGACGCCCGGCAGTTCGAAGACAAATTTACTCCCGAAGAAAATGGCCACAAATATGCCCTCGATCTGGTAAAACAAATCGCCGATATGAACTCCGGCAGGTACCTCGATGCCAATATCACAGGCGGAGATGCCACCGATTTCTGCATCGGGGTGGCAGGATACCCGGAAAAGCACTTCGAATCGCCCAACCTGGCATCCGACCTGCACTTCACCAAAGAAAAAGTGAAGGCCGGCGCCGACTATATCGTCACGCAGATGTTCTTCGACAACCAGAAGTACTTCGAATACGTGGATACGTGCCGGGCAGCAGGCATTACAGTACCCATCGTCCCGGGGCTCAAGCCACTCACGAAACGCTACCAGCTCAATTCCATCCCCCGCAAGTTTTTTATCAATATGCCAGAGGATCTGGTGTCTGCCATTGTCAAAGCCAAAGACGACGAAGCCGTCAATCAGGTCGGTATCGAGTGGGCGATTGCACAAAGCAAAGAACTGAAAGCCCGCGACGTACCCTGCCTCCACTATTATACCATGGGGGAAAATGAAACCATCAAAAAGATCGTTTCAGCTGTTTTGTAACCGTACGCTGTGTTCCTGCTCTATCAGTTTTTCCGGATTTTTGCCTTCATCGGACTGAGGATTTTCTACCGGCGCAGAATGGTGCTGGGCAGGGAAAATCTGCGCTTCAGCGGACCCGCTGTCGTGGTGGTCAATCATCCGAGCACTATCATGGATGTGTTCAACGTGTGCGTTGAAATCAGACAAAACTGCTATTTTCTGGCCAATTACGGCCTGTTCAAACATCCGGTGAGCAACTGGATCCTCAGACGCATGTACTGTATTCCGGTGAAAAGGAAAGAAGACTTGCCCGAAGGCGCCAACCGCAATAACAGTGAAGCCCTGGATCAGTCGGTCAGGCATATTCAGAACGGTGGAGTTCTCTTCATAGCTGCCGAAGGGGTGAGCTGGATGGACAGGGTAGTGCGACCCTTCAAAACAGGAGCGGCGCGGATCGCACTCGCCGCCGAAAACAATGCCAACTGGCAATCAGGCGTGAAGTTTATCCCGGTCGGCCTCAGCTACAGCGCACCCGACCAGTTCAGAAGTGAGGTGATCATCCAGTTCGGAAAACCCGTACATGCCGCCGAATGGCGCACCGAATGGCTGTCGGACCCCGACAAGGCAGTATCTGACCTCTCTGCTCACCTGCAGAAAACTGTCAGCGACCTCACGCTGACGGTGCACGAACACGAACTGCAGCCGGTAGCCGACAAACTGGAAACCGTGGCGGAAAACCTGTTCCCGCGCCCAAAACAGGAATATTTCAACTTCCGGAAAGCGCTGATAGAGCGGAATATACGGCGACCGGAACTGACCGGCCCGCTCAATACCTATTTCAGTCAGCTGGAGAAATCCGGAGTATCCGATTCCGGAATTTCCCCCCAAAAAGACGGTTTCTTTCAGAATTTGATCGTATTCGCGGGCGCCATACCGGCGCTTGCCGGACGAATCTGCTGGTTTGTACCTTTCTTCATCCCGAAATTTGTCAGCCGGAAACTGCAACTCTATCCCGGCTACAACGGAGCGCTCAAGATGTTTCTCGGCTTCTTCACGATTCCGCTCTGGCTCAGGGGTATTTTTCGCACTGTGTTTGTATTTTCAGGAAGTCACATGACAGCCTGGGCAACGCTGGCTGTCGCAATATCTCTCGGATACTGTTCCGGATATCACGACAGGTTCCTGCTCATCTGGCGCGCGCGCAGGAAGGCGGCAAATCTGGAGCCTGCACAACTGGAGAGCCTGAGGCAACAGCGTAATTCCATCCTGACCGGTCTGGATATCACCACGTAGCCACCGGAATATCAGAACCGCAGGTGCTTCACCGTCAGCCCGCTGTTCATGAGCTGCTTCAGCGAACCGATACCGATGGCAAGGTGTGCTTCGGCAAATCTGGAGGTGGTTTCCCGGTCTTTTGCTTCTGTTTTCACCCCGTCCCGCGTCATGGGCATGTCGCTCACGAGCAGCAAGGCGCCCGCCGGCATCTGATTCTTGAATGCCGCGGCAAAAATGGTGGCCGTTTCCATGTCAATCGCGTTGCAGCGCAGATCGCGCAGCTTCTGCTTGAAGTCTTCCCGGTGCTCCCACACGCGCTTGTTGGTCGTGTAAACCACACCCGTCCAGTAATCGCGCTCCATATCCCGTATGGTGGTGGAAACGGCCTTCTGCAGCGCAAAAGCTGGCAGTGCAGGCACCTCCGGAGGAAGATAGTCGTTACTGGTACCCTCTCCGCGTATGGCCGCTATGGGCAGAATGAGGTCGCCAATATGGTTCTTTCCGGTTTTCAGTCCGCCACATTTGCCGAGAAACAGCACTGCCCTGGGACTTATCACTTCCAGCAGGTCAATAATCAGTCCCGCATTCGGACTTCCGATGCCGAAGTTGATAATCGTGATTCCCTCTGCCGTGGCCGCCTGCATGGGGCGGTCGCTACCATATACCTGCACGCCGTGCTGCTCTGCAAACGATTTCACATAGCCGCTGAAATTGACGAGCAGGATATAGCGCCCGAACTGGTCCAGCGGCATTCCGGTGTATCGGGGAAGCCAGTCGGTAACAATTTCACGCTTGAACTCCTTCTCGCGAAGGTGATTTTCATCGCGCACGGCGTCCAGGTCTTCCTGGGAAATGCGGGGGTTATTTGTTTCGTTCATCATATTGACTGATTATTGACCCTGGCTGACAGCGCGATAAATGACATTTTGTATTCTCGGACGAAAATTGCCGGCACCGAGTTTGCCATTATCCATACTGGGATAGGTCCGGTTGGAAAGGAAGATATAAACCAGATTTTTGTCAGGGTCGGCCCACACACAGGTGCCGGTAAACCCGAGGTGACCAAAAGTATCGGGTCCCGCCATGGCTCCCATGTTGAGTTCCTTGTCCGGACTTTGCTCTTTCATGTCGAATCCGATCCCCCGGCGGGTACTTTTCTCATAGCGGGTGGTGAATTGCTGCACCGTTTCCGGTTTCAGATACCGTTTTTGACCATAAACTCCTCCATTGAGCAGCATCTGGAACAACTTGGCCAGATCGTTGGCGCTGGAAAACAGCCCGGCATGACCGCTGACGCCACCCAGCATGGCCGCACCCATATCGTGTACGTATCCCTGAATTTCCTGATCGCGGAAGTAGGTGTCCACCTCGGTTGGAGCGCACCGGTCTGTCCACCCCCGTTCCCACGGATTGAAACAGGTGGTGCTCATACCCAGCGGGCGATAGTACGTGTTGAATGCATACTGATCAAGTGGTATATTGCTGACGCGATTGACCGCGCGCGCGCACAGGTAAAGACCGAGGTCGGAATACACATATTTTTCTTCGGGCAACATCTGGCTGTCGAATATCTGCTGCCAGACCGTATCCCTCCAGTCGTCTCTCAAATACAGATCGCGGGCCACCGGAATGTGAAATTGTTTTTCTTCGGCGGGCGTGTACAATTCGGATGCCGGACTCTGGGAGCCTGTAACTGTCTGTTTGTAAAACGGAATCCAGGCTTTGAGTCCGGCATGATGGGCCATCACTTTCCGGAAGGTCAGGGAGGACTTGTTGGTCTGTTTCAGTTCCTGTACGTAGTCTGAAATGGGATTATCAACGGAAAGACGACCCTCTTCGGCCAGTTTCATTACCGAAACAGTGGTGGCCGCCACTTTGGTCACAGAGGCCAGATCAAAAATGGTACTGGTGGTTACCGGTGTCTTTTTGTCATAGGTATAGTGCCCGTACGCCTTGTTCCACACAATTTTGTTGTCTTTGGCCACGAGTATCTGGCAGCCGGGTGCAGCACCCGAACTGATCAGTTGCGCGGCCAGCGAATCAAGGGTAATCAGGGTATCGGAGCTCATTCCAACAGCTTCCGGAAGGTCATATCCCAGTCTTTTTTGCGGATAATCTTTCCTGAAACCATGCCCGAAGTGCGCGAAATCGGTGGCTGTAACCGGCATGATTCCGTTGATATCACTCGCTCCGAACAGAGCCTGTGCGGCATATTCCTGTGCCATGGGATCCTCCGTGAAGGCCTGCAGGAGCAATGGCGCATCTCCCACCCACCGCAACGTGTAGGGGTTCCCGAAAACGGCGAGTGCCACCGTATTCTGCCTGTTGAGCGCCTGAAGAAACTCAACCTGCTGCGTTGCAAGTCCGTACATCGTGTCAACACCCGCGTCAGCGCGTTTCGTGCGCGGGGGCATGGGTGTGGTTCTCATGCCGTACAGACCTGCCAGTACGACATCGTATCCGCGCAGTGCATTCAGCACCTGCTCCCGGGTGGCAGAATCGGCATTTTTTGGAATATTGAAATGGGTGACAGGGGCGTAGTACCCGCAGTAAGTCTGGAAAACAGTGCGGCTGGTGTCGCCGACAGCCACCGTGGCAAACCGGATATTTTCGAGATCCGGGAAGCCTGCCAGCTTTTTTTCATCGCGCACGAGCGTCATGGCAGCCGCTACAATACGACGCTTGAGCACATAAGCCTCCGGCCTGTGCAGATCGCGGCGCAGGTTGTTCATATCCACCCGCTGGGGCGTTGTAAGACCCAGTCTGTATTTTACCCGCAACACCCGCTTCACGCTGGCGTCTGTTTGTTCACGGCTCAGTTCACCCTTTCTGATAGCCTCCTGAACAGCTTTCCAGCCCGTCTCAAAATCGGCGGAGAGCAGGATGACGTCATTTCCGGCTTTGAGGGCCTCCACATCTGCCTTTCCATCGGGGAACTGCTGTTTTACACCCTCCATTTCCATGGCATCGGTGAAAATGAGCCCGTCGAATCCCATTTTTTTTCGCAAAAGATCAGTAATAATGGGCTGGCTGAGGGAAGAGGGGCGGGGCTCGCGGTTATCCAGGGAATTCACCTGCAGGTGGCCCACCATGAACGAACCGATTCCGTTGTCGGCCAGCATGCGGAAAGGGAACAGCTCCAGACTGTCAAGGCGCTGCAGATTGTGCTTTATGCGGGGCAGTTCGATATGCGAATCCTGATCGGTATCTCCGTGTCCGGGGAAGTGCTTGGCACAGGCCAGCACCCCGCCATCCTGCAGACCCGACATATACTGATACGCCTTGGCAGCCACATTATGGCGATCCTCTCCATAGCTGCGTTCGCCGATCACCGGGTTCGATGCATTGTTGTTGATATCGGCCACCGGAGCGAAGTTCACGTGGACACCCAGACGGCGACACTGCCAGGCTACCTCCCTGCCCATCTCGTAAACAAGGCGGTTATCCTGAACGGCGCCCAGCATCATGGCCCGCGGAAACGACATGGCGGTGTTCCGCAGGCGCATGCCCAGCCCGTTTTCAAGGTCGGCAGTGACGAGCAACGGAAGCTGCGGACTCGCAGCCTGGTACCGGTTGGTCAGTTCGGCCTGCTTTTCTACCGTACCCGTGTGGGCCGGATTGAAAAAACAGATTCCGCCGGGCCTGTATTTCAGAATCAGATCCTCCACCTGTTTTTCAAACACAGAATCCCTGTCGAGATTGGCCCTCAGAACAAACAGCTGGCCCAGCCGCTCATCGGGGGTGAGACTGTTGAAAACCGAATCAACCCAGCGGGCCTCATCCGCCGACTCGGATCTGGACAGCACGGCAAATGGCTGATTTTTGCGGAAAGCAAGAGAAAAAACGGCGCCAATGGCCATAATAATGGAAAAAATTCGTGTCATAAAGTGCAAAATAAACGGTTTTTACGGGAAAATGCGCATTTTTTACTTCCAACTCCCGATTTTGCGTGAAAAAGTCAAACAATTAGCGGATAAAAGGAGCGAAAGCAATTTTATTCGTATTGTTGCCCATTGAATCGAAACAGGGATGCAGCACTGCATCCGCCAAAGCATAAAATATGGAATTTCACTTTCACACAGCAGATTTGTTGATCATAACAGGGTATATCCTGGCTATTGTTGCCTATGGCATTTACCACCGGAAGGCGGGCAGTTCGGAAGACTATTTCCTGGCGGGTCGCAACATGCCGTGGTACGTTATCGGTATTTCCATGTTTTCGGCCAATATTTCCTCCAATTCGCTGATTGCCATTACAGGAGGAGCTTACAAGGGCGGTATTGTCTTTTTCAATTACGAATGGATGGCATCTGTCGTTCTCACGTTCTTCTGTATATTCATACTGCCATTCTACCTGAAATCGCAGGTTTACACCATGCCGGAGTTCTTCGAGAAGCGCTACGATGCCCGTTCGCGCTACTATTTCTCCTTCATCACGCTGGTGGGCAACATATTTATTGATACAGCGGGCACCCTGTTTGCCGGTGTTGTCATCGCCAAACTGGTCTATCCAGGCGCCAACACAACGCTGATCGTAAGCCTGCTGGCCGTTTTCGCAGCCGGTTACACCATCGTGGGCGGCCTTTCCTCCGTCATGCGCACGGAGATGGTAAACACCGTGATACTGCTGATATCGGCGGTAATACTGGCATTTATCGTTTACGACAAGGCCGGTGGATACGATGCCATTGTGGCCCACGCCAATGCCACCGATCCGTCGTTCATGCACCTCGTTCAGCCATCCGACCACCCCGATATGCCGTGGCAGGGACTGCTGCTGGGCGTGCCCCTGCTCGGATTCTATTTCTGGTGCAACAACCAGTTTATCGTGCAGCGCGCCCTGAGCGCGAAGAATGCCGATGAAGCCCGCAAAGGCGCCCTGTTTGCTGCCCTGCTGAAAATACCCATTCTGTTCCTGCTGGTGCTCCCGGGCGTAGCCGCCATCAAACTGTACCCCAACCTGCAGGAAATGTATGCGGGCCAGCTCAAAAACTTCTCCGACGGCGCCTATCCCACACTGGTATTCGACCTGCTGCCCGTGGGACTCGTCGGGCTCGTTGTGGCAGGATTCCTCGCCGCCATGGCCTCCGCCGTAAGCGCCACCCTGAACTCGGCCTCCACACTCGTCACCATGGATTTCGTGCAGAAGTTCAGGCCGGGCATGGACTCGAAAGGCCTCGTCCGCTCGGGTCAGATTGCCACCGTGGTATTCATGGTACTGACCGTACTCTGGGCGCCCCAGATCGCCAATTTTGAGTCGCTGATGAACTACATGCAGAGCGTACTGGCGCTGATCAGTCCACCCGTGGTGGCCATCTTCCTGCTTGGCCTGTTCTGGAAGCGCGCCAATGCCGACGGCGCCTTTGCAGCACTCATGACCGGACTGGTTATCGCGGTATTTACCGTGGTCAGTCAGGTGAGCGGCATCTCGGAGGCCTGGAACAACGTGCATTTCCTCGTCAAGGCGCCCGTCATACTCGCCATTTGCGGACTGGTACAGATAGCAGTGAGTCTCGCCACCGCTCCGCCGCCTGCCGAAAAAATCACCGGCATGACCTGGAATAACACTGTTTATGAAGAAGACTCCGCCAGTCTGCGCGGCCTGCCTTGGTATCAGAACTATCGCACCCTTTCCGTGATCCTGCTGGTCATCACGTTCGCTGTGGTCTGGTGGTACCGATGATTGGGTGTGAGAGTGTGGGTGTGAGAGTGTGGGTGTGAGAGTGTGGGCGTGAGAGTGTGGGCGTGAAAGTGTGGGTGTGAGAGTGT
>CAILQK010000109.1 GCA_903836265.1 uncultured Bacteroidota bacterium | reverse complement strand
GGAATTGGCGCCCTCTGTCAGTCTGAATTCAAAAACGAGCTCGAAAGCGCCATACTGCTCCGTGGTAACGATATCATTTCCGGTTTCACTGCCATCGCTGGTACTTACCTGAATGACACCATCTTTTACCGACCAGCGCCTTTCGGGCATCTCGTCTGCATGAACACCGCGCCAGCCGGTGAAGTCGGCACCGTTGAACAGAAGTTTATAGCCCTGTGCAGCCTCCTGTGCCGAGAGGTTGTTGGGCAGCAGATTGACCACTGGTATCTGATCGGGAGCACTGGCCACGAGGTCTTTTGTTTGTATCCGGATATGCCGCCAGCGGATCTGCATTCCTTCTTTCATTTCACCATATATACTGTGTACCTGCAGGGCTATGAACCCGCGGGCCGTCACATCATCCACCAGATTTGCTGTGGGTACGCCATTGACCCAGGTGCGCAACACGTTTCCGACAGCTTCGATCCGGTATTTGTTCCATTGTCCGTGCCGGAAAGCCTGTTTTGCCGCCGGATTTATTTCAGGAATATAGAGCCAGTCGCGGCGCCCTTCGTCGTATATACCACCCGACCAGGCTCTGGGCGATGGATCCACCTCCATCTGATAACCGTGTACCCGGCCATCCTGGTAGCCGGGCAGCGACAGGCTCCTGAACTGAATGCCCGAGTTCATTTTATCATCCACCTGCAGCTCCAGTTCCAGGATGAAATCACCGTATTCCTCATTGGTGCAGAGAAAGGAATTGGGTGTATTGGCCACCGTTTTACCCACGATACAGCCGTTTTCAACAGAGTAAACGGCTTTGCCATTCTTCTGATTCCATCCTTTGAGCGTTTTCCCGTCAAAAAGTGAAATCCATTGGGGTTTGCCGGCCAGAATGGGTTCCGACAGACACAACACGACCAGAAAAGAGTACAGATATTTCATGAAATGATATTTAACAAACGTAACCGCGAGCGAATGTAGGGCAAGGCGCACAAATATCATTTATCGCACTACCTTTACTTTCCCAATTTTTCTCTCACTTATGCAAACAGAAGGCAAAACAACTGCCGCCGGGGTAGTCAGGTCATTTCTGGGCGACGATTTTTTGCTCAGTAATGATTTTGCAGCCGCGCTTTACCACGACTACGCTGCCGGCTTGCCCATTATTGACTACCACTGTCATTTGTCTCCGGCAGACATAGCGTCCAACCGTATTTTCAGGAATATGACCGAAATCTGGCTGGAGGGCGACCATTACAAGTGGCGGGCCATGCGTGCCAACGGTATTCCGGAAGATTATATCACCGGTGCGGCCAGTGACCGGGAGAAGTTTGAAAAATGGGCGGAAACGGTACCGGCCACCCTGCGCAACCCGCTGTATCACTGGACACACCTTGAGCTGAAGCGTTATTTCGGTATTCAGGAACTGCTTAATCCCGATACTGCACTGACTGTTTACGAAGAGGGAAATCGTCAGTTGCCGGCGCTGAGTGTTGGCGCCATCCTGAAAAAAATGGCAGTGCAGACTGTTTGCACTACCGACGACCCGGTTGATGATCTCGAGGCTCACCGCGCTGTACGGGGGAAAACAGATACACAGGTATTCCCCTCCTTTCGCCCCGACAAGGCCATTCTGATTCAATCCGGGTCATTCAACAGTTACCTTGAACTGCTGGGAGATAAGGCCGGCCTCCGTATCCACTCGTTTGACACACTCGAGGAAGCCCTGAACAAACGGATGGATTATTTTGGCGAGCTGGGTTGCCGCCTGTCGGACCACGGACTGGAGCGCATGTATGCCACGCCATTTACCCGGGCAGGCGCCGACAGCATCCTCCGAAAGCGGCTTTCCGGGAATGAGGTATCTCCCGGAGAGGCGGATGAATACCAGTCGGCCCTCCTGTACGCGCTCGGGTGCGCGTATGCCCGACGCGGGTGGACGCAGCAGTTCCACCTCGGGGCTCAGCGGAACAACAATACCCGCCTGCTCCGGTCGGTGGGCGCCGATGCCGGAACCGACAGTATAGGCGACGAGCGGCAGGCATGGCACCTTTCGAGGTATCTCGACTCGCTGGATAAGGAAAATATGCTCGCAAAAACCATCATTTACAATCTGAATCCGGCAGATAACGAGGTATTTGCCACCATGGCGGGCAACTTTAACGACGGAAGCGTACCCGGCAAGGTGCAATGGGGCAGCGCCTGGTGGTTCCTGGATCAGAAAGACGGAATGGAGAAACAGATCAACACCCTCGGTAACATGGGTTTGCTATCCCGGTTTGTGGGTATGCTGACCGACAGCAGGAGCTTTTTGTCATTTCCAAGGCACGAGTATTTCAGGAGAATACTCTGCAATCTGATCGGCCTCGATGTTGTACGGGGTGAATTGCCCGGGGATATGGATCTGCTGGGAGAAATGGTGCATAACATTTGCTTTTACAATGCCCGGAACTACTTCAATTTTCCTGTACAATGAAAGTAATCTGTTTTGGAGAAATCCTGCTGAGGCTGAGTCCGGCAGCGGGAAAAAGACTGGTTCAGGCAGAACAATTTGACGTGGTTTATGGAGGATCAGAAGCCAATGTGGCTGTTTCACTGTCTGTACTCGGACACGAAAGCTGGTTTGTCAGCCGTATTCCGGATAACGCGCCCGGACGTGCTTCGCTGGGCGCACTTTCCAGATATGGCGTGCGTACAGACAACACAATATGGGGCGGCGACCGCCTGGGAATATATTTCCTTGAACCCGGTGCCGGACTCAGGGGCAGTCAGGTCATATACGACCGCCACGGATCCGGAATGGCCACCCTGCAGCCCGGCATGATCAACTGGCGCCTTGTACTCGAAGGTTGTGACTGGTTTCATTGGTCGGGCATCACCACCGCCTTGTCTCAAAGTGCTGCAGATGCCACCAAAGAATCAGTTCTGATTGCCCGTGAAATGGGAATTCCGGTATCCTGCGACCTGAATTATCGTGAAAAACTGTGGAAATACGGCAAGAATCCGTCGGAAATAATGCCCGAAATGATGCGGTTATGCACCGTTATTCTGGGTGATCCGGGCTCCTTTGATCTGTATTCAGGTGTAACAGGGACATCAGACAGTGACTTGTTGAGTGCTTTTGCTGCAAAATTCCCGGAGGTTGAGTACGTCGCCATGACCCGGAGAGCGGGACTCACAGCTACCCACAATACCTATCAGGGAGTTCTGTGGAATGGAGGAAAAGCTTGTGCATCAGCTATTTACGATTTGACCGACATGACCGACCGCATTGGTGGTGGCGATGCCTTGATGGCGGGTCTGATTCACGGATTGGGTCGTGGGTCGGGATATCTTCAGGATACCATTGAATTTGCAACAGCAGCAGCAGCGCTCAAACACTATGTGACGGGTGATTTCAATCTGAGCACAGAGAATGAGATCAGAGGACTGATGCGCGGGAACACCGGAGGAAAAGTGAACAGATAGTCGAACTTTTTCTTGTCTGCCCGGACAGAGAGACAACACTCTGTCAGGAGTACACAGGAGCTGGCTTTGGCTGGTTTTACAGCCATCGTCAGTCATATTTCAATTATTAAAACACCGGCAGTGTCCGACCAACAGGCAGGAAATGTCGATAATACGGTTGATTTTACCAGTCGAAGACAAACCCGGAAACGCGCTGCGGTTACTTCCGCTGCTTGTCTTCATCAAATTTTGCTCTGAAAGCAAGAAATTCTTCAGATTTCGACAATACTTCCAGCCACTCCGTAAAATCCGACAATCCTTCCTGGTGGTGGAGATAAGTAAAATGCCCGTTAGCGTAGTCCAGTGTTCCCGGCCACCAGAATTCAGGTCTGTCTTTTCTATGGAGAGTCAGTCCGAAAAACTTGTCAATAACATAATTATTACAAATGTAGGTTTGTGATGCCATCAGGGCTGCTTCTTTGAGCCTTCCGGATTTAAACAGAATAATCATCCATTCAAAGAGAAATTCGGGAAAACCGCGATCGTCTTTAAAGTTTTTCCTGAACCAGGTCATATACCGTAGTCCGCCGGCGTAATCTCCCAGCTGAATATACAGGGCGGGTGGCAGGTACCTCAACCCCCTGCTGTCGTCGTAAAAGCCACCATGGCGGCGTTTGTCGGCAGCCAGAGCCGCTTTGATTTTTGCAATTTTAATTTTGATACGTTCCTGCTGTACGGGTGTCATTGGTCAAGTCATTTTTGAAAAGAAAACACCGGATCGTTCACTGATTTTAAAAATCACCGCCCCATCCGCTTCAGCAACCTCAGATGCGACACTACCCCACCCCGGTATGTTGTATGGTTGGGATGTATGTGTTGCTTCTCCAGTATTCCGTACACGATCCGGCTGATTTCCGGATAATACATATGGTGATAATTCGGGAACAGGTGATGGGCAATGTGGTTGTTGAATCCACCGAAGACAAAGTTGGCCACGCGACTGAAGGGGTGCATATCATTGGAACTGCCCACCTGATTCATCAGCCAGGAGGTACGGATATTCCCCTGTGCATCGGTAGTCGGATACGTCGTCGTTTCAACATGATGCGTCATCAGGAAGGTCATCAGCAGAAACAGCGACTGCAACAGGTGCATCAACAGAAATCCGGCGAGCACGGTAGTTCGGAGCTGGGGTGCATGCATCAGCGGCATTATCAGTATAAAAGTGAAATACACTGCTTTTTGTGTCCAGAACGACAAATGGTACAGAACTCCCTTTTTATGCGTGTATTCATCCTTTGAGAACAGTATGACTGTATCCTTCACGAAAATCCAGAACAGTGAGTAAATCGTGTAGGCAAAAGGGGCATAGATATGCTGATACCGGTGGAACCACCGTTTCGGGCTGCCGGGCGTCAGTCTGATCAGACTGGTTATTTTCAGATCTGAATCATAGTGTTCCACATTGGGCGCGTGGTGGTGGGAGTGGATATGCCGTTCCTTCCATGCTTCCGCGTGCGCACCCAGGAAGGTATATATAACCGTGTAACAGAAGTTGTTCAGCTTTTCAGACCTGAAAACGGTACCATGCGCGAAGTCATGTGCAAAATTGAAGGCCAGCAGCAACGCTGAATATCCGTACAGGACATAACAGAGTACGAAGATGGCAGGACTTGCTGACACGTACAGGCGCGTATAGAAAAACAGCAGCAGGGTGAACCAGAACATAAACTTCAGCAGTAACTTCAGGTAAAAATACCTGTCGCTGTCGAGGTGTTGCTCCTCCACGCTCCGGCAGACAGATCTGAACAGCTCGCTGTCCTCTGCAATATATATGTGTCTATCCTTCAAAAGGAATCGGTTTGAACTGGGGTGCGGCGCCCATACCTTTCAGAAAACGGAAGTGGGAAGCCAGCGATTTGTGATAGGGCATTTCCATATAGGTCAGTCCGTGCTTGCGGGCCAGTTCCCTGAAAATCGGCAGAATTTCGAGATAATGCGTATGACAGATATTGGGCAGCAGGTGGTGCAGCGCGTGCGCGTTGAATCCGCCAAGCGTCCAGTTGAAGAAAACGCTGTCGGCATTGTAATCAACCGAGGTACACATCTGCAGTTTGGGCCAGCTCATACTGAGCCTGTTCTGGCTGTCGGGCACCGGGTGCTCCACATAATCCGACAGGTGGGAAACACCCAGCACAGCAACGAAGATAATGGAAACCATCAGGTGATTCAGCAGGAAAGCCAGCAAAACGGCTGTCCAGCCGAAAGGCAGCAGAATTCCGGGCAGCACGATCATGTATCCGATATACAGCAGCTTGTAAATGACCAGTTTTATTACCTCGTTGAGGGGTATTTCCACCTTGATGGTGCGACTGGAGTAATTGAAAATCATGAGCGTTTCGCGGAACAGGAACCAGTTGAGCGAGTAGAGCAGGTACAGAAAGGGCGCATAGATGTACTGGTACCGGTGAAACCACTTCAGTTCCTGGCGCTCCGTCATTCGGAAAAGCGGGTTATGGAGCACATCAATATCACTGCCTTCCACATTTGTATACAGGTGGTGCGATTCATTGTGGTTTTTACCCCATACGTATGCGTTGTTGCCCTGGAGATTGAAGCTGAGAGAAAAGAGCAGTTTGTTCCAGTATTTGCTTCTGACAGCCACACCATGTGCGGCATCATGGGAGATATTGAAGGCTGTCAGCAGAACCGACAGGCCCATGAGCAGGTAAAAAGTGTAGAAAGCGACCTCAGAGGTGCTGGTAATCATCAGGGCATAGAAGAGAATATCCAGACTGAAGTACATAAAAATCTTGAACATCATCTTTCGGCCGCCCGTTTTCGGGGTACCCTTTTCCTCGAAATAGCGATCTACCCGTTCGGTGAGTTCCCTGTAGAATTCCGAGCCTTCATCTTTGGAAAATTTCAGTCTTTTCATGGGTTTGCAGGTGTTTGAAAAATATAGCAAAATGTTTCCGGGCGCCTGTATGAAACAGGGTCCCGGCTGATTTTATCAATTGTTGTTATTGCTGACGATTTCATTTCTGAAATGCACTCCCCAATTCAGCAGTTCATCGAGCAGGCCATGGAGCGAGTGCCCCAGGGTTGTTAACGAATATTCGACCGCAACCGGCATACTGTCGTGAAGCCGGCGGCTGACAATTTTGTATTCTTCCAGTGCCTTTAACTCTTGCGACAGCATTTTCGGTGAAATATCGGCAATATCCCGCTGTATTTCACCAAAGCGCCTGTTGCCGTAAGTCAGTGAAATAATAATGGGGATACGCCATTTCCCTTGTATCACCTCCAGAGCGTCTCTTGATGCCATCAGTTTGAACTGACAAAGCTGTTCTTTTTCCTTCACAACAATCTGATTGTCAAAATACTTACCTGCCAGTAAGCAGTTACTTTTGGGTAACTGCTATACTTTGGTAAGCAAATATACCATAGTTTTGTCCGGCCAGACAAGTTTTTTTAAATTTTTGGCAATTACATTCAACCGCAGCGACAGTTTTGCACATTCACTTTCAAAATTTGCAATCAGGAAATGTCCGGATTTACACCCTTTTTCAACAAGCGCAGGGACTTCATTGGCAAAGTTCTGGCGGGAGCTGTTTTAACACTTGTCAATCCTTTCAAAAATTTTGCAACCAGTAAAAAAGAAAGTCAGGCGATGATACGTGTCATTAAAAAATCGGAGCAATTCAACGACGTTATATTTGGCGGACGTTTTCATGCCAACAAACCTGTTTTCCAGGGGAAAGAGAGTGTAAAACCCTACTCTTCATTATTTTACTGGAGTAATGGCTACGTGCATGAAAAATGCGAGTTCGGTTTGCATCCGCACCAGGGTTTTGAGATCATGACCTTCTTATTTGAAGGAAAAATTTCACATTACGACACTCAGACACAGGTCTGGACAGATCTGGAGGCCGGTGGCTTTCAGGTTATTCAGTCCAACAGCGGTATTCAGCACCAGGAACGTGTAACCGGGGGTTCCAGGGCCTTTCAAATCTGGTTTGACCCCAATTATCATGAGGCAGTTCGGCAGGCGCCTTCCTATACTGACTATCACAGTGATAATTTTCAGCCTGAAACAGTGAAGGGGGTTGAAACAGTTACGTACATAGGTACTGGCAGTAAAGCCAGTGCTATGACACCTGGATTAACTATAAAGAAGCTGATTTTCAGGCAAAAAACGCAAAAATCAATTGAGTTGAATGAAAAATGCAGCTACACGTTTTATGTACTGAACGGCAGCGGCACCGTCGGAAACAGTCAGATCGCGCAGGATGATGCCATCAGGGTTACGGGAAGTTCGGGCGTGAATGTTGACTTCAGGGGCGAACTGTTTTACATTGAGACGCCAGCCGTACTGCCTTACAAAGCGGTTTGGGATTTGTAGGATACGCTTCGATCAGTATCAAAGCGGGAGCCCGGGAGCAAGCGCGCGCGGGTTATGCCTGACCGGGAAATTGACCGAATTGGCAATAAAGCAGTATTTCCGGGCCTTTTTGTGCAGTTCATTCGCCATTTCTATCATAGACTGATCGGCAACAGTAACGATGGGATTAAGTGTAACTTCCACAAAACAGCCGGAACCATCAGCATTCTCCTGCATTGTTCCGGTTGCGCGGTCGGTATAGTCAAGAACTGTCACGCCCGCCTGCGCGCACAGGTGCAGGTACCACAACAAATGGCAGGAAGCAAGCGAAGCAAGCAGCAGGTCTTCGGGATTGTGCCTGCCCGGATTGCCCCGGAAGGCAGGGTCGGAGGAGCCCGGAATGTCCATTTTGTTCTCTGTGGAGACAATATAATCCCTTTCGTAAGACTGATAACTGGCCGTGCCTGAACCGGTATTGCCTGTCCACTGCACAGTTGATTTGTAGGTATGGAGATGAGTGGGCATGGTGTTGAATATCAGACGTAAACGAATTTGTTTGAATCAATATGGGGACTATCGTCCAGGTGGTATGCCACCAGTTTACCAGCCTTTGCAACGCTATAGTCGAGGCAACACACGTTTGGTTTGAAAGGCACCGGTTGGCCTTTCAGCCAGTAGTGCCCGAAAAACACTTTTTTGTTTCCCTCTTGGCAATAATCTGCAATTTTTTATAAAACAGTTATTGCAGGAAGAGCGTGCTCTCAAAGACAACTTCCATCTTTACCGCCAAGATCACCCGAAAAGTGCCTGATACCATAATTGATGATCAGAAAAAGTATCAGCGTATAGAGATTGTGCGCGAGATAAATCAGCAGTGCACTTTTACGGTTGTTAAAGCCCAGCAAGGACGGACTGATCAGGGTAACAACCCACAGAAAACTGAGTCCGATGAAGGAGAGCAACCACAATCCAAGAGTTATGAGTCCGTAATCCTCAAAGTAGCACCCCCAGATGATGCCACCGCCCTCCAGAAAGTCGCCGATACGGAATGCCGCGCCTGACAGAAACGGCGCCAGGACAATCAGGCCAATCAGAAAATTACGAATTGACGGTGTATCCTGATATGCCTCTTCGCCACCCGGTTGTGCACGAAGTACGAATCTGTGCCTGAAGTAATAAAGTGAAATCAGATACCCGATTACCCAGATGAGGATGGAGAGGAGAATGGCGAGATAGCGGCCTGGCATGGTGTGAGGAAATTCTATTTTTGAAAAACTTTATTGTAAAACAAAAATAACTTCTGTTTACTTGAAACGTGTCACATTCGGACTTTTAAGGAAAATAACATTCACAACACCTCCACAAATACCCCCAACACCCTGAAATCTGTCAGAGCATCATCGGTCAATATGAGATCCTGATAATCAGCGCTGTACGATCTGGGCTTGAGCACAATAATGTTATGCTTCCACCCATTTTCGTCGGTTGACTTGATACTTTCATATTCTTTCACAGTAAATCCGGCACCAAAATCAGCATCCTGAATATCCATCTGGTGAACCAATACAATTTTGCCATTTCTGGATCCTCCTGTATCCCTGCGGAATAAACACCAGGAATTGTTCGGTATCACTTTATTCATTGACTCTCCCACTACCTGACAAACGAAGTACTCGTCAGAATACTTGAATGGTCTGCCCAATTCAATCCAGCTGGTATCTTCATTGACTTGTAACTGACTGAAATCTCCCGCTGCTACCTTAATGTCGTAAAGCGGAATGCAGTTTTTATATGGAACTGCTTTCTCTGTCGGTAAAACCCGGAAGGGATATTTTTCTTCCGGGTCAATCAATGCAGACCCTACCGGAATTGATACGGCCTGCTCAGGTTTACTCGTCAGGTAATCATACAGTGTTTCCTCAACGGAATAATTTAGCCTGAAAACTACTCTGACAACCGGCACGGGTTTGCCATGATCATCGGCCAGTGAGGTCTGTTCAAAACTGTCTTCCACCGGAGTTACATCGCCCATATAGTAGAATTCGGTCCCCTCGTCGTTACTCTTCTTGACAAAAAACGGCAATCTGAGACCGAATTCATAGTTTTTGATCGCCTTTACATCAGGACTATCCAGCGTTCTATTGGACTTTGACATCCACTCAAACTCGGAATGGCTTAGAAACTGATCTTTGTATCTGGTGGTATGACTGATGTTTTCCTCCTTGTGGTAATTCACAAAAATCGCACAGTTCGAATTGTCTCTGCTCAATATATAGCCGCCTACATTCTGAGCAAGAGGATTCTTTTCCCAGTTAAGAATTCGGAAAACGTCTTTCCTGGAGTACTTTCTGTACAACACAAACCCGTCAACATATTTATCTCTGTCAAACAGACTTTCGAATACAGATATCGAGTAATCAATATTATCTGCCAAAAACTTGAAAAATTCGGAGTTAAGCAGCATTTCAGAGAATTCTTTGTCGGCTATCACGCAGGATCCCTCTGTTTTGATCATGTTTACTCCGTAAATTTCATTTAATGTCAAGAGTTTACTGTTTTTTCTCTCGGTGGCAAATCTGAAATTCAGATTATTGATACATGAATTAAGGGTTTCCTCAGACAAATCAAAACCAAATTGGGTTTCAATGCGCAATTTCAAGTCGGATATTTCAATTCTCTCATATATAATCAGCATCTTCAATATAATACACTCCTCTACCCTTTTTGTATTATTTATTTCGGTTGCGAAAAGTTCGAGTATTTTCTTTTCGCGGCTGTTCAGTTTCGGCTTCACAGCTTCTTCCATATCTGCTACAAAGTTGAAATAGGATTTTGAACAACTGACAAACAGCTGCGGATCCCTTGCTCCGTACTGGATAAAATCTGTCATCATAGGGATCCGGCCCAACCTGAATTTCATCAGTTTATATTCGTTAACCAGGTCTTTCTTCAACTGCATCTGGGCAGTATCAATCGCCTCGTAGATCTTTTCACGGGATATTCTGTCAAAATTCACTGTCGATGTGCCAGGAATCATGTTACTGCCGCCCGATATCAGTTTT
>CAILQK010000108.1 GCA_903836265.1 uncultured Bacteroidota bacterium | reverse complement strand
CTGAGCCCGGTGATATACTCGGCCAGATTTTCGGCATGCGTACCGATATCGCCCATGGAACCGGCGATACCGCTTTTCCCGGGATCAGTACGCCACGATGCCTGTTTGTTGCCGGTTTGTTCGGCGGGCGTACTGAGCCAGCCCTGCGGGTATTCCACCACCACTTTGCGAATTTTGCCCAGTTCGCCGTTTTTGATCATCATACGGGCCTGTTTTACCATAGGGTACCCGGTATAATTGTGGGTTAGAGCAAACACGAGACCGGTTTTTTCCACCAGTTTCTCCAGGGCGAGTGCTTCTTTCAGGTTGAAGGTGACCGGTTTGTCGCAGATCACGTGAAACCCGTTTTCCAGCGCCATTTTGGCCGGAGCGAAGTGTACGTGATTGGGCGTGACAATACTCACGGCGTGCATGCGCCTGTCGGGGCGCAGTTTTTTTTCGCGCCGGATCATGTCCTGGAAGGTGGCATAGCACCGGTCGGGCGCCAGGCCGAGGTCAGCACCCGA
This sequence comes from uncultured Bacteroidota bacterium, assembly GCA_903836265.1. Taxonomy (GTDB): domain Bacteria; phylum Bacteroidota; class Bacteroidia; order Chitinophagales; family Saprospiraceae; genus M3007. The sequence goes on along the minus strand of CAILQK010000108.1, from coordinate 1,171 downwards.
TGCCATGGATTTTTCCGGATCGCTGCTGAAAGCGCCGCACACCAGTTCAATTTCGCCGTCGAGCGCTGCTGCCATGCGGTGTACTGCTCCGATGAATGCGCCGCGGCCACCGCCTACCATGCCGATTCTTATTTTCTGTTTCATGTTTGAATGTTTTAATCGTTTTGTAACCAGAATCAGTGAATTGAAGGGCAATATTCAAAAAAATACTTTTTATTTTCACCATTTGCATGTGGCGACAATACCGGCAATTTTTTCCGACCTTAGCGCGGTCAAACAAACAAATCATGATCAAAGACTCCTCCCTGATCTGTCAGCATGCCTTTATCAATGGCGAGTGGACGGCCGCCATATCCGGCAACACCTTTCCTGTAACCAACCCTGCAACTGGCGAAACAATCGGGCAGGTTGCTGATTGCGGCGGTGCAGAAACGGCACTGGCAATACAGGCCGCAGAAACGGCTCTCGCCGAATGGCGTTCAAAAACTGCCACCGTTCGCGCAGGAATTCTGCGCCGTTGGCACGATCTGATTGTGGAAAATGCCGACGATCTCGGGATGTTGCTCACCCTTGAGCAGGGCAAACCCTTTCCTGAAGCCCGTGGGGAGATCCGATATGGCGCCACCTTCATCGAATGGTTTGCCGAAGAGGGCAAGCGGGCCTACGGCGACATCATACCGCCGCACATGCCCGGAATGCGCCTGATGGTGGTGAAGCAGCCGGTGGGTGTTGTCGCTGCCATTACACCATGGAACTTCCCCAACGCCATGATCACGCGAAAGGTGGCTCCGGCGCTCGCAGCAGGCTGCACGGTGGTACTGAAGCCATCCGAGGAAACTCCACTCTCGGCACTTGCACTGGCCGAACTGGCCCAGAGAGCCGGTATCCCTCCGGGTGTACTGAATATTGTGCCCGGCATGGATGCTCCTGCCATCGGGAAGACCCTCACCGACAGTACTGTGGTGCGCAAGTTGTCGTTTACTGGCAGTACAGAGGTGGGGAAACTGCTGATGCGTCAAAGCGCCGGAACTGTCAAGAAAATTTCACTGGAGCTGGGAGGCAATGCACCGTTCATTGTGTTCGATGATGCTGATCTGGATGCCGCAGTGGAAGGAGCCATCGCTTCCAAGTACCGGAATGCCGGTCAGACCTGCGTCTGCGCAAACCGGCT
>CAILQK010000107.1 GCA_903836265.1 uncultured Bacteroidota bacterium | reverse complement strand
TCGCGCATGATCCGCTCTCCGGGATTCTGATCAGTGATGATGACCTCCCCCAGCTCAAGGTTGGATGGCTCCATTCGGACGTTTACCTGTACGGGTTTGACCCCGGCCTCCACCGCCCTGATTTCGGTTTTGTATCCTATATACTGGAATACAATTTCAATATTTCCCTTTGGTGCATTCAGCGAATACACACCTGAGGCATTTGAAACCGTTCCGACAGAGGTGTTTTTCACATAAACCGTTACATAAGGCAGCGGCTCCCCGGATTCATCGCGCACCACGCCCGAAACCTGAGCGCCGGCGTTCAGTACACAAAGCAGGGAAATCAGGAGGTAAAATAGTCTCATTGTATGCAAGTAGTGGTTTTTGAGCATATCCATGCTCCTGAAAAGAGAGAACTGGAAGTCAGACGCTCCTGAAATGAAATTGTTACAGTTTGTCTGCATTTTAATTTCCCGAAAACGGGGAAACGGGCATCTTTGCGGGATAAAATTCAGGCAACATGCTTTAATCTGATTACTTTTAACGTAATTTAGATTACTTTTAACGTAGTTTAACCGAAAAAGGATGAGTTTGCAACAGCGTTTTCTCGACCATTTTAGTCAATTCAGTCATATTTCTCCTCCTTTCCTGCTGGCTGTCAGCGGCGGAGTTGACTCGGTGGTGCTGCTCCACCTTTTCCATGCGTCGGGCATCCCGTTCGGGGTGGCACACTGCAATTTTCAGCTGCGGGGAGGTGCATCCGATGGCGATGAGCAGTTTGTCGGGGAAATGGCTGCTGAAATGGATGTCAGGTTTCATTCCGTCAGGTTTAATACGGTTGAAAAGGCAGGTGCAGAAGGCATCTCGGTACAAATGGCTGCCAGAGAACTGAGGTATGAATGGTTTGGCAGAATTGCCGGAGAATTCGGATATAACGCTGTGGCAACGGCTCACCACCTGAACGATAATGTCGAGACGGTACTCCTTCACTTCACCCGCGGCACGGGACTGAAGGGGATGAGGGGTATCCGTCCGGAACGGGAAATGAACAACCAGGCGTGCAGACTGGTTCGTCCGCTGTTGTTTGCCACCAAATCCGAACTGGTTGATTATGCCGTGGAACAGAAACTGTCGTGGAGAGAGGATGCCAGTAATGCCAAAGACGAGTATTCAAGGAATTATATTCGAATGCATGTTGTCCCGCACCTGGAAACACTGAACAGCAATTTTCTACAGACCGCATCGAGAAACATCACGCGCATGCGCGAGGCGCGGGAAAACCTGGAATTTCTGATAAAGACCTGTCTGAATATTCCGGGTGAGATTGGGGAATTTACCATTCCTGTCGAAAAACTGCGGGCACTACCCTCTCCGCATCAGGCGCTTTCAACGGTACTGCAGCCCTACGGTTTCAGCGAGGAACAGTCGAGACAATTATCTGAAAATCTGGGCAATACCGGTTTTGAACTGGTATCAGAGAATGGGTGGCAACTGATGGTGAACAGAGGAACACTGCATTGCCAGCCTGTTTCCGGCACTGAGAAAAACACTTTAGTCATCCGGGTCGGCCCCGAGGATCTGATGGTCAGACTGGATGAAGGAGTTCTGTTCTTCATGGCGGGGCCATTCATGGAGCCTTTTCCCGACGGACGAGAGTCTGTAGCGGTAGAGCCGGGAAAACTGATATACCCCCTCATACTCCGGCACTGGCTGCCGGGCGACCGGTTTCAGCCATTTGGCATGGGGGGCAGATTTCAGAAACTGCAGGACTATTTCACCGACAAAAAAGTATCCAGATCCGACAAGGAGCGAATCTGGATACTTGAGAACGGAGACGGAGCAATTATCTGGGTGCTGGGCTATCGTATGGACGAGCGTTTCCGGGTAACCGGAGACCAGGCTGTTCTGATCAAATTCATCCAATAGGGCTGCCCTTTTGAGCTGGTTTGTGGCATAAAATCAATTGGGAGAACAGGTTTTCATACCGAAAATATGGGGCAAGATGCGGTTGGTCGGGGGTTTACACCGTAAGCACATTTGTTATTCCCTGAATATCTTTCCTGTAAATGTCCCTTCCGTAATCCGAATCGTATCTGGTTGTTGCCCGGCAGGTGTCCAGAACTCATGCCGAACGACGGTTGCCTGAAACTTACCGCTAATATCCCCTGTTTTAAGATTTAGGTCAGTAATGTCAAGGTAGTTGTCGTCGTTCTGTTCAAAAACAGAATAGTCACCGGTTACTACATCCCCATCGGAAGCCCACTCAGAATACGACAAGGCGCATAACACATCCTCAGAAACCGGCCATGCGTAATTTAGGGTTTGCCTTCCGGCGTGCAATGGAACATGATCAAGCGTTATCTTGCCACGAAGTTCGCCGTATTGATTACGGTGGAAAAAATGTATGGCAATACAGGTGTCGGAGTAGCAAAAATCAGCCCATACGCCAGTTTTGAAGAATACCCCGGTCTTGCCTGACCATGGCACACCGTTCAGTTTGGCAGAACCTTTTCCATAAAACCCATGCTCATCGAACACGCTGTCTTTGCGGCAGGTAGTCAAGGACAATAAAAGCAAAAGAAAAATCAATTGGTTTTTCATGACTTGACGATTAGTTTATTAAAGAACATGTTACCTACTTGCGCCCGAAGCGCGTATACCCCGGCCGGGAGCGATTTCAAGGAAAGCGTTTCTGTATGGGTGCCGGGACTGTGAAGGTAGCGTCGCTCTTCGAGCAGTATGCCCGTTAAAGAAAAGAGACGAACAACAACAGGTACGATATTGTCCTTTACCTCTATGGAGACTTGCAGCAGGTCATAAGAGGGATTGGGAAAGGCCGCAAACACTTGCCCCAAACTGTCAGGGGCGTTTCCGTTGGAACGTAAACAAATGCCGTTGTCTTCCTTTATCAAAATATTCAGGAACGCAAACACGGAATTGCCTGCTTGATTTGTCACCTTGACACGAAGAAAAACAATGGTTCCAACCGCAAAATTGGTGGAGTACAGTTCGATTTGGTCGGTTGACCCGACCGGGTTGCCCCAATTCACACCGTCGGTGGAAATATGCCATTCATAAGTTATACTTCCATTTACCCCTGTCACACCAGCAGAATAAATCTCTGAAAGGGGCTGGCAAATAAAGTCCGAGCCTATTATGTTGGCTGAGAAAGATATGACAGGGTCTGGGAAATAATCGGCAACCGTGCAACCGTTGCCGTCCCGTATCCATTGGGCGTTTTCGGAAATACCCACCACCCCGGTGGCTCCCTTGTCGTTTATTTCGGGGTTGGAGTACCGGAGCAGGCGTTTGTTGCCATCGCGATGTTGGTGCATTATTGTGCTGTAATTCTTCCATCCGCACAACGCACAACGCCGATGCCCCCATCCGTGGCCATGCTCACTCGCACCTCCGTTGTCGCAGCCATTCCTCTGAAAAGTGGCACAGGTTTGATGCCTGCACCCCACCACATGGCCCAGTTCGTGGCTGAACGTGAAATTGGTACTGAAACTGGCTCCCTCCACGATCATAAATGAAAGGTCGAACATCGGGTTGCCGAGGTTTGAGATAATCTGACCGGGATTGTTCGGGTCGGGGACGAAGCCCGCTACCCCCAAAACTCCGCCAGCATAGCCCGCGTCGGTGATCAGACAAACCACGTCGGCAAGATCTGCCTGACGCCATTGGGCGACATCATTGTCTGTCAACAGGTCTTGCAAATTCTGCTCTAGATCATCTGGATTTTCGTTGAAGTTTGCCCACTCTCTGAAATTTGCCCTGGCGACACAGACATCGGTCACCTCGCTTTTTTCAAATGCCTGATTGGTTTGGGAGATTCCCAAATCGGCCATATCGTTTAGCCCAAGTACACCAAAACGGTCTTCGGCGGCCTGTGTGTACAGAAACAACACCCGAATAACGCATGCCTCGCCGGAGCGGGATGCAGCGGCTTGTTTTTGCGGCTTTGATAAACCTTGTTCTTCAGGTAGTTCAAGGCATTCCGTCTTGTCGTCAAAGAAAGATGGGTTCACTCTTGCCATAATGCTGTATTCGCTGTTCAATGCGAGTATCTCGAACCGCGCGTCGTCGGCAACAATATAACCGTATTTTCTGCCCTCGCGGGCTTCCAGCATTATTTCACCGCTTTGGCATTTGCACTCGCAGGAATCACTCTCGATAAGAATTCCGTAGTAGTAATAGTTTTGGTCGTTGACATAGCGGGATGTCTGTGGTGCAAATTCAAGGTTTTGGCACTCTTCTAACTGGTACTCGTCTTCCGCAAGAAGAATATGCAAATTCCCGCCTGCATTCACACTGGTTGCCAGATTTTTGACCTTGATCAACTTTGCCGATGAAAATCGCCCAACATTGGAAAGTTTCCCGTACAAAACCGCTTCCTCTGCCGACAGTACCGAGGTATCAGGAAACCGTTCGATGAAATCTGTCTGGGCTTTTGTTGTGACTGCGAAAAAGAGTAACGAAAAAAAGAAAATAATCGTTTTCATCATGAGCCAGTAGTGGGTTTGAGTTCATTCATATAAAATTGGTTTTCAGCAGATTGTCTAACTTTGACTTTACGAATTCAAAATTCATTCAAAATATGTGACAAACATACAACAAATTTTGAATTAATAAAATAAAATTTGATTTAAGTTTATAAAATGCGCATATTTTTATGGAAAAACCTTTTTTAGTTTTTTTTTTAATTTCGTAAATAGAAAAATGGAGAAGAAGTTTGAATTTTGGACGCAAAAAAAACCCTCCATGCGTATCCCCCCGACCAACCACATCTTGCCCCATATTTTCGGTATAAAGACCTTTGCCCCAAACAGATTTTCATATGGCACGAACCAGTACAGGAGGCACTTCGAGG
>CAILQK010000106.1 GCA_903836265.1 uncultured Bacteroidota bacterium | reverse complement strand
GTAATCAGAGGTATTGGGGCTTTTTTGGGCTAGACTTTCCCCGGCCCCGGCCGACCTGTCCTGGTCATTTCTGACCTCAGACAGGCGGCGCGGGGTTCATCATGGTTCTTGAAAAAACGGGAAAGAGTTTCGGGGAAAAGTGAATTATGAAGCGTCGGGTTTAAAGTACACCATCCAGGAATCAAGCGATTGCGCCATGATGTGGCGTCCGCTTTCTATCCTGATCAATCTGCCGAATACACCCGGCTGAATGTGCAACGGAGCATCCAGATGAAACCATACCGAAAATGTATCGGGTCTGATTTGTCCGGGAAGATGACCATTTAACGGGAATGAGGCCAGTATGGCCCCGCTTTCAAGCAGGGTAATACAGGACAATACAGTGTGCTTTGTCCATACCGGCCCTTCATTCCCGCCGGGTTGAAGGGTATCTGTCTTCGGCAGATTATGTGCGGGTTCCAGCTGGTACCGTTCGCCATAGTCATCGCGGACTCTGGTCCAGCTTACGGTAGCCGGCAGTGGCTGGTATATGTGAATTTCGGGTTTGATCCTGATGTCTATCATGGTTGTGTTGGTTGTCGGTGACAAAAGTGCAGGTATGTTCTTCAATCGAGTTGCGACAGTTGTGCAGGTATTACAGGTGGATTTTTGTTGATTAAATCCGGTTTTTTGGTTTTAAAAAATTGAAAATCAGTCGTTTGTGAAATATTCAATTGTTCGCATCCGACTGATTTTCGCGGTGGTGATTTTAACCGCCCATTACATCCACACTGATGATGGTGCTGGAGCATGTTGTAACTGTTGTGTGAAACTGTTTCATTTTTTCGATTTAAAATGTGAAGCGTGTTTGAATGACAGTGCAAAGATGAGGGTGCCGGAAAGTGGCGTATTACGACACTGCCCGGTATGACAACGGTTGAATATGTATTGTTAAAATTTCTATTTTTATCTTAAAAAGATGAAAATCAAATATTTGGATATTTTTTCGGGTTTTGAACTGTTCGTAACGGTATGACAATACCAATGAATTTTGTCGTGAATTCAGCTGACCGGCTGGAATTTTTGGCTCCAGGTGTACGTATTATCGGACGCGATCGAAGATCAAAAAATAAAATATTGAACGTATTTTGTTTGTTTATGACTAAAAAAGGGTTTTGGGTTGTTGTTTTACAGTTTCAGGAATAGTTACAGTCGTGGAATTTCTGTCTGAAAGTGTAATAAAATGGGAATTCTGCCGGCCGGACTTTTGTATCATTATTATGGTTTAAATCACTTTCATCATTGGAAACCATTGTTATGATCAAGGAACTGACTGAACTGGTAATGCTTGCGGAGCAATCGTTGCCGGGAGCGGAGGAGCTGCTCCGCTTTTATTCGCGCGGGAATCGCGATGTGGAAAAACTGTATTATGCTATTCAATCGGCCAGTTACCGCACGGAAGCGGATGCCATTCAGCGTATTGGCATAGGAGAGCGAACAAAATTCAGGCAGGTGGCCAGAGAATTGCTTCGGTGTTTGGAACTGATGGCGCTGCATCTCGATGCTGAAAGGCAATTTTCCGACCCGCTGAACAGCAGTCGTCTCCGGGGGTTCAGGCTCACCGCTATCGCCAAATCGCTGTCGCCGCTGGCCTGCAAGCATGCAGCCCGGAAAACGGCAGAGGAGTTGCTTAAACTCGGTCAGGATTACGGGCGACCCGAATTTGTGGTGGAGGCTTCAAGGATTCTGATGGATTACGTCTCGGTGGCGGGCGACGATCTGAAGACGTACGACAGATATCTGGAGTTGTACGAACAGTACAGCGAGTGGCGTCTGGTGGAGGAGAAGGCCATAATCTGTTTCGATCGCATCAAGCTGCCTTCCATCAAGCGGAAAACGCTGCAGAGAGACCTGGCAGAGCAGGCACAGAGCTATCTGAACGATCTGAAAATGTATGCAGGCGTCATCAATTCGCACAATTTCCATGTATCGTACTACTCGCTGCTCTCATACAGGCATACCATTGAGGGCCGTTATCAGGAGGTGTCAGCCGTACATGAGTCTGCGATAGCCTGGTTCAGCGAACGACCCTATCCATGTAACCAGGCACTGAATATTTTCCACTATCTGGAAATTATGAATTGCTTTTATCTGGGGAATTATGCGAGAGGAAACCGTTTTTTTTCGAGAGCGCTTGATTTGGCGAGTCCGGGTTCCTACAACTGGTTCAGCACACTGGAGCTCGGATTTTACCTGAAAATGTATCAGGGAGAGTACAGGCAGGCAGCTGAAATATATCAAATGGCCGTAAAAAACAGAAAAATGTCAGTATTGCGGGAGACTCAACGCGAAACCTGGCATATCCTGGGTGCCTACCTGTTTATCGTACAGCAATTAACCGGAAAACAAATACCCGAAGAAATGGCTCCAAAAATCAAGAGTACCCGATTCAGGAATGACATACGTGATTTTTCACAGGATAAACAGGGAATGAATGTAGCGATTCTGGCTGCAGAAGTGCTGCTGGAATATGTGGAGGGCAGGTTCGACAGCCTTTGGGATCGTATCGCCGCCCTGGAAAAGTACAGGGAACGATACCTGCGCAACGGGGTAGAGACACACCGTTCCCAGCTTTTCATCAAAATTCTGGTGATTCTGTCAAAATACAATTACGACAGCGAGAAATTTCCTGAAAAAGTGCGGCCCTATCTCGAGGAACTTCGCAAGGCACCACTACAGCTGTCAAATCAGTCGCACGAACTGGAAATAATACCATACGAGGCACTGGTCAGGTTGCTTGCAGATTCCATGCGGGCGCGGCGCGTGCGCACTTCTTCAGGTAAAGATGACCGTGCACAGGGTTTCGGTGGCTGAACCAAAGCGCTGTTGTCACTGTTTATTTTGTGTGTATTGTCTTTTCGGACCTGTAGCAATTAATGACCTGTTATTTACAAGTCAAGCCATTGCTCCTGATTCCTTACTCCGTACCTTTGCACAATCATTCTAAACTGCGAACCTATGGAACATGTAGCTGCCAAAATGCCGGTAATGTTGTACACCGAGCAGACGCCCAATCCGGAAACGCTGAAATACGTGGCAAATCGTTTGATTTACCGCGGCATCGCCGATTTCAGGGAGAAAGAACTGGCCGAAGAATGGAGTCCCCTGGCCAACAGCCTGATGGAGCTCCCGTACGTGAAAAGTGTTTATCTGAACAATAACTTCGTTACCATCACGAAGGAGCTGAACTATGAGTGGGAGGATATCATGCTCAAACTCAAGTCTTTCATCAAGGAGTACGTGGAAAATGGCGGTGTGGTGGTAAAGGAGGGCTTCTCCGAGCACATGGAGTTGCTTGTTGCCGAAAATAACGCGGCGCAGTTCTCCGGCGAGAACGGAGAGATTGCCCGCAGGGTAAAGGATCTGATTGATATGTATGTGAAGCCTGCCGTAGAGAGCGACGGAGGAAATATTGAATTCAAATCCTTCGAGAATGGTGTGGTCAACGTGATCATGCAGGGCTCCTGCAGCGGTTGTCCTTCCTCCACTGTTACGCTGAAGGCTGGAATTGAGGGAATGCTCAAGCGCATGATTCCCGAAGTGCGCGAGGTGGTTCAGGAAATGGAATAGGATTCCGTTTCACTACCAGTCCTGACAGGCGTTGCAGCTGATTGCCAGTTGCAACGCCTGTTGTATTTTATCGTTTCGGCAGTGCGTATGCTACATAGCTGTTTCCTTTTGGCGATCCCAGCTTGGTACCCCCGCAGGCCAACACGATATATTGTCTCCCATCAATTTCATAAGTGGCCGGTGTGGCAAAAGATGCTGCGGGAAGATCGGTTTCCCACAGCAGGTGGCCGTTTTTCTTGTCAAAGGCCCTGAATTTGCCGTCTTTGGTGGCTGCGATGAACAGCAGTCCGTTTTGTGTAACCACTGGCCCCCCGTAATTCTCTGTCCCGGTATTTCCGATACCCATTTCTTTCAGTTTCGGGTCTTCACCCAATACAATGCGCCAGAGGTGTTCGCCGTTATTCAGGTCAATGGCGGTCAGGCTGCCGTAGGGTGGCGAGAATGCCGGCAGGCCGTTTGCATCGAGAAATTTGTTGTACCCGGTACTCACGAATGGCACCTGATCCTTGCCTGCTATCACGGTCTCCTTCCCTCCCTGGCCTTCGGAAGTGTTTTCTTCATCGTACAGGAAGCTGATCAGGGCTTCCTTTTCTTCTGTATTCAGATTTATTCCGGGCATCATTCCTTTCCCGCTGGCAACGAGTCCGCTGACATACGGTTTTCCCAGCCTGCCTTTCAGGTTATTCAGGGCCGGATAACCACTGGCAGAATTGCCCTGGCGGCCCGGACCGTGGCATGATGAGCATCTGGCGGAGTAAACCCTCGCGCCCGGACTGAGTTGCTGCATCGCCTGTACGCCGGGTACTTCCACCATCTGCATAATCCAGGCCATTTCGTTGCTGTTGACATACATTACGCCGGTTTCCACATCAACGGCAGCACCGCCCCACTCGGCAGCACCGTCATAACCCGGGAAGAGCAGGGTGCCTTCCCGGCTGGGCGGCGCCCATTGTTCCTTCCGGCTGGCCCTGAATGTTTCCAGTATTTTTTCGCGGTCTGCTATCCACAGAGGTATGTCGCTCTCGGTGAGCGACGTGCTCATTCGGGCGAAAGGAGCCGGTTTAACGGGTACCGGTTGTGTGGGCCAGGTGATTTCTCCGGGCAAATCGGAAGGAGGCACGGGTATCTCTTTGATATCGAACAGGGGTTTACCCGTTTTTCGCTCGAAAACAAAAACATATCCCTGTTTGGTTACCTGTGCCACGGCGTCTGTTCGGCGACCATTATGGGTCAGGGTGATGAGATTGGGAGGTGCAGGCAAATCTCTGTCCCAGATATCATGGTGTACAAACTGGTAGTGCCATATTCTTTTGCCTGTTCTGGCATCGAGCGCCAGCAGGCAGTTGGCAAACAGATTCTCTCCCGGACGGTTGCCGCCATAAAAATCGTAAGCCGCCGAGCCTGTCGGTACAAAGAGAATACCCCGTTTCCGGTCAACCGACATGCCTGACCAGTTGTTGGCCGCGCCCACATACGTATTTTGCCATGCATCTTCGGGGAATGTCTCATATCCGAATTCACCGGGGTATGGTATTGTGTGAAAAGTCCAGGCCAGTTCGCCGGTACGAACGTTGAAGGCCCTGATGTCGCCGGGTGCGGCATCGGAGCCCTCGGAAAGCCTGACAGGCATGATAATCAGGTCTTCAAAAATAGTTCCCGGTGTATTTGAGTTGATGTATTTACCAGCTGCTATTTCTGGTAATCCGAGATGCAGGTCAATGTACCCGCCACTTCCAAATGATGGAATCGGTTTGCCATTGAGCGCATCAATCGCATAAAGGCGCGGCCCGATAGTGTGAAATATCCGCTTTTCACGGCCATCGGTCCAGTAAGCCACCCCGCGACCGGTGTTATGTGATTCAATCAGCGGTTCCCCGAAGCGCCAGATTTCCTCTCCTGTGGCTGCGTTCAGTGCGAAGACCTGCACAGAAGGAGTAATGCCATACAAGATGCCGTCCACAACAATCGGATTGGTTTGTACCTGGCCCGAATCGCGCATGGTATATGTCCACGCGATCTCGAGCTGCCGGACATTTTCGCGTGTAATTTGCGACAGGGTGGTGTAGTGGTTTCTGTCGGGTCCGCCCAGATATTCAGGCCATCCTCTGTACACCCCGTGCGAGCAGGAGGCAGCCAGAAGGCATATTCCGAGGGCAGTTTTCAGATTTTTTCGCATGTAATTTTTACTTTTTTACTGAAAGTGATCGCTTCCTTTCCTCCAGCATGACCTTGCCCAGTTTTGCCAGGAAAGGGAAGCCGGTCTGGTCATAGTCATATTTGTCGTCGTTGAAGATACCGTCGCTGTTGCACAGAATGGTGGCGGCGAGCATGAATTCGGCGCCTGATTCTGTGTCGTGTATATATGCCACATCTGTCAGGGTGCCATAAGCTTCGCCCACCTTGTTGTATATTCGTATTTTCCCGTCCCGTCGCTCCTTGCTGTCGCCATAGAGGAAGAATTTTACATATCCGTCGTACCAGGTGCTGTCGTATTTCGGGTAGTCACACTCCCTGGGGAAAATACCCATGTAATGGCGCAGGAACTGGTAGTCGTCCGGAGTCAGGTCGAAGCGGTGCACGGGATCAACGAGTTCCGGAAACAGAACAGTTTTGAGCATCAGATTCATGTCGCTGAGCGAGAACCAGTTTTTTTTGCTCATGTCAAATGGCGTGAGTACCAGACTGTCCTGCGCGTTGTAGTACCCCCGCCCTTTTCTGGTGCTGTGTTGCGGATTGACCCATGTATTGTCGTCGTACAACTCATCCTGCTGATAAATGCCTCCCGACTCATCGTAAAAGGTCATCAGGGTGGTGTACCGGTTGTCGCGGCCGGGGTAGTTGAACCGGTGAACGATACCGGTATGTCCGTATCCTTTTTCTCTCAGCGTTGTATTGATGTATTCCCGTCCGAGGAACTCAAACAGGTGGTTGTAGGCCAGATTGTCGCTCACGACGAATATCTGTCGTATATCGTGTGCGATGGAGGGCAACCCACCGGGCGCTCCCGGGTCTTCAGTGTGTGTTTGTTGCCAGGGGCGCAGTGAATCGAGTCGGTAAGGAGTATCCTTTGTCAGAAGGGGATATTCTCTTTGCAGGCGGTTGATTTTTTCCAGTGCGAGCAGTGCCAGCGGCATTTTGACCATACTGGCCGGATAGAAACAGCGTGTGCTGTCCACGTTGTGACGCCACTCGCGCATGCGCGGGTGGCCCGACCTGTCGCGCTGTATTTCTGTGTAAATAATCTGTACCTCGTAAATATCGGGTCGGAGCAGGATACTGTCGAAGTCGGCGGTATGGCTGCGCAGTGCGTATTCCAGCGGGTTTTCTGCCTCTGTGCCGGACTGCGTTAATTTTTTACTGCAGGAAAGCAGTGTAGCTGACAGTGTCAGGCAAAGAAGGGCGTGCGTGAGTTTCATAAATATTCAGAAATTTCAATCCTGCACGCCAAGGTAAGAAGTCTAACGGAAAAAGTCCTTCAGATTTGTGCCGATACCGATGTGCGCCACGCCTCCTGCCAGGTGATAGGATGCATAACCGAAATCAATACGGAATCTTTTCACTTTTATCCCGATGCCGCCGGAAAATCCTGCCATACTTCGATAGTTCCTGACTGTAAGTTCCCGTTTGCGCAGGTGGTTATATCCGAAGCGCATTCTGAATCCTTCGTTTTTGCCGAGGAGAAATTCGCCGTTGAATATCAGGTGCCTGAAGAGATTGTCAACAGTATTGCCGAATCTGTTCCCGGTCGGCTGATCTCCTCCGATAATCAGTATGTCGCTGTCCTGCAGATCCGGGTCGTCATAACGGATATCCCATTCGTGCAGGTGGTGCGCCACCAGACCAAAACGAAATGGCAGGTGTTTCAGTCGCTGTGTGACGGAGAATTGTATATCGAAAGGAAGCGGCTCCTGTATGCCGCTGTAGGCAGTCACCTGGGTCCCGGCATTTTTTACAGTCAGTGCAGCCGAGAACCGGCTGGCAGTATCCGAGTACAGGATTCCTGCATCTGCCATCAGGGCTGAAGACTGGTATATATCGAGGGTGGAAACTGCAAAGCGCAGGTTGAGGCCGAGTGAGAGTTTGCTGCTGAGTGGCCGTGCTGCTCCGAGTGTGAAAGCATTTTCGGCTGCCCTGACATTCCCCTGTACATTTCCGTATTCGTCGGCCCGCTCCATTTCGCCATATTGTATGTATTGCAGAGCGCCATGTACAGTGAAACCGGGCTTGCTGAGGTGGTGTGCACAGGCTGCGTATCCGTGTTGAATATCGGAGAGAAAGAAGTTGTGGTTGAACGTCATACGACCTCCCATGGAGGCATTGAGCGCTGCCGGATTGGCTGCTGCAAACACGGGGTCGTCGTCGCGCACTGCTATCTGCGCGCCGCCCAGTCCTGTAATCCTGGAGGAAGCGGGCAGGGAAAGAAACTGAAAGACAGATTCGCCGCCATTTACCTGGGCGTTTATGGATGAATGTGCTGCCACTACCCATAAAAGAGAGTATTTCAGGTTTTTCAGCATGTCAGGTATGGTTGCTTTCATGTTGTTTCAAACAATTTAAACACGTATTCCTCCAGATCAAATGACGTATAAAGAGCGCCTCAGGTTGTCCGGGTTGTCCCAAGCCTGCAATGTTCTCCGGCAAGATCCAGTTTTTCATCGAAGGCAATCCATTTTGCAGGGTATCCGGGGGCCAGCATCCCTGCCCTGTCGGCGAGTTTTGCTGCACGGGCCGGGTAAACAGATGCCATTCTTATTGATTCCTCCAGTGGAATTCCCGCTTTTTGCGTGCAGTTGCGTACAGCCTGCCACATGGTGAGAGAAGAGCCCGAAAGGGTACCGTCTGCATCCACGTACCGGTCGCCGGCCAGCCGGAATCGATAATCGCCCCTGTTGCTCCCGGTCACGGCGTCGGTGATCAGAAAAAGTTTTTCACCCAGTAATTTGTGGCTGATTCTTACTGAGGCGAAGTCGCAATGCACACCATCGGCAATGATACTGGCAAATGGCGCTGTATCGTATATGGCGCCCACCATGCCGGGCGCACGGCCTTGCAGCTGGCTCATGGCATTGAACAGGTGGGTGGCGCGGCCAATTCCTCTGCCGAATGCATATTTCGCCTGTTCGAAAGTGGCATTGCTGTGCCCTGCTGAAAGGATGATGCCGCTGCCCAGCAGCATGTCCAGTGCGTCCTCCTCAAACATTTCAGGTGCAATGGTCATATAGGTGACGATGTCACGTCCTCTTTCGACAATGGCTGCAATATTCTCTTTTGACGGTTTCTGGATGTTTTTCAGCGGGTGTGCCCCTTTTTTTTCCGGATTGAAGAAGGGGCCTTCCATGTGCAGCCCGATCAGGCCCTCTCCACCCTGAGCCCTGTAGGTTCTGCATGCTTCTATTGCCTGCCACATGATTTCCGGTGCAGAGCAGGACAGGGTGATCTGGAACCAGCCGCCGCCGCCAGCCTGTACATCCCTGAAGGTAGCGTGTATGGTTTCGGGAGTGGGGTCGTTGTTGAACAGCAGACCGCCGCCACCATATATCTGCAGGTCAATCAGGGCAGGAGCCACAGACAGGCCATCCAGATTGGTGACGGATTCAACCGGTCCGGTATATCTTTCCCCTTCAGGATAAATACCCGCGATGATATTGTCCTGAACAGCAAGCGAAGCGTACCTCAGAACCTGCGATCCGGTGTAGATGACGGCGTTGGTAAAAAGATGCATATTTTTCAGTTTCCTGTTTTCCAGGTTTTACCTCCGACACCGGTTATGGTCATGGATTTCCACTTTTTGGGCAGTTTTGTTTTGAGCTGTACAATTCCGTTCGGGGTAATATCAAGGCCGCCGAAGCCCATCAGCGTGGCCTGCAGGAATCCGCCTGCTCCGGTGGCAAAATAGGGATTTGTACCACCTGCACACTCGGAAAGAACTCCGAATGGCGGCACCTCATTGAATTTGTAGCTCCTGATCCAGAGATCGTAAGCTCTTTCGGCATCTCCTGCGCGCGCGGCCGATACAGTCAGGATGGCATTGCCCATAGCGGGGCCGTCGGGTGACATGCGGGGCTCGTAATAATCCAGGTCTTTTTTGATCTGTACAGGATCAGTATAGTATTTCAGCGGATAGGCAAGCAGATTGACATCAGCCTGTTTGATGATCTCGCCGTTATAGGTTGCATTTTCACGGGTCGTTCCGTCGGAAAATTTCAGAATGGGTATGTTATTGGCCACGTGTGCCCAGTCAGAATCAGGCGTGATACCCAGTTCCTGAGCAGCCTGACCGGCATAGCGCAGGACTGTAATCGCCATTCCGTTGGTGAAAGCGTTGTTGTCAATATTTTCCTGCCACTCGTTGGCGCCAATCACGTTGTTGATATCATACCTGCCCGGGCCATTTCTTTCCACACGGCTTGCCCAGAAGTCGGCCACTTCCTTCAGTATTGGCCATCCACGTTCGCGGAGCCATATTTTGTCGCGGGTAACCAGATAGTACTGCCAGGCTGCCCAGCCGACGCAGCCGGTAATATGGTGCTGGAAGGGTCCGGTGAGTGCCCATACGGGTGTTTCTTCCTGTCCGGTAGTGGTGCTCTCCCACGGGTACATGGCTCCTTTATATCCGTGGGAAAATGCGTTTTGTTTGGCTTCATCGAGCAGTTGATACCTGAATTCGAGGAAAGAGCGGGCAATTTCCGGGTGAAGCAGCAGCATGGGCGGGTACATCCAGAGTTCGGTATCCCAGAACACGTGTCCGTTGTAGCCGAGTCCGCTCAGCCCCATCGGCGACAGGCTGAGTGCGGTGCCCTCGCGGCCGAATGAGTAGAGGTGGTACATGGCAGAGTGAATATCCCGGGTAGCGTTTACATCGCCTTCGATGGTGATGTCGGACATCCAGAGCTTGTCCCATTCCGCTTCGTGGCGGGTGAGAAGTCTTTCTGTGCGTTCGAGCGCGGCAAAAATGGTGAGGCGCTCGGCCTCGTTATGTGCGTCAATGGTATGTGCAGAGGAAATGAGCGTGCCTGCAACAGCAAAACGGTATGTCTCTCCGGCTTTCAGCCTTTTATGGAACTTGGCCAGGTGCATGTTGTAGTCCCAGTCTTCGTGGATGAGATCCGGTTCGGCACCATGTGCTTCCGGGAAGATAAAGCTGGTGGAAGCGGCAACGGTATATTTGCCGCTCGGGCTCTTTCCTACAGAGGTAAGTAACGGGATCAGCACGTGCGGGCGGTCAATTTCGGAGTAGTAATTGCGCACATCCTGCAGCATTTCGGGTGCTTCGATGACCGACATGGGAGTAATTGTCACGTCCTTTTTGGCAGTAATTTCCACGATGGAAAGAGCACAGTAGGGCAGGTGCCGGAGAGCCATCAGGGTCTGGCTTACGCTGACTTTGTCGCCCACATCGAATGTGGTAGTGAGTTGGGCGTGCTGCATATCGAGTGTCTGCCTGTATTCGGAAATATCATTTCGTCTGATCCGGCGACCGTCCACGTCCAGATTCATATTCATAAAATTGAATCCTTTGAGTATATTGCTCACGCGTCCGCGCAGGTAATTGTCGTAAGCGCCGTTGAGCACCACGTCTTTCACGCGCATGGGGTCGGGTGACGATACCAGTCCGATCATACCGTTGGCAACTGTAATACCGTAATATTTTGCCGGATCAATGTTTTCTGCGATGATCTTCCAGGGGTCCTGTGTCAGCTTTTGTCCGCTGGTTGGACCCTGTGAAAGCAGATTGCCTGAAAAAAGGATAGTCAGGGCAAGGGGGAAAAGTTGTTTTTTCATGACAACGGGTCTTTTTTGAAAGGACAAATGTAATTCCTAAAGGTTTCCCCTGAAAAGATAAAACAGACATTTGTCGGTCAGGCCTGTTTGCCGCGTATTTCCAGCGCCCATATTGTTGCCAGCCAGGCACCGAAAAGCAGGATTCTGACGGCCCAGCCGGCTGTTTCCTGCAAGAAAGGCGATATCCATGATGCCGTACCGGCAAGGAGCAGCGCGAGACCGGTGTACAGAAACATTCGTCCGAGCTGATAAGGCACCGGATAGTGTTTTTTACCGGTGAACCAGGTAGCCCACGACATGAATGCGTAACAGACAAGCGTGACGAATGCAGCCCCGGTATAACCATATCGGGGGATGAGTATCAGGTTCAGCAGGACAGTGATGACAGCTCCTGCAACAGATATGATGGCTCCCAGTCCGGTGCGGTCTTTCAGCCTGTACCAGACTGAAAAGTTGTAATACACGCCGAGCAGCAGATTGGCCACGAGCAGTACGGGCACTACATGAAGTCCGCCGTGGTATTTGGGTGCAATGAAATATTTGACCACATCCAGAAACAGCAGGATGCCCAGCATACCCGTGGCTCCGGCAACAGTGAACCACTTGGTTACTTCCGCCTGTGTGCGCATGGCATCCCTGTCGCCGGCATGCCTGAAAAAGAAAGGCTCCGCGGCGTATCGGTAAGCCTGGGTAAATAGGGTAATCAGGGCAGCCAGTTTGTAATTGGCGCCGAAAATGCCCACCTGACCCAGGTTTTCTTCCACCGTGCCCGGGAGCAGGTACTTCAGCATCGAGCGGCTGAACATTTCATCCACGATACCAGCCAGGCTGACAATAATGAGTGGTGCTGCATATTTCATCATGCTGAACCACAGCTCTGTGTCGAAGCTGAATCCTGTTTTTCTGAATTCGGGCAGCAGGAGGAGCACCGTCACTGCGCTGGCTGTCAGGTTGGAGAGAAAGACATATCCGGCACCAGTGTCGGGCGACCAGACAGCATGTACCCACTCCTGCCCGTGAGAGGCTGCCCACGGGCAATAGAGCAGCCAGAACAGATTCATCAGGATATTTACCGTAATATTGATCAGCCTGACGGACACAAAACGGATGGGGCGCTGCTCCAGCCTCAGTCGTGCGAATGGAAGCTCGGACAGGCAATCAAGCCCCAGAATCAGGGCGAACCAGCGTACATATTCGGGATGATCGGGGTACTGAAGGAAATTTGCAACAGGTTGGGCGAACAGGAAAAGGAGCAGTGTGATGATGGCGGTGCTCCCCATAACAGATATCATACCCGTTGAAAATGACCTGCTGCGGTCTTCCTTTGGTGTACCGAACCGGAAAAAAGCCGACTCCATGCGGTAGGAGAAAATGACCATCAGAAATGCTGACGTTGCGTACAGGTCCACCACAGCACCGAAGTCACTTGTGTCGCGCAGTGTGCGCGTATGAAGTGGCACGAGCAGTATCATATTCAAAACCCGGCCGAGCATACTGCTCAGTCCGTACAGGGCGGTCTCGCCAGCCAGTTTCTTCAGAAGCGACATGGTTACAATCTTTCAGGCGGCGAAGTTCAGGCTTTTCCTGAAAAAAAACAGGCGCCGGTGTGGAATACCGGCGCCTGTATATGAATTGGTTGCTTTATCCGCCTCAGGCGGCTGTTTTCTCCTTCTGGCGCACCAGTTGACGTTTGAGTGTGTCAACCGAGGCGGTAAGTGCTGATTCGAAAGTGCGGCTTGTTTTTTTATCCATCAGCCAGCCCCCCGGTGCATGCAGCCTGATTTCTGTAATTTTTTCCTGTACAGAGGTTCCGTTATCCTGCAGTTTGAGGAGTACTTCCACTTCTACCGGGCGTTTAAAGAACCTGGATAAACGGCTCAATTTCTCTTCGATGAACGTGATCAGTTTCACATCGGCCTGAAAGTGAATGGCTTTCACATTAATTTTCATCATACTAATCTGATTTTTAATGGTGAAGGAATTGGTTTGGAGCGATTTTGAGAGGTCGCTTTTGTTACTGCAAGTATAAGTACCTGTCATTGAAAGTTGCAAGGGGTAAAAATGACGTTTGTCGTCAAAAAGACAACGTTTGTCAAGTCTTTTGAATCTGGCAACCATTTCAGTTGTCTGGAGGCCTGTTTCTTTTTGATATTGCCATTTCCCTGTTCCATGTACTCATATTTTTTCCCCTGCACCAGGAGCATCAATTTTTCGCCAGTCACCCTGACGGTACTTACCTTTATCCCTTACAGGACAATATTTTTTCCCGGTTCTAAGCCATTCTTGGTGGGTTTGTATGTATTTGCCGGATGGAAAAATTACCGATTTTTACAGCAGCGTTGGGTATATCGGCACCCTGGTACATCAAGCACGTTTATTTTGAAGAGATAGATAACTGTCATCGGTTATTTATTGAAGTTGCACACAAGCGCCGTACCAAATTTGAATATGATGGTGTTAGTTGCCCGGTATATGATCATCAGAAGCGTCGCTGGCGGTATTTGAATTTTTTTCAGCACGAATGTTACTTGTACGGGGACATACCTCGGGTACAGACGGAGGATGGCCATGTACACCTTGTGGATGTTCCCCGGGCTATGTCCGGCAGTTCATTCACTCTTTTGTTCGAGCAATTGGTCCTGGCACAGCTAGGGGCGATATGTCTGCCAGAAGTGCCGGGGCTATTCTGGGTACTAAGTGGCAAGCGGGTTTTCGGCATCGTTAACAGGTGGGTCGGTTCTGCTCTTTGTAATCAGGGTTTGGAACCTGTCAAACACTTGTCGGTTGACGAAACGAGCAGCAGGCGTGGGCAAGCAGATTGACGCCAGTCAGGGCATTTGTAAACATGCTGAAAGATCATTGGTATGGTATTAAAGCCTGTTTCAGGCAGGTAGCCAGCAACGCCTTCACAGAACGAGTTAACCTTAAAATTCAGGAGATAAAGCGAACCGCTGAAATATTCAAAACTACATGACCATGATCTGTTTTCATTTATGTGGGCTGGATTTGAAAACCCACTATAAATGACGCAGGATCCCTTTTTCTGAAAAAAGCAAGTGCGGGCAATCTGGTTCTGGTGTGAATTTTCCGGATTTTATGCGGGGGTAATCGGGCCGGTAATATTGTTGATACCTTTTGTGTGGTGTCGCGCGCAGGGGGGCGCGGTTTCGCCCATGGCTGAAGCCATGGGCTGACGGCTTCGGCTGGCGATGTTTGACGGCTGATGATGGCGCGTATTTTGTGTCAATATGCGTTCAGACAGGGGAAAATCCG
>CAILQK010000105.1 GCA_903836265.1 uncultured Bacteroidota bacterium | reverse complement strand
CAGAGTGGCGGAAGGAGGATAACTGACTCCGGGGTTTCGTTATTTCATATTGTAAAACATAAATGCCAGTATGTCAGCCATTCTGGCAGCCAAGGCAGGCGCCACATACCTCTCTCCTTTCATCGGACGCGTGGACGATATCACCTGGGATGGTATCAAACTGATTGAGGAAATTTCAGAGATATACACCATGCAGGCGTACGACACTGCCATTCTCGCAGCCAGCATACGCACCCCCCTGCATATCGTTCAGGCCGCCAAAGCAGGAGCCGACGTGGTTACCTGTCCGCTGTCTGCGATCATGGGACTCTTCAAACACCCGCTGACCGACATCGGACTGGCACAGTTTCTGGCTGATCACAAGAAGGCAAACGGGTAAGATTTTCAGGGTGTTGGGTGTTGGGTGTGGAGCTCCGAATGCAGAAGTAATATCGGTGTACCCTGTACCCAACACCCTGTACCCTCCTGACAAATCACTCCGCTGATTGTGCATTAGTCAGCGGGTTGGCGTACATACCCAGCAAATATCGGTATCCGGATCCGTCGGTATCATTCTGCAGTTGCTGTTTCCTGCGGGAGAAGTAGTCCCGGAGTTTCATATCTTCACCCTCATCGCAGCGTGTACACAGACTGTCGTCTTCTCTCAGCAGTTTGTCGGCTATCTCGTTGATACCGTGCAGGGCATAATTTCTGTGAATACGCCCGTCTATGATAGCAGCCAGCGCCTCAAGCTGCTTCTTGCTGTTAGGCAACTCATCAAATATTTCCAGTTCCTCCTGAAGCGGTTTTCCGAACTCGAAGTGCACCCTGCCTTTTTGTCCGCGCAAACCAAGCAGGATATGTTGCAGGTCTTCCTCAAAACTTTTCCTGTAGTCGGGATTGTTCTTTTTATTCACAAATTCCTGCGCCTTGAGCAGATCGCACGGATCAAACTCGTATGAAATAGCCACAGGAACGATATTCAGCGACTTGAAGAAATCCTTCATAT
Source organism: uncultured Bacteroidota bacterium (assembly GCA_903836265.1). Lineage (GTDB taxonomy): Bacteria > Bacteroidota > Bacteroidia > Chitinophagales > Saprospiraceae > M3007. The sequence continues at coordinate 7,600 of CAILQK010000105.1, read as the reverse complement.
CTCCCTGCTGACCCAGTGTCAGCATTTTCAGCAAACCGGTCTGCGTACGGTCATTGCCATCCTTGGCGCGACCCTCGCGCTGGGCAATCCACACGGAATCTGTTCCTTCTGTAATCTGGGCTCTGATGTGCCCGGCAAGCAGAACGGAATATTTGTACAGTTCGGTGGGTGAGCCGGTTCGCTTCACCACGAAACTCTTGTTCATCCGGAATATCAGGTCCGAAATCCGGTGACGCATCAGGTTGTCGCCGATTGCTATCTGGCTGGTTCGAAACCCGCGCTTGAACAGGGTGGAATTCAGAAATGCAGAATCCAGCACAATATCCCGGTGGTTGGATATAAAGAGGTACTGTTTTGCCGGATCCAGATACTCCAGTCCGCCGGAGGTGAGCTCTTTGATACTGATCTGCTCGATCAGGTTCAAAACAGGCAGAATGATATCCGTTTGAAAACCTTCAATGGTGTTCACCCGGTCTTTCATCTCCAGCATACGATGAAAAAGATTTTCAGGCAAAAATGTCTTTACGCCCTCCACAAAGCGATCATAACCAAACAGTTCCTTGAGATACGGGGCGATGAGTGCCTGATCTATCAGTTCCGGTCGTTCTTCCCTGACCGGGGTATTTTTGTGTTCGTCCATTATGTTTGTTGATTGGTATTGTTGTTTTCACTGGGCTCTGGCCTCCAGCTGACTGCGTTTCAGTGTGATCAGGTGACCACTTGGGGTGCCGTTTCTGTACGCCTGTACGCGTACATTCACCGGACCGTCGGGTACCGGTACCGGAATGCTGTATTTCGGGGAGCGGTTGTCGGGCATGGTTTCATCGAGTGTATAGTGGATATCCACCCCGCTGATTTCACTCTCCAGCACGAGCAGCAGCTGACCGTTTTCTCTTTTGGCTTTTACAGCCGGATCATAAACAGCACTGGAATAGTTCACACCGGCAGCATCTGACCGGCGGAAGTGCTTTTCCATCCTGGAGGCGAAACTGTTCCAGTTTTTCGCTTCCTTCGGCGACCAGTAAACCTCCGCGAGCGCCCATGCGCGCGGGTAGGTCATGTATTCGGCATAACGAAGCGACGGAACCTGCTCTGTCCACAAGTTGGCCTGTCCGCCGAGTATGTATTTTGCCTCCACGCCGTCGGGTACAGGCTCGAAACTGTAGCTTTTGCTCACCCTGAGGCCTGAGTAGATGGGCGGGTCAATGGTCTGATCGCCCTGGTTGTAGTCAATATAGGCGTAGGTAGTCGGGGTCATCACCACTTCATGGCCCATTTTGGCGGCCTGAATACCGCCTTTTACTCCGCGCCAGCTCATTACAGCTGCCCCGGGGGTAATTCCACCTTCCAGTATCTCATCCCAGCCAATCATTTTTTTGCCTTTTGACTGGATGATTTGTCCCACGCGGCTCATGAAATAGCCCTGCAGGTCTTCCACATGGCGTATTCCCTGCTTCTCCATCAGTGCCTGACAGCCCGGGTCTTCCTTCCAGTAGCCCTTGTAGCACTCGTCGCCCCCCACGTGTATGTACTGATTGGGGAAAAGCGCCGCTACTTCAGTGAAAACTTTATCAAGGAATTCGTACACCTTTTCATCTGACGGGTTCAGGGTATTTTCCACATTCATTTTGAAGGTGCCGTTTCCGTACCAGTCAGAAAAATCTGTACCCGGATTTACCGAAACCTGCTGTTTGGTGCAGCTCAGCTCCGGATAAGCGGCCAGGGCGGCCATACAGTGACCGGGCACATCAATTTCCGGAACAATGGTTATATTGCGCTCCGATGCATAACGGATAACCTCGCGGATATCCTCGTGGGAGTAAAAGCCGCCATATGTGGCCGGCTCTCCCGGCCTTGGCTCGGCCCGCTCTCCGAACCTGCCGTGACGCTCCACACGCCATGCACCAACTTCTGTAAGTTTTGGCAGCGATTTGATCTCAACGCGCCAGCCGTTGTCATCTGTCAGGTGCCAGTGAAAAGTGTTGTACTTGTAACGCGCCATCTCGTCAATGTACTTTTTGACATCTGCCACACTGAAGAAATGACGGCTCACATCGAGCATGATACCGCGCCAGCCGAAACGCGGCTGGTCGGCAATACTCACCACCGGCACATTCCAGTTCACTCCCTCAACCACCGATGTACTTCTGATTTCTGCAGGAAACAGCTGCAGGAGAGTCTGCACTCCGTAAAAAGCACCTGCGGGGGTGTTGGCATCGATTTTTATCCCTTTCGTGGTTACCTCGAGCCTGTAACCTTCCTGTCCGAGCGTCTTGTCAGACGCACCGGTGCTGATTAAAACGGCCGGAGTCTTAGACTGTGTCGTCTTCAGTCCGTAACCTGTGGAGCGATTCAGCTCATCTGCCAGGTAGCCGGCTGCCCAGCCCGCTTCGGGCTGCTCATAACCGATCAGCCCCCCTTTTTTCAGCGAAAAAAAACCGGCGCCTTCCCTGACCGATACGGGAGCAGGAATGATATTGATGGCACTTTGGGCAGAAACGAGCCCTGAAAAAAGACAAAAAACGACAATAATAAACTGTTTCATACTCAAAAAGGTTGGTCAGATGGCAAAGGTAGCAATATTGGATTCACCGGATAAGCGTATCCCTTACCTTTGTTCAGTTATGGAACTGAATAAATCAGAATCAATATCGCTGCTCAGTACTGCCGATGGATCTCACTCGGTGTATTCCGGTCAGTTTGGTGTCACTTATCACTCTGCCCATGGAGCTGTAACGGAATCTGCACATATATTTCTTGAGCACGGACTGGGTTTTGTAAAATTTGAAAACAAACCAGTCGCTGTGCTGGAAACAGGCTTCGGTACCGGACTGAATGCATTCATGACACTGCTCGAAGCCGGGAAAGCGGGGATCGAAGTTCATTACTGCGGACTCGAAATTTATCCGCTCGATCTGAAAGCAGCTGCTGCACTGAACTACCCCGATGTGCTTGGTGCTGTGGCATACAGCGAACTTTTTCTTCAGCTTCATACCTGTGAATGGAACCGGAAGCTGTCTGTAACCCCGACTTTTTCATTTGAAAAGCAGGATACATCCATCGTCACTTTCGTCCGCGAGGGAGCATTCGATGTTATCTATTTCGACGCTTTCGACCCGCAGGCACAGCCGGAACTATGGACAGAGGAAGTGATGGGCCGGATGTATCACTCGCTGCGCACCGGGGGCGTACTGGTAACCTACTGCGCTCAGGGACAGTTCAGAAGAAATCTGCGCAGTGCAGGCTTCACCACCGAACGACTTCCGGGGCCACCCGGCAAAAGGGAAATGACAAGAGCCATCAAATTCTGAATATGAAAGCAGCAAAATCACTGGCCGTCCTGCAGGGCGGCATCCGCGTCGGCAGCGCCTCCCTGGCCGATTTCAAGGAAAACGAAAAAGGCATCAAAATAAAAACCCACGACGGCGATACTGTCAATGTCAGGCTCTCCGACCGCTTCGGGCTGCGTTTCCTCGGCATTGACACGCCCGAGGTCAGTATGATGCTGCCCGGTGAAACCCGCTTCAAGAGCCTTTCCAACGCCGGCTGGGATGAACTTTTCACTTCAGGAAACTGGAAAAAAGGCATGAATCTGAGCGCCGGCCTGCTTGCCGATCTGGAAAAAAGAACAGGCGATGGTGCCGGTGTGGCCGCCAATCACGCACGGTACGCCCGGAAAGCCAAAGACAGTCTGGAGGAAATTATCACCCGGGATATCAGGGCCAGCGGGGTGCGTGCCGAAAATTTCGGACTGTTTATGTCATTCGGACTTGAATTTCTCGACGGGTACGGCCGTCTGTTGTGTTATCTGAACAGCGCCCGCGATAACTTTTCAGATGCTGCTGCTGCCCGTGCTGTTACCCGCTGGAGCTACAACGAACGCCAGTTGCTCTCCGGATGGGCACTGCCCTACTTTATATGGCCCAATGTGCAGCCTTTTCTCAACAAACGGCCCTTTGATGAAGAAAACGCGCGCCCCGACGGTTTCTGGAAAATCATCCGGGCGGCAGGGAAGCTGCAGGATGCCCGCAGCAATGTCGCGCAGGCACGCGCACAGGGGGCAGGTATCTATGATCCTGCCGATCCGCTCCGTATCATGCCATTCGAATTGCGCCTCGTCAGTCGCGGAAAGGCCCCCGACCGCTTTGTCATTGATCTGGGCAATCCGGGTTCTGTCGAAATACTGCATCCGGAAGATTACTACACTGTTGTCTGTCCTGAAGACAGGCTCTACGTACCTTCCGAGTATGTTTCCGTATTCAAAATGGCCGGGTGGAAAATAAAAAAGTAGTTTTCAGGGTTATTTCCTGCCAAAAACCGGGATTCATCAGTGTATTCCGGGAGCACAGCACATGTTGTGATTTCCGACAAATTTCGGGTCTTTCACCTGCTGATATTGCATGTTTGCCTGCGGTCACCGACCTTTGTCTTATGCTCAAGTATTTGCTTATTTTTCCTATCCGCCTGTACCAGATCTTCCTGTCGCCCCTGCTTGGTGTGGACAAGTGCCGGTATGACCCATCCTGCTCGCACTATGCCATAGGCGCACTTCAGGAGTGGGGCCTTTTCAAAGGCGCCTGGCTTGCGGCCCGCCGCATCATGCGCTGCCACCCCTGGAGTACGCACCCAACGTACGATCCCGTACCCAAAAAGGAAGAATGACTACCGGTTTTCCACCACTATTTTGCCTGCATACCTGCCCTTGTCAGTCAGTACGCTGACGAGATACCAGCCTGACTGAAGTGCCCTGACGGATACTTCAGCGGTGTTTCCCTGAATGGACACAGGCGTATTCAGGCGATTGCCATCGGCGGCATATACCAGAACGGACCTGATACGTTCGTAGGATGAAAGCGCTATCCGGGAGGTCTCGCTGGCCGGGTTGGGAGACAAAACAAGCTCCTGTGTCGGTATTTCCTGACTGGCAGACGTTTGGGGGTCCAAATTTGTGCCGCTGTTGAGCACCAGTTTTGAGGTGGTTTCGCGGAGGTAGGCCAGCACATAAATTTCGGATGGCGTCCAGACGGGTGCCATGTTGAAGTTGTAGGTGAACTCGGCAGTTTGTCCGCTGGCGGGCAGTGTAACAGGAATACCTTCAACCGGCGTGAGCATATCGCGGAAAACATCGCGGTGTACACTTTCGCCGTTTGAGGTGGTGAGGTTGATGGTTTTTTCAACAGCAGCCACACAGAGGTTGTAATTGCCGGAAGGCGTTTGGCCCACGGTTTTGATTCGCACCTGTGCTGTACGGGATGAACCGCTGCCGGTGAGCGTAACCAGTACAGACACGGGACATGTTTGACCGACATACTTGTTCAGTGTATCCTGACGGAGCAGCTGGCTGCTTGCTGGAATCAGCCGGCCGTTCACGGCCACCCTCGGAGTACCCACAACACCGGGATACTGGGCCACCCACGCACTGTTGTCAACAGGATTTGCCAGGTGAAAAGTACAGGTACTGTAGGGAAAAGAAGGGTGAACCGACACGTGATGGACATCTTCCGCGTACTGCGGCTGACCGATCAGGCTGTAGAACGCCGGGTTTCTGTTGGCGCAGATACCACATTTTGTATTGGTAAAATGCTCAATCAGTGCGTATTTTTTGACAGCATTCTGAGCATTGGAAGCGACAAACGCTCCGGCAAACAGAGCAAGAAGGAGTAACTTTTTCAATTCCATGATTGTTTTAAACAGTTAAGGAAAGCAAAGTTACTGGTATTGTTGTAGCCGCCTTCCTTCAATTACCGTAATTTTGCGCGATTTTTGAGAAACGACTAAACACGACATAAATGAACATGTTACTTTTTACCATGCCGGACTTCACTTCAGGCGCTGTATGGGTGAGTCTGCTCACACTCACGCTGCTGGAAATTGTGCTGGGCGTGGACAATATCATCTTCCTCTCCATCATCAGTTCCAAACTGCCGGTAGAGCAGCAACCCAAAGCGCGCAGTATTGGCCTGATTCTGGCCATGGTTCTCCGTGTGATACTGCTCTTTGGAATCACCTGGATTATTGGTCTGAAAGACCCGCTTTTTTATGTATCCATGCCCTGGATGGATCATTCAGATGCTTCCCACCTGCCGTTTGTGAACGGTCAGGGCCTGATTCTGTTGCTGGGCGGCATTTTTCTGCTCTACAAGGCCACAACAGAAATTCACCACAAGCTGGAGGGGGATGCTTCCGGAGATGATCCGGCAGTTCCGAAAGGGAAAACCGCGCTGAATCAGGTAATTATCCAGATTGCTCTCATCAATATTGTTTTCTCCTTCGACTCCATTCTGACAGCTGTTGGTATCGCCGACAACCTCTTCGTGATGATTGCAGCCGTGGTGATTTCAGTACTGGTAATGATGATTTTCTCGGGTCCCGTCAGCAAATTCGTGAACGAGCACCCCACAGTACAGATGCTGGGTCTTTCGTTCCTCATCCTGATCGGTTTTTCGCTCATTGCGGAGGCAGCACACCTTGGTCACTTCACCGAGGGTGCCATCCCGAAAGGCTATCTTTATTTTGCCATCTTCTTCTCGCTTTTCACAGAGATGCTGAATATCAGGATGAAGAAAAAGTCGAAAAAGCCGGTACAGTTGCACGGTTACGCTGAAACGGCGCGCAAAAGAGGCCTGCTCGACGATGATCTCCTTGATGACACAAAACAGCAGAAATGAGAATAAATCTCGCGCGCGACCTGGTCTTCTTTGATCTGGAAACAACCGGCCTGAATGTTATCCGCGACCGGATTGTTCAGATAGCCATGGTGAAACTCCGGAAAGACGGTGGCCCTGACGAAACGCTGTCAACCCTCGTCAATCCCGGCATTCCCATTTCGGAAGAGTCCATGATGGTACATGGCATCACACCGAAAGACCTGGCAAACAAGCCATCATTCAGTCAGCTGGCCCGGCAGATATGGGATTTCATCGGTGATGCCGATCTGGCGGGCTACAACTCCAACCGGTTCGATGTGCCGATGCTTATGGAGGAGTTTGCCCGCGCAGGAATGGAATTCGATGTGTCAAAACGGCGCCTGATAGACGTTCAGCGTATTTTCTACAAGATGGAGCCACGCACCCTGAAGGCTGCCTACCGCCTGTATTGTCAGAAGGAACTCGCGGACGCGCACGATGCGCTCGCAGACGTACGCGCAACAATAGAGGTGCTGCACGGGCAACTGGAAGCTTATGAGGGCAAAGATTTGCTGGATGAGGAAGGAAATACCGTTCCCGCTCCCATCAAAAACGATGTTCAGGCGCTTCACGACTTTACCAACGACCTGAATTTCCTCGATGCCACCCAGCGACTCAAAGTGCAGCCCGACGGTACAGTGGTTTTCAATTTCGGGAAATATATCGGGCAACCTGTACTCTCCGTTCTTCGTCAGGAGAAGAACTACGGATTCTGGATACTGGAGAAGGAATTCTCCTCCCAGGTGAAACAGATTATCAAGCAAATGATGAAACAAATCTGATGCCAGTCCGAATGCTGATATTTATTGCAGGGCTGTTGATCGCCCTGACAGCCAGTTCCTGCTACGAACCGCAGCAGGGGTGCCTGGACGTCAGGGCGGTAAACTACTACGCCGGGGCCGATGAAATCTGCT
>CAILQK010000104.1 GCA_903836265.1 uncultured Bacteroidota bacterium | reverse complement strand
GTAACATGATTGCCCTGTTCAGGTTTCTTGTCGTAGTGCCCGGATAGAAAAACCTGATATACGTCTTTGCTACACATCTTTTCAGGTTTGTGATATCGTCCCCATTTTTGTCTTTGAAGTCTGATATTATTTGCTCCGCAATACCAATATCTTCTGGATCTGGGTATGAAGTGGTATTTCTCAACTCGGATGATATTTTTCTTATCAGGTTGTCAACGTAAAGATCAGAACCAGAATCGAATTCCAGTGTCAGTAAATACCGTCTGAATACGCTATTGGCATGATACTTACCGTCCTTTAACGATACTAACCCCCTTTGTTCAAGATTTGACAGCAGCTGATCGAAATTGCTTCTAGCCAGCGTTTCTGTAATAAACATGGATGACAGCTTGTCTGCTGGATAACCTCTCCCATCGAAGGACAGTGTTGTGAGGCCTCTCAGAAATGACAACTCAGACCTATCAAGATTGAGCCCTCTGAGCAAATCAGAAACGGATCTCTCTGCGAAAGGGTATTCACTTTTCAGGTACAGGAGAATATCTCTGTGAATACGCAGTTTCAACTCGGTAAGATTATCAAATTGGGTATATAGAATTCTGTTTTCCCTTTCCAGTTTTTTCTTGAAGCGTATAAGCTGAAGATAATCTTCTGCTTCAGTTTCAGTTTTTGGAGAAAAACCCTGTTTGAAATAGACAAATATCTTTTTTCGACTGATTTCAGAACGTTCGAACTCTGCCTGAGTAAACCTCCCGGGTTTTGAATAGAAAAGTACTATTATTATTTCTGAATCATCAAGGCTTGGATTTATGTCTCCCTGAATATTGTCTCCCGACACAGATCCACTTTCCAGACCCGTTTCCCATCGAAAAGACCTTAGTCTGACGTGGGGGAGAATATCGTTGATTTCGACAATGGTTGAGACTGTATCGTTCCGTTCTTCTTCAAGTTCGGATGAAGATGCCAGAAATACCTTTAATTCTTCCATAATGCTATGAGTGATTTTTATTATTACATATTTTACATTTTACCCCATCTTCATCGTTTCCAATACCTTGCCCATTCCCGCATCAAAGAACGTCCCGGAAATATCCACTATCAGTACCCGACGAAGCTCGGCGAGGGTATTGCCGAGATTGGCCTTCAGTTTTTCCAGGCGAGCCATTTCCTCCTGCATGTGTATGATTGGAATTTTTTTCTGAAGAGCGTCTATCATTTCTTTAGATTTTTTTTCGTACTTCTCTTCAATTTCGGCAGTGGCCCGGAGATAGAAGTCATGGTCAAAAACACTCTTGTCGAGGCTCAGCGGTATCCACTTGCTGGTGCGATTGTTCAGCACAACGGCCGTGTTCAGCTCTCTGCTCACCCAACCCGATTTCAGGCTGTTTTCTGACACAATAGACAACACGAAGCGGTTGTTGTCAAATGCTCTGTTGATGAACGATTCGATCTCCTCTCCTGCCCGCATGTCCTGTTGATCCACCATGACGTCCACGCCGTTTCTTTCCAGATAGTTCCGGACGGCCTGCATGGCCAGCGAATCCTGCTGGTTATACGAAATAAACGCGCTGATTCTGCGCGAGTCTGTTACAACTGCCGGTCGTGTGACGCCATCCCTGCAGTTGCCGGCCAGTTCAAGTGCTGCGTAATTGACCTGATTTTGTACGCGCTGCCATTCTCCGAAGTCAATAAGGCCCATATTATATTGTCTTTTCGACGCGGTGTAGCGGCCCATGAGCAGCACGGCCTCGTCGGTACAGTTTCTGAGGAGTTCAAGGGCTTCTTCGGTTTTGCCGGCGGCTATAAGTTCCTGTATTCTTTCTTTCATTATGCCAATATTTTCCACAAAGATAATAAAACCAAACAAACAGGGGTTGATCCAGCGCACTGAATCAACCCTTTCTGTCAATGAAACGTATTATGACCTTGATTATTTGCGACCCAGGAAAGCCTGTACTCTCACACCCAGATAGAAACGGCTGTAGCCATCTCCAATGGTATAGTTCACAACCGGCTCGAATGAGACTCACTCAAATCGCACCCAGTCAACGAAAACTACCGGTTTGTAGCGGTCTTTTGGATTCAAAAACACAAAATAGAGGTCTGAAATACCCCGGTCATCCATCTGAACATCCACGACCCCGAACTGCATTTTTTTATCGCTGCCGGCCACAAATTCTGCTGTTCCGACCAGCTCTCCGGCAGTACTGTCTCTCCGAATCTCAAGTCTCCCGCCCGCGCACACATGATTTTCATCTCCGTAGCCTGCCCCCAGCCGCACCCGCTTCAGTCCGGTCAGGTCGGCACTCCGGAAAACGAACCAGGCATTGTGTGTCAGTCCGTTCAGCAAAACAGTATCGGTACCGGGTACGGTGTAATTGCTGACGCCCTGACTGCGCCCGTCGCTTTTTTCTGCCTGTTGCAGGCGCCTGCGCAGGTGCAGGGTCGCCCTGCTCTCCATCGGTGGCTGTCCGGAACCGCCGCGGTCGCGATAGGCCGCGCTCAGTACATAGGTAGCCTGCAGAGGTTCTTTCCCGTTTTTCACACCCGTGAGCGGGAAGTTGCCTTGTAGCGGGAAACTCTGCGCGGCTGTTGGTATATCGCCCAGCGACAGTATCCACAAGGCCATCTGTATGGCCTGTTCCTCCCTGATCTGCGGGTGCGGTATCATGATGCCGCTGCCCCAGTTGCCCGAACCACCGTAAATGATCTTTCTGTAGATGGAGGGCACGGCGAAGTCTTTGTTTCCGCGGTATCGCCGCGCCACCTCCTGGTATGACGGGCCGTTTACCTGCCGGTCAATGGCATGACAGTTTTTGCAGTCGGAGTTTTCCACCAGCTGTTTGCCGGCGAGATATTTCTCCGACGAGGCCATACCCGATTTCAGCCTGCTGATATTCACCGGATTGATGCCATTTTCATAAAAATCGAGCGATGTACTCACAGACAACGGATCTATTCCGCTACCCGATTCTCCGTCTTCACGGTCGCTCACCACTATGCTGTAGGCAAGGGTATCGCCCGGTTCATAAAAGCTGCTGTTTCTGCCGTTCAGGTTCCATGTCACCACCGGGGGCTCGTTGCCGATACGCAATTCGACACGCTTGCGTGCCTCTGCACCATGGCTGTTCCTGACAGTCAGTACAGCATTGTACGTGCCCGGCCTGCTGTAGGTATGCACAATGCAGGGAATGGTATCATCCGCCGATTTGCGCGCGTGCCCGAGGATGGGTTCGTGGTTGGGTATTTTGGGAGTATATCTGAATGTGCTCCGCTCTCCGTCGCCGAAGTCCAGTTCGCAACTGACAGTGCCACCATCGGGCGCTGTCGTGCTGCTGAAGTCGAAAGAGACAGCAGCAGGCACACCGGCTTCCGTGCGATCTGACTTCAGTCCGGCGCGAGGCTTCCGGTTGCCGCGTACATAATCAATACGGCACAGGCGGGCATCTTCATTGGCCGAGTACCAGCGTGTTCCGTACTCGATCAGCCATAGTGAACCGTTTTTGCTGAAAAACATATCCACAGGCCTCGACATCCGCACGGAGTCAGCGAAAGGTTCGAGTCGGTAAAAGTTGCCGGCGCTGTCGAGCGTGACGGCCATCAGCCAGTTCCGCATCCAGTCGTAGATGATGAGTTTGCCGTCGTAGTAGTCCGGGAAACGGGTGTTTTCAGGGTATTGATCGGCATAATAGACCGGGCCGGCCATAGCGTTCCGGCCTCCGGTACCTGCAATGGGGAAATCCCTGTTTTTGCCATAAGGATACCATATAAATGCGGGTTGCGCCGGGGGCAGTTCGCTGGCACCGGTATTGTTGGGCGACAGATTCACAGGCGCTGCTGGATCAAAGGCTGGTCCTGCTGTGCGTGCACCATAGTCGTAATCGCGATATGCCTGATTGTCGGCAATAAAGAAGGGCCAGCCGAAATTGCCTGCTGCACGCGCACGATTGATTTCGTCATGCCCGAGCGGCCCTCTTTCAGCTTTTGCCTCACCGGCATCGGGACCGATGTCTCCCCAGTACAAAAAATTGCGCCGGTCGTCGTAACTGATACGGAACGGGTTGCGGCATCCCATCACGTAAACAGCCGGGTGCTTTTCGCCGAAATGATGCCCCGGTTTTATGTGCAGATCGCGATCATTGAACAGATTGCCCGCCGGACAGATATATGTTCCATCGTCGAGCGGACGAATGCGCAGTATTTTTCCGCGCAGGTCGGCAGTGTTCCCCGAGCTGCGCTGGGCATCAAAGGCTGCGCGACCGGGTTGCTCATCTATGGGAGCAAACCCGTCGGATGCGAACGGACTGGTATTGTCGCCTGTGGCCAGAAACAGATTGCCTGCCGCATCAAACGTGATACTTCCTGCCGCGTGAAAACAGTTTTTGCGACCGACAGGTATGGTTAAAATGACCTTTTCGGAGTTTTGGTCGAGGGAATCGCCCCTGAAAACAAACCTGGAAAGCTGGTTCAGAGAATCAGTGGGTGATGAATAATAAAGATATATCCAGTGATTGTCGGTCCAGTGCGGATCAACGGCCAGCCCGATCAGTCCGTCGCCCATTTCGGAATAAACCGGCAGTTTGATAACTGTTCGCAACAGTCCGGTACCGGGATTGTACAGTTTGATGTGTCCGTGCCGCTCGATGAGCAGTATTTTTCCGTCGGGCAGCTCTGCTATTTCCATGGGTTCCGACAAATTTTCGGCAATCACCGTTTTTTCGAAACGACTCTGATCCGGAACACGTTTCGTGCGGCACCGGCTGTAATTCAGTGGCCTCTGTTCACCGATGGCGTAACGGATGCCGCCAAGCAGGTGTTGCTGGAAAACAGTGTCGTTATAGGCCTCCGGGATATGTCCGAGGGCTGTGTAGAATGCCCTGCCGCCATCGTATTCATGGCACCATGCAAGCGGGCGGGCAGTAGAATCGGCTCTCTCCGGACAACTGCCACCCTTGTACGTGCGGTTGTCAACAGTCAGGAGTGTGTGAAGATCCGGTTCGTAGCCCCTGAAATTGTACGGTTCCTCTTTCCAGGGCCATTCGTTGCAGTGCAGCATTTCCGTGGCAGGGTGATTACAGTCGCCGGCCTGCAACTTCAGTTCCTGAACAGCAGGGTGATCTTTGAAGTAGGCACCAACCAGTCTGCCGTACCACTTCCATGTGTATTCAGTGCCGGAGGCCGAATGGATACCTGCATACCCGCCACCTGCCTGGATATAGCGTTCAAAATCAGCTTCCTGTGCAGGATTCAGCACCTCTCCGTTGGTATTCAGGAAAACTACAGCGGCGTATCGTTTCAGGTTTCGCTCGTTGAAATAAACCGGATTTTCTGTGGTATCGGCCCAGATACCGTTTTCTTGACACAACCTGACGAGTACGTCGCGTCCGGGCTCGATGCTTTCGTGCCGGTATCCGTTGGTGCGCGAGAAAATCAGGATTCGGGGTGGCGGCGGGGCACTGCATGAAAACAGGGAGAAAAACACGACAACGGGAAACATCCACTGTGCCGCCCGGTAAAGACAACTGGAATAGCGCTTGTTCAGAAACTGCATGAACACCTGAAATTTGCCGCGAAAGGTAACAAGATACCGGAAGTTCGCTGCCAGAACCCTTTTACAGGTAAAAAAAATTGCAAAAATCCCGGGTTTTATTAAAAATAAATCAAATATAATTACAGCAGAAACAGCATTTTCGGCACATTTTTTAATGGTGCAAAAATTTGATTTTCAATATTTTAAATAAAAAAACAGGATAAAAAAACCAAAAACAACCGGGCGAGCATTTTCGTTTTTACGTCATTTCTCAGGGGTCAAAACCGCCGCACCTTTGTACTGTCAATGAGCGAGATAATCAATCAAAGAGCAACACCAACTCAGTCTCGTTGACATAGTCTGAACTATCTTTCATGAGGTTAATATAAGGGAAAGGCGCTGCGGCACAAAAGTGTGCCGCGGCATCTCTTGTTTTTGGCCCCGGCCCTGTCAGATCAGGCTGACGTATCCGAGGTGAAACTTCAGGGCTCTGAAGTCGAAGGGTTCACCGGTATTGGGCCGGCCTGCTGCCACATTGATACCGAAGATACCTGTGGGCGTTTCGAAATTGAGTCCTGCGCCTATTCCTGCCGGGCGCAGGAATATCCTGTTTCGGGAAGTGATATTTTCTATGTAACCCCAGTCGGTGAACACGCCCATAAACGAATTCCGGCCGATCAGCAGGCGCCACTCGGCAGTGGCCACGGCAAACCTGGTGGCTTGCAGGCTTTCCTCGTTAAATCCCCGGAGCAACCTGTTTCCGCCCACGCGATACTGCTCATTGCCAAAAACCGGATCGCTTGAAAATATTCCACCTCCGCGAAAGCCGAGTTTGACTGTACTTCTGGTGAAAACCGGGATAAAGCACTCTGCCCTGGTTTCCAGTCGGAAACGGCTGGATCGGCGGGCCAGGGAGTCGTACAGTACAGAGAACCTGTATTCCGGATTTTTGGGGTCAGTGAGTCCCTCGATGACACTGTTCCGCAGCACCTGGTTGAAGCCTGCCGATCCTTTGAGGTTGACGAGCCACCCTTTCCGGGGATTGAACCGGTAGTCGAGCCCCGAAAAGGCCGATTCCAGACCAAATCCGTTCTGACTGAGGTCGAGATTTGCCGGGAGGCGTCTGGTGGCGACGATGTTGGCCGTGTCAATTTTCAACAGAGCGGCCGACCGGTTTTCCCAGAAAAATCGGAAATAATTGCCTTTGGAGAGCATATACTGAGCCCCCAGTTCACCATGTGTATCCACCCATGTGCTGTCGCGCTTGAAAATATTGAGTTTCCCGTCGGCGCCGAACACTGTGCCGAACAGGTAGGGTACACTTCCCTGCACATCCAGCTTCTGTGTTTCGGGCCTCAGCCGGTCGAGTTCTATGGCGAATCGCTCGCCCAGGCTGAGTGCATTCTGGAATGCGGCACTCAGGGATCCGGTGAGCAGTACCTGGCCGGCATCCTGCGGCTGGGGCAGTATTCCGATGATAAAGTCAAACCTGCTGGCTTTTTTTTTCTGTAAAAACAGATTGACTGTTGCTTCATTCCCTGCGAAAGTAACCGTTGGATTGGCAGTGCTCTCAATAAAAAGCAGCGAATTGAGCTGGTCTTTCAGTCGCAACAGCCGGTCTCTGCTGTACGGATTGCCTGGCTTCAGTCCGAGGTAATTGGGCAGGAAATAGGCTGGCAGCTGGACATCTCCGCTGATTTTCAGTCCCCTGAAGGCGATATACCTTTTCGGATCAACGAGCAGCAGTGCGGAGGCTTCTCCTTCAGGACTGATTACGAGGCTGTCGAGGCGAACTGTTGCGAAGGGGTATCCGTTGTTTTCGGCCGTTTGCAGCACTGTTTTTTCCATGGCGAGCAGTGCATCATACCGCAGGGGCATGTTTTCCAGCGGATAGTTCCTGTATCCTGCGTTAGAGAGCCAGAAAGCACTGATTTCATTGGCTGGGCGTACCCTTGTCCAGCGCATGGGTGGTCCCAGATACAGTTGACCGACCCAGTAATCGGCGCCTTCAGGCTGGAGGCTGTCTATGGAAACTGCGAGGAAGGAACGTTCGCGCAGGTGCGCTATGAGTGCGCGGCAGAGCGAGTCGAGTGTGACGGGCGGACTGAGTACGAAAACGACGCCCTGTTCAGCCGGTCGGGGAGCCCTGACCTTGAAGTCGCTGATGGCGCTGCTGAAATTGCTCTTTTCCGACGGGTCCACGCGGAATTCGAGGGCTATATTCTGTGCCTTGCCACAGAGGTGACAGAGGAGAAGACAGGGTAGCAACCATCGGCGAATCCGGGTACGCATGGTTCAGTCATCCGGTTTCAGGTCGAAATTTCTGATCAGATCGTCAATCAGGGGATTGGCTTCCCGCATTTTGTCCAGTTTTTCGCGGGTTGTGAGCGGCCTTGCGGGGCGGGTTGCCGTTTGTATGGCAGCCTTTTGTTCGTCGAGGCGTACCTCCACCACGATTGCGCGGTCGTTGAGCCGGCTTCTGAGTACATCAGTTACCCTCAGGAGTTCTGCCTTCAGATTATTTTGATCAATGAGCGACCCGACAGTTGCCGTTACAGTTTTCCCGTCGAGCGTCAGCTCGGCATTGTTGAGCGAGATACGGGCGAGCCTTGAATCAATGGATTCTGCGTAAAACTTCCATTCATTGCGTGCATTTTCTAGCGACAGCCGGCTTGTCAGCGTGGCATTGCGGGCCTCTTCGAGTTCTACGGCACTTTCATAGGCATCGAGCCGCAGAGAGACCGTTTCGGATTTTCTGAGTCCGAGTTTTACTTCTGTGGTGATGGTGTTGAATACATCACGGCTCAGTTCGGTGGCATTTCCGCTGACGGGCGGTGTCGCAGCGGGCCGGGCGGTGGCCTGCGCGGGTGAAGAACTGTATCCGGAAGCGTTCCCGTTCAGGTCAGGAGTTTTTTTTTCCTGTCCGCCGGTTTTCACCATACGGTTGATGTAGCACATTTTGAGCAGTGCCATCTCCACGTGCAGTCGTTTGTTGCGGGCGGTTTTGAACTGAATATCGCACTCATTGCAGAGATTGAGTGCTGTCAGGATAAAAGGAGCCGGAGCGATAGCTGCCTGTTTGCGGTAGCGGTCCTTCAGTACCTCGCCGGCCTCCAGCAGGTTCAGCGTGGCGGCGTCCTTGCACACGAGGATATTGCGCAGGTGTTCGGCCAGTCCGTTGATAAAAATATCCGGTTCGAATCCCTTGCGAAGAATCTGGTCGAATAGATTGAGAATAGCGGAGGCATCTTCGGCCAGCAGTGCGTCTGTAACCTGAAAATAGTAATCGTAATCGAGTACATTCAGGTTTTCGATCACCGCGTCGTATGTGATACGGCCACCGGCAGCTCCGGCGGTGATGCGGTCGAATATGGAAAGTGCATCGCGCAGGGCGCCATCGGCTTTTTGTCCGATGATGTGCAGTGCATCATCATCGGCCTGCAGGTTCTCTTTGGCACAGATTGACTTCAGGTGAATCACCATGTCGCCCACGGTGATACGGCGGAAGTCGAAGATCTGGCAGCGGGAGAGAATGGTGGGAATAATTTTGTGTTTTTCCGTGGTTGCCAGGATAAAAATGGCATACGGCGGGGGTTCTTCCAGTGTTTTCAGGAAAGCATTGAACGCCTGATTGGAGAGCATGTGCACCTCGTCAATGATGAACACCTTGTAACGGCCCTGCTGGGGCTGGAAGCGCACCTGTTCGGTGAGTGCCCGGATGTGTTCCACCGAGTTGTTGGAGGCTGCATCGAGTTCAATAATATTAAAGGAAGCGTTCTCCTTGAAGGCTCTGCACGAGGAGCACTCGTTACAGGCTTCGTGGTCGGGTGTGCGATTTTCGCAGTTCAGAATTTTTGCCAGGATACGGGCGCAGGTTGTTTTGCCCACCCCGCGCGGACCCGTGAACAGGAATGCGTGCGCCACATGATTGGTGGCCAGTGCATTCTTCAGGGTGCCGGCAACGTGTTGCTGTCCCACTACGTCTTCAAAACGCTGTGGGCGGTACTTGCGGGCAGAAACAATGAAACTGCTCATAATCCGGGTTCAAATCTGATTTTCCGGTAAAGATAGGGGTATTATTTGATGATTGGGGCAGCAAGTTACCAACAACTACTGCAGCGACTGAATAAAATAGTCTATCTTGTTTTTCAGCAGCGCATCGTTATTTCCCACAGCATCCAGCGCATTATTGGCGGCGTCCAGTGCTTTTTTCCTGTCGCCCTGCGATTTGTATATAGCGGCCAGCGTCATCCAGTAGTCGGCCAGTCCGCCGGTTTCGGCTGCGGATTTTGCCCATTTTTCTGCCTGCTCCATCACTTTTTTATCTTCGGGGAACGTCCGTGTGAGTTCAATCGTGAGATCATGGAGGCGTGCGGCATTACTTTTCACGATTGTTTTCTGGTATGCGCGGGCGGCCTTGAGGAAGTTGTCGGCATCTTTGACACTTTTGTAAAAGTACATGTCAGATTCATATCCGAACGACTCGGCCCTTTCCGGGTTGGCAGCCTTCATTTTGGCTTTTGTTTCCTTCAGAAGGTCTTCATTTTTGTACTCAACAGCTTTTTTCAGGGCGTTTTTGCAGGCAGTTTCAACACGGGCGTTCACCACTTCCACATTGGTGATGGCCACGATATTGCTCCTGTACTTCGCAAGCAGGTCAAAAACGCGGCTGTCAGCATCCACCGCGCCCTCCAGAATAAAGCGGAGGTTGAACTCGGTGGTCAGATCCTGCTGGGTTGTCAGGTATTCGTTGGTAATTTTCAGCGACGGTTTGCCGGCGGCGTTGAGTGCACGCACATAGTCGTACAGCATTTTCGGATCTCGATTGCCCTCCCTGTATTTTTTCTCAAAATCGCCGGATTTGTCATTTTTGCTCTGCGCCTTCTTTCCCGTTTCAATGAGCTGATCGGGCGTTTTGGCGCCAACCTCTTTCATGACGATTTTTCCGTCGGCATCAATGAAGAATAGCGTTGGATATGAGGAGACCGGATATTTGCCTGCAAATTCAGCATTTTCAGGCTTTTCCATGTCAATTTTCAGACAAATGAAACTGGCATTGTAGAGCTCACCCACTTTTGGGTCGGGGAAAGACTCTTTGGCCATGCGTTTGCAGGGGCCGCACCAGGAGGCGAATGCATCCACAAAAATCAGTTTCTCTTCAGATTTGGCTTTTGCGAGTGCTTCAGGCCAGGATCCGTGAAAAAACTCGATGCCCTGGGCAAAAACGGAAGATGAAAGTCCCAGAACGAGGGACACGATGAGCAGTCGTGTTGTTGTGTTCGCGCACATAGTTCTCTGTATGTTTTGAATTCTCCCGCAAAAGTACGGGCAAATCCGAAAACGCGCGCGATAAATACTTCTGTTCCTGCTGCTGTCAGAACCGTACCTCTCCGGGCATGCCGATTTTCAGCATGCCATCGGTATTTGGCACGCTGATCTTCACAGCATATACCAGACTGACGCGTTCCTCTTTTGTTTGCACCACTTTCGGTGTAAATTCTGCCCGGGGTGAAATCCAGGCAATTTTGCCTGTGAGCTCCTTCATGGAGCCATCGCCTGCATCCACCGATACTTTTACCTCCTGACCGATTTTCACCCCGGACAGCTGTTTGCCTGACACGTACGCGCGCAGGACGAGACTGCTGAGGTCGGCAATTTTGTAAAGTGGTTTGCCCACTGCTGTGACCTCACCTGCCTCAGCGTACTTGACCAGTACAGTGCCTGCCACCGGATTGGCAATGCGGTATTTGGCAATCTGGTCGTCGAGCTGACTGATTTGTTTTTGCAGGGGTGTTATTTCGGCGAGCAGTCCGCCTTTTTGTACCGAAAGTGTGGCGTTTGAGGCCATTCGCTGTTCGGCCACCACATCGAGCTGGCGTTGTGCGGCTTCGAGCTGGGCATTGATGTCATCGAGCTGTTTCGGGGTGGCAGCGTCATTTTTGATGAGTGCCTCCACGCGGCGTTTTTCTTTTTCTATTGTGAGAATCTGTTGCTGTACGGCTGCCGACTGTTTCTCAAAAACAGCAAGCTGTGCCGAAATAGCAGGGCTCTTCGCCGCGACAGCCCGGATACTCGCCTCCAGTTGTTCGCGGCGCAGCATGAGCTGTTCAGCGTCAATGATACCCACCGTGTCGCCGGCCCCGAGTACAGAGCCTTCTTCGACAGTGAACTGCAGGATTCTTCCGGAACCTTCCGCGCTTACGACCAGGTCGTCGGCTTCAAAATTGCCATAGGCATCAGCTTTGGGGCCATCACCGGAGCAGGCGACAGCAAAGAGCAGTGCGGCGAACATCCATATTTTTTGCATAAAACAGCTTTGTTGATTGATTATTTATTTCTGGCCGGCTCCCGTTTTGGCCACCCACAGTTCCCGGGCCTGAGCCGCCTGTATTTCGTGCATCTTCCTGGTCAGGCGCGCCTGCGTGAGCAGATTGATCTGGGTCAGGTAGTCGGTGGCCGTCATGACCCCGTTTTTTACCTGTGCATCGGCGCGCTTCACAATGTCCTCCTGCAGGGCAATGATGGCATCATCCTGGGATAACTGCGCGAGCCACTTGTCGTTGTCACGGCGGTCTTTCAGGTAGCCGGCCTCGCAGCGCTGCCGGAATGCCTCCTGCTGAATGCCCACGTTCTGCGCCTGCAGGTCGAGTATGCGCATATCCCGTTTGGTATTGCCCCAGTCGAAGGGCGTCCATTGTGCGCGCAGCCCCACTATGCCGAACGGATTCAGTCCGGTTTCAAAAAAATTGAACGGATTTGGTCTTCCGAAGCCACCCTGGGCGAAAAGTTCGACTTTGGGCTGCTTTTTCAGTGCCAGTGCGTCTTTGCCTGCCGACAACTGCTGCAACTGAACACTGAACATGCGTATTTCGGGCCGCAAAGAGATATCTGCTTCCGGAAGATTGGCCCGGGGGGAAAGGTCGGCATTCAACACAGCTCCGGAAATATCTGTGCGCATC
>CAILQK010000103.1 GCA_903836265.1 uncultured Bacteroidota bacterium | reverse complement strand
GCAATGTCAATGGCAGAATTTCACGCCCGATTGTCATTTCTCACTGATCAATTCAGGTGAAAGTTTCTACTGTTTGACGGTTACCGGACTGAAGTCTGGTAACCGTCTGATTCTGTAATATTGGTAAGTAAATCTGTAATCCGGATAGCTGTTTGCCCGTGTTAAAGCACCTACCTTTGTAGCCGAATTAGTCTTTCAGCCACTACTCATGAGAATAAACACCTTAAGAACGGCAATACTGCTCGTTCATGCCCTTTTTTTTGCCCTTTCGACCGCCTTTTCGCAGCAGGCAGACTCCACCAGACAAATCACTGCTTTTTCAGGCACTGTCGGACTTACGAGTAACGGTTTTTCTATTATCCCGTCGTTTTCACTGAACAGTCCGGCGTTCATTATGAACTATTACGTCAGAAAAAACAGATTTTCATTTGATCCGGATATACGCCTGGTACCCGATGGCAGCAAAGGCGGTATGTTGTTCTGGTTTCGCTATTATGCCATTGAGAAAAAGAAGTTTTCATTGAGAACTGGAATTCATCCGGCCCTGAATTTTATTCGCAGAGATATTGTTGAAGATGGCAAGGCGTCACAGATTACCGAAATGCTGCGCTTTATGGCCGGAGAAATAGCTCCGACCTGGCAGATAAATCCCGACTGGAGTGTGGGAGCGGTACTGCTGCACGGCTCGGCGTTGCAAAAGACGGGTCCGCAGCGAACGGACGTGATATTTTTGAATACGGTCATTTCCAATATCAAAATCAGCAAGAACTTTCGTCTCGGATTAGTCCCCATGATTTTCTACCTGAATACCGATGGATACACGGGAAGTTATTTTTCCGCAACCGGTATCCTGTCCAATCAGAAGTGGCCATGGTCTTTCCAGTCAACCATCAACAAGACCATACAGTCGAACCTGCCGGGCAACCGCGATTTTATGTGGAATGTGACCCTCAACTACAGTTTCAGTAAAAAGTTGAGGCCAGCCTGATCAACATTACCAGTTCATCAGCCGCTCCATCGCCATACCCACTTTCTCAATGGATGGAATCATGGTCTGCTCGAGCGTTGAATTCAGGGGTATGGCAGGCATATCCTCCGAGCCAATGGTAATAACCGGCGCATCAAGCCACCTGAAACAGTTTTCCTGTATCCTTGCGGCCAGCGTCTGGGCAAAGGAACCGCTCAGCTGCTCCTCAGTGACAACCAGCACTTTGCCGTGTCTGCGCGCGGCAGCATACATCGCCTCCTCATCCAGCGGACTCAGCGTGCGCAAATCCACAATCTCCACCTGTCCCGGGAAGTGTTCCCGGGCAGCATTCAGCGCCCAGTGAACACCCATACCGTACGTGATGACAGCCATGGATTCACCTTTTTCTATATGTTGCGCAACCGCTTCCAGCGCAATTCTGGCTTTTCCAAACGGCACGACATAATCTGCATCCGGTTCGGTGCATCGGGCAGTTTCAGTGCCACGCACCTTGCTCCAGTATAATCCCTTGTGTTCGAATATGACAACCGGATTGGGGTCGTACCAGGCTGACTTGAGTAATCCTTTCAGATCTGCACCGTTACTGGGGTAGGCTATTTTTACGCCACCTATACGAGTCACAACCGACTCTACACTGGAACTGTGGTAGGGGCCTCCCGATCCATACGCCCCGATGGGTACTCTAATGACACAACTCACCGGCCATTTGCCGTTGGACAGGTAACAGGACCGGGCCACCTCGGTGAAGAGCTGGTTCAATCCCGGCCAGATATAATCGGCAAATTGAACCTCCACGATGGGTTTTAGTCCGGTGGCGCTCATACCTGCAGTACTTCCGATGATAAACGCCTCCTGAATGGGCGTATTGAACACGCGGTGGTCGCCGAATTGCTCGGCCAGTGTGGCGGCTTCACGGAATACCCCGCCGAGCCTCCGGCCCACATCCTGTCCGTAAAGCAGACATTCCGGATTCGAGTCCATGAGTTCGCGGATCGCGTACAGGGCACAATCCACCATTACCCTGACCTCCCCGTCTGCCGGTTGCCGGTTTCCGCGCTCTTCCGTGACGGGTGTGGGCGCGTACGCATGCGTGAAAAGATCTTCCGGCTTCGGATCTTCAGCCTGTTGTGCTTCAGAGAAATCACTGGCAGCTGTCTGTGCAGCTTTTGATTCCAATTGAGCAAGATACTGTTCAGTGAAGCCATTTTTCAGCATTTTTTGCCTTAAAATGGGGTAGGGGTCTCGCGATTGATGCTCCTCCAGGTCGTCGCGGTACCATTCTTTTCGCACGCCGGACGTGTGGTGATTGAGCAATGGTACTCGCGCATGGAGGAGAACGGGCCGTCTTTCTGTACGGATAATACGTACAGCCTGCCTGACGGTATTCCAGCAGGTCTCAAAATCATTGCCCTCTATACTGAATACCTCCAGTCCGGGAAACCCCTGTGCGTACTGTGCTGCGCTGGCAACCCGTGTTTCAGCTGCATTGGCTGAAATATCCCATCCGTTGTCCTGTACCAGGTACAAAACGGGCAGTTTTTTCAATATTGCCATCTGGAATGCCTCCGAAATTTCACCCTCGGTCACGGAGGCATCGCCCAGTGAACAGACTACCAGCGGAGTGCCGTTAACCTGCCTGCTCAAAACAGGATCCGATTCCCTGTATTTCAATCCCAGTGCTGCTCCGGTAGCCGGAATGGCCTGCATACCGGTGGCGCTGCTCTGGTGCGGTATTTTTGGAAACCGCTCGTCGCGCAGAGAGGGGTGACAGTAGTACGAACGCCCTCCGGAGAAAGGATCATCCCTTTTGGCCATCAGCTGAAGCATCAGGTCGTATGGGCGCAGGCCCATACCGAGCAGCATGGCATCGTCGCGGTAATAAGGGTAGGCAAAATCAGCCGGTGTGAGTTGCATACCCACCGCCAGCTGAATGGCCTCATGACCACGCGAAGTAGCATGTACGTACTTTGAAACAAACTTGAAATTCTCCTCGTACAGTTCTGTCATGGACTTGGCTGTTGCCATGAGCAGAAAGGCTTTTTCGAGTGTTTCGAGGGCAATGGTGGTGGTGGCAGCGGTTTTATTACTTGCAGTCTGGGCTGTTTGCACGGCGAGTTTTTTTGGCAGATACTGGTTAACAGCTTGTTCAGGAACGCACAAAAGTAAGAGCTTGTTCAGGATTTTCTGCCAGTGGCAAAAATTAGCGTATTTTTTGTCAGTTTTTGCCTTTTTGAAGGCGCATTGCCGGAGGGATGAGAATACAAGAAGCCGGCAAACTCCGCAAAGGCTCTGCCGGCTTCTTTACAGCTGCTGCTGTATCAGTTAAAGAATGAATCGTACTGATTGCTTCCGCGGTCACCTTTGCCAGGTGCGTGGAGCGGAGCGTCAAGATTCACCGGACTGCTGCTGGAGACAAGCCTGCTTTTCTCGCCGCCGAGCAGGAAAGACACCCCTTCTTTTTCCCATTTTTCGAGCATGGCAAGCCCTTCTTCCTCAAATACGCCATTCTGCAGATCAATGCTG
>CAILQK010000102.1 GCA_903836265.1 uncultured Bacteroidota bacterium | reverse complement strand
GAGGAGCCGGCAGGAACCGGTAGATAATTCCACCCGGATCCACGAATACAGTTTTGATATACAAGCCGTATTCATCAGCGCCGCCTTCCATGTCAGCTTTTTGCTCCCAGTTGTTCACGGCAGAGAGTAACAGTTTCTCGAGCCATACCGCAGCCTCTTTATTGGTATATTTGAGGATGCCCAGCGCGTCAACCACATTTTTGCCGCGTATATTATCTGCCACCAGTCGCATCTTGCGTGGAGACATCGGAACGTTTCTCAGTTTAGCTACTGCTTCCATTATTTTGACCAAGATTTTTGCGATCGGGAGTTTGAAATCCGATCACCTTGATTTTACTTTCTGTTTCCGGCGTGACCACGGAAGTTACGCGTGGGTGAAAACTCGCCAAGTTTGTGACCGACCATGTTTTCGGTAACGAAGACAGGAACGAACGTTTTACCGTTGTGTACTGCGATCGTTTCGCCCACCATATCGGGGATGATCATCGAGGAGCGGCTCCAGGTTTTGATCACCTGCTTGCGGGTGCTTTGCTTTGCCTTGAGGACCTTTTCCAGCAGTGAGTGGTGGATATACGGGCCTTTTTTGAGTGAACGCGGCATTTGCTTTAGAATTAGTTTATGAACGGAAAACCGGTCAGGGTTTTATTTCATGTTTTAGTTTGACGATTTTCTGCGGCTGATGATCAGGGCATTGGATGCCTTGGTCTTGCTGCGCGTCTTGAAGCCTTTGGCCGGCGTACCTTTGCGTGAGCGCGGGTGACCACCTGAAGCGCGGCCTTCACCACCACCCATCGGGTGATCCACAGGGTTCATGGCTACGGGGCGGTTGCGCGGTCTGAAGCCTTTCCAGCGCATACGACCAGCTTTGCCCATGATTTCGAGGCTGTGATCTTCGTTACTGAGGCTGCCGATTGTTACGCGGCAGGTCAGAAGAATACGGCGTGTTTCGCCGGAAGGCATTCTGAGTACAGCGTAGCGATCTTCACGGCCCATCATTGTGGCAGATGCACCGGCGCTGCGCACCAGCTTGCCACCCTGTCCGGGACGGAGTTCAACGTTGTGTACAACAGCACCCAGTGGAACTTCTGCAAGGAACATACAGTTGCCCGTTTCAGGCGCTACTCCTGTACCGGAATAGATTTTTTGTCCCTGCTTGAGGCCCTTTGGAGCGAGTATATATGATTTCTCACCGTCAGCATATTCCAGCAGGGCGATAAATGCAGAACGATAAGGATCGTACTGGATAGAGTGCACGGTAGCAGCTCCCTGCTTGTCGCGCTTGAAATCCATGATACGATAGCGACGCTTGTGACCACCTCCACGGTAGCGTGTAGTACGATGGCCCTGGGCGTTGCGGCCGCCGGTGCTGCCGATAGTCATCAGCAATGACTTCTCCGGTTCTGCACCTTTAGTAAGTTCGTCTCTCCGGACGGCTACCCGGGTACGAAGGCCCGGCGTGATCGGATTGAATTTTTTGATTCCCATATCTGCTCAGTTGCGCGTGCGTCGGTTTAATTATTCTTCAGTTCCACCGAAGAGATCAATGGTTTCGCCCTGGGTGAGTGTTACATAAGCCTTTTTGTAGGAAGACTTTGTACCACGAACGATGGCGGTTTTAGTTGTACGTGCCTTGGGCTTGCCCGGCACAACTATTGTGTTTACAGACTCCACGCCGACATTGAACATTTGCTCAACTGCCTTGCGGATCTCGATTTTGTTGGCGCCCTTGTCAACCACAAAAGAGTACGTATTTCGCTTATCGGCGAGTTTCGTTGACTTTTCAGTGACGATCGGCTTTATCAAAATTTGCTTAGCCATTGTTTTAAGCGCAATTTTCTTTGATTTTTTCGACGGCACTTTCGGTAATAACCACAGTTCCGGCGTTCAAAATCTGATAAGTGTTGAGTTCAGTTGCTGGTGCGATACTCGCTTTTTCCAGGTTGCGGCACGACAGGTACAACATTTTGTCATAGCCTGCGGTTACCGTGAGCGGCTTCTTGTCAGCCA
Source organism: uncultured Bacteroidota bacterium (assembly GCA_903836265.1). Classification (GTDB taxonomy): domain Bacteria; phylum Bacteroidota; class Bacteroidia; order Chitinophagales; family Saprospiraceae; genus M3007. The sequence continues at coordinate 9,603 of CAILQK010000102.1, read as the reverse complement.
CGCTCAGGGCGCGGAGTACATTCAGGAAAGCGCTTGTTTTGGGCGCCTCGAATGCGAAGTCTTCCACCACGATAATTGAACCTGATTTGGCCTTGGCAGACAGCGCGCTGCGGCGGGCGAGACGCTTCACCTTGGCGTTGACCTGTATGTCGTAGTTGCGCGGGCGCGGACCGAACACACGGCCGCCACCACGGTACAGCGGGTTATTGATATCGCCTTTACGAGATCCGCCGGTACCTTTCTGCTTGTGCAGCTTGCGGGTTGAACCGCTCATCTCGCTGCGCTCTTTGGATTTGTGGGTACCCTGACGCTGGGCAGCAAGGTAACGCTTCACATCCAGCCAGACGCTGTGCTCGTGAGGTTCGATACCGAATACCTCATCGGGGAGTTCAACAGAGCGGCCAGTGGCTTCGCCCTTGATATTATAGACCGAAACTTTCATGTCCGATTTATTTTTCGATGAAGACATAAGCCCCTTTGTGGCCGGGCACTGCGCCTTTGATCAGCATCAGGTTCTGATCGGGGAATACTTTGAGGACTTTGAGGCGGCGGGTTTTCACCTGTTCGTTGCCCATTTGTCCAGCCATACGCATTCCTTTCATTACCTTGGATGCGAAAGAAGAGTTACCAAGTGAACCCGGTGCACGAAGACGATCGTGCTGACCGTGTGTCTGCTGCATGATACCTCCGAAACCGTGGCGCTTCACAACACCCTGGAAACCTTTACCTTTTGAAGTACCGACAACACTCACTTTGTCACCCTCTGCAAAAACCTCCGCTACTGTTACCTCTTCGCCCAATTGCTTGGAGATATCCATGTCGCGGAACTCTTTGACCTTGTAGAGGGGCTCCTCAAGGCCAGCGGCCTTGAAATGTCCCATGAGGGGTTTTGGAGTATTTTTTTCTTTGCGATCGCCGTACGCAAGCTGGAGGGCACTGTAGCCGTCTCTGTCTTCTGTGCGTACCTGTGTTACGACGCAGGGGCCAACTTCGATAATAGTACAGGCAACATTCTTGCCGTTACTGTCGAAAACGCTGGTCATCCCAAGTTTTTTACCAATCAGACCGTTCACTGGATCAGAATTTTATGTTAGAACAGTTGGTTGAAAGACATTGCTCATGTTACCTGTTGGCCGGACACGACAAAAGCGGAATTTCCGTGTAACGGAACCGCTTTCGACCGGGGCAGTTATCCTTTGAAGGACACTTTGACCACGACCGGAAACATCAGCCTTGCATTTTGATTCAATTGACGCGACTCAGGTAAGCTTTACCTGGATGTCGACTCCGCTCGGAAGTTCCAATTTGGAGAGAGCATCCACCGTCCTTTGTGTCGGCGTATAAATTTCAATTAGGCGCTTGTGTGTGCGCAACTGGAACTGCTCCCGAGCTTTCTTGTTTACGTGCGGTGAACGCAGAACCGTAAACACTTCTTTCTCAGTCGGCAGCGGAATCGGGCCAGTTACAACAGCTCCACTCGCACGGACAGTCTTCACGATCTTCTCTGTGGATTTGTCCACCAGATTGTAGTCGTAAGACCGAAGTTTGATGCGAATTTTTTGATTCATTACCTTGTTGATTTTGAACTGTGCTTTTTTGATCAGGAAGTCAGAATTTCATTTTGAAATACCTTTCCTTAAAAGCGCCCGCAAAGGTAATACAAACAAATTCGCAATTCCAAAAAAATTTAAAAAAAAATTGAAAATAATGGAACCTGTTTTTAGTCTGCCAGAAAAACATGCATTTGAGGGTATTTCAGTGCTGTATTTGAAGTTTTGCAAATTTCAGCACGATTCTTCTTTCAGACATTGAGTCGTTACTGAAGCAGATTGTCGCCACCCTGTTGTCTTTCGGGCCTTCTATGCTTTTCACTACTCCCTCTCCGAATTTCAGATGCAGTACTGTTTGCCCTGACTTTATTTCAGATTCGGGAGATGCCTGGAAGTTTGCCGGGGTTTCAACGGGTTTTGTGGCATTCGGCAAGCGAAGCCTGGTTTGGGTGAAATTTCCTGTTACGCGCGCGCCCGATGAAACCGGCTGTGCGCCGGAATTGCCCAGTCGCTCACTTCCGAACCCTCCTGTGGCTGTGAAGTGGCTCTGGTGTATTTCCTCCAGGAATCGTGAGGGTGCGCTTACCTTGATTTGTCCGAAGCGGTATCTGTTCTGGGCGAAGCAGAGCGTCAGGTACTCCTTGGCCCTGGTGATTGCTACATAAAACAGCCTGCGTTCCTCGTCCAGTCCGTTGGGATCCTCAAAAGACATGGTGGAGGGGAAGAGCCCCTCTTCCATTCCGGTCACAAATATACTTCTGTACTCAAGTCCCTTGGCTGCATGTACACTCATAAGCGTGATATACTCCCCGTCATCAGCTTTTTCGTCGGCATCTGTAAGCAGGGAGATTGTTTGCAGATAGACGTCCAGCGAATTGGGGGCAGAGGCATCCTCTTCGGGTGAAAGGGTCTGGTTATCGGTAAATTCGGAGATAGCGTCGAGTACGGCATCCACGTTTTCACGGCGACCGATTCCCTCCGGACTGGTATCACCCCTGAGCATTTCGCCAAGCCCCGAACGGCGCAAAATATCGGCTGCCAGCTTTGATGCAGGCTCTGTCTGTACACGGGCACTCCACTCCTCCACCATTTTTCTGAAATTGGTCAGCGATTTTTTTGCCCGATCATTCACCTCCAGGTTCCAGTCGTTCATGGCATCCCACATGGTACATTCGGATGCACCGGCTTTTGCGCTCAGTTTTTCCACTGTTGCGTCGCTGATTCCTCTGGCGGGCAGGTTTATTACCCGTCGCAACGCCTCTTCATCCATGGGGTTCACGGCGAGTCGCAGATAGGCTACAAAGTCCTTTACTTCTTTCCGCTGATAAAAAGACATGCCTCCATACACTCTGTAAAGGAGGTTCAGTCGTCGGAGATGCTCCTCAAATTTCCGGCTTTGTGCGTTGGTGCGATACAGAATGGCGATTTCATTATTGGGTATATGATACCGGTGCTTTTGCTCCAGTATCATGTCGGCCACCCGACGCCCCTCCTCGTCATCGGTCAGGCACTTTACCAGCCTGATTTTGTCGCGGTCTTCCCGTTCGGTCCATATTGTTTTGTGCAGCTGCCTTTTATTGTGTGAAATCACTTCGTTGGCTGCCGATACTATATGGTGTGTACTGCGGTAGTTCTGCTCCAGTTTGAACGTCTGCAGATCGGGGAAATCCTTCTCAAAGTCCAGAATATTGTCAATGGTAGCTCCGCGGAAGGCATAGATACTCTGGGCATCGTCGCCTACAACGAATACATTCCGGGGGCTTTCATCGAATTTGAGCAGCTGGCGGAGGATGGCATATTGCAGGTGGTTGGTATCCTGAAACTCGTCCACATGAAGATACCTGAATTTGTCGCGGTATCGCTCGACCACATTATCCGGATTTTGCTGAAACAGCCTGAACAGCTGGTAAAGCAGGTCATCAAAGTCCATAGCCCCCGAGCGATAGCAGCGGGCCACATATTTCTCGTATATATCAACAATATACGGGCGCCTGGCTGCCCTGTCCTGCTGCAGCATTTCGGCGTGCTGCCGGTACAGTGGCGGTGATATGAGATTGCTCTTGCACAGCGATATTCTCGACCTGACCGCCGCCGGGTTGTATACCGACGGATCGAGGTTCATTTCCTTGACAATTGACCTGATTACGCTGAGCGTGTCGTCTGAATCGTAAATGGTGAATGAAGCAGGATAGCCTATTTTTTCGGCTTCCATCCGGAGTATGCGGGCAAAAATGGAGTGGAACGTACCTGCCCACAACTGGCGTGCCGACGCACCCACCACTTTTTCAATCCGTTCTTTCATTTCCCGGGCGCTCTTGTTCGTAAAGGTAAGAGCCAGTATATGCCGGGCCGGAACACCCTGCTGCAACAGGTGGGCAATCCGGTAAGTGAGTACACGCGTTTTGCCCGATCCGGGACCGGCTATCACCAGCACGGGACCGTCAATGGTTGTCACGGCCTGTCTTTGTACAGGATTCAGTTCGTCGAGGAATGACATGGTGCAGGTATTTTAATTGGCAAAGGTAGAACGCCAAAGTTATGATTCGGGCCGGTTTTCCCGATTTGTTTGTGTTCGGGTGTATATTCTCGTTTGAGTTACCTTTGTAGCCGAAGAACCGCTGACAACGCAGAAAATCAGACACACCCGTTCAATCTTAATAACTGTGAAAATAGGACTGTTTTTTGGCTCATTCAATCCCGTTCATATCGGTCATCTGGTTATTGCCAATTACATGGCTACCCGCACCGATCTCGACAGAGTATGGCTCGTTGTGAGTCCGCAGAATCCGCTGAAACCCAAAAAAACGCTCGCGCGCGACCACGACCGCCTGCACCTCGTTCGACTGGCAGTGGAAGACAATCCGCTGCTGAAGGCATCCGATGTTGAGTTCAGTTTGCCGAAGCCATCCTACACCATTGACACCCTCTCTTACCTGAAGGAGAAATACCCGGAACACGAGTTCGTCCTGATTATGGGCAGCGATAATATTGCCACGCTTGACCAGTGGAAGAACTACCGGCAGCTTCTGGACGGATACCATATATATGTATACCTGAGACCACACATCGAGACAGGCTCGCTCGGCGCGCACCCGCACGTGAAGATGTTTGATGTGCCACCGCTGGATATATCAGCGACTTATATCCGTGACTGCCTGAAAAAGGGGCAGTCGGTGCGCTATCTGGTGCCCGACCCTGTATGGGAATATCTGGAGAGCGGGAATATGTATCGCGACTGATGCTATCTGCAGGCACTCAGCACTGTTTTCACTGCGGCAATTTCACCATTCCGTCGCAGCACCACGAATACAGGACCTCCTGAGGAAGGATTCACCTGTACGGGCATATTGACCGGAACCGGTGATGACTGCACAAGATTTCCATAAAAATCATATACTTCGGCAGTCCAGTCGGCTGAAGCATCGTTGTGCCTGATCTGAAAGGAGCGACAAAACGGGTTGGGCGACACATCGTACGTCCAGGCAACTCCCGGCTGCGTGGCGTCTGAGCTGTCGCAGAAAGAAGTGACCAGTCCGCCGAAGTAATGTCGGCCGAGATAGTCGAGCAGCGTTACGGCGAGCGAATCGGCGAATCGTTCCACCTGCGACAGGGAATCGCGCACACCGGTACGGTTACATTCTATCTGCACACCGTCAATAGTACCTCCGTTATATGAACTGTACCGGGCAGTATTATATCCTCCGCTGAAATAGTCTTCACCGGCATCGGGGGCGGGGTCGGCCTGTGAGGGTGTTGCGGGATATCCGCGGTCGGTCAGCAGTTCGCCGAGGCTCTGGCTGCCGCGCAGCAGTTCAGCGTGCGTGAGCGCCTGCGGGTTATTTTCCGCCAGGTGTCTGATGCTGCTGTAGCCCGTGAATGTGGGTGTGTTGAGTGTGTCGTCGGGCAGGCGCAACTCGTCGGAGTACAGCAGATAGCCCAGTTCGAGCCGCTGAATACTGTGTCCGTGGCCGTGAAGGTCCACGTAAAAGCCCTTGCCGAAGTTGAAGGCAACCTCATTCTTTGCATTACCGAGGAAGTTGTGAAAGTCGGCCCACGCCTGTCCGGCCGTCGGGTTCCCGTCGGCGGCTTCGGGCAGATCCCGGTTGGCATCGAGTTTTCGCCGGTGGAGGCGGTTGACCACCAGGTGCGGCCAGCAGCCGGTGCGTTCGTGCAGGGAATTGGCCAGTGCGCGGGCCAGTTCCTGCGTGTTGAAATCATTCACCGTGGAGCATCCGCTGCAATTGCGGTCGGGAATGGAGGCTGGCAAGAGTAGTCCGCCATGCGGTGCCGACAGGATGACCGGCATATTACCGGCAACATACTCTGTGTAGTTGTTGGAACCGAAATAGGACTGACCGGGGATGAATGGTTGCGCGTGGATGCGCAGGGAGAGGAACAGCAGGAGGAGCGTGACAGTCCGCATGGTCAGGTGTTGATATTGGTTCCAAAAATATGGATATGACAGAGTTTTCTCCGGCATTTTGCCCCTTCACGATTTTTTTTCAACTTCTTCGCCAGAATAGTATGTTATATTGATATTCCGGATATATTGGTAAGGTATTACCAGATAGTCTCCGGGCATATTGTAGTACCTGTCATCTTCTGCTTTTCCTTTGAAGTCAAGGGCAGGAGTGACAGCCTGAGCGGACGAACTGACACTCTGGCTGTCGTCGTCCGGAGGAGCAGTATTGATCCTGTCGTCCTTCAGTTTTCTCCTGAAAACCTGGCAAAGATAAATCTTGTCGAGGCCATTTTTATTGAGGATATAGTGTTTGAGGATTCCGCAATAAACGACATCGCCCTCGGAAGTGCTTACCAGAGCATCAATCTGAATGTATTCTATATTTTCTCTGACACGCTTGTCGAGCTTTCTCCCGGAGAAAAGCGTGTCCCATTCATTGGACACTGACAGTACAGGGTATTTCAGGTCCAGATCAAACCGAAGCACGAGCGACTGCGCGAGTTGCCCCAGTATCCCGGATACGACACAGAGGAGGAAAATATAGGACAGAAAGTAGTTGACTGATTCGTTGATAAGGCTCAACTGAAGGCCATCATTACCCTTTGCACCCGAAATAATCAGATAGAGCTGAGATATATCCGGGGAGAAGCCGGACTTCCACAGTAGCGACAGGGCTGCCGGATGAATGATGGAGGAGACGAGTACAATGAAGAAGACCTCGCTGACAGCAGAACTGTCGAGATTGCTTCTGAGGGAGTCGCTTCTCAAGTACAGGAAGCGGAAAGAAATTCCCGGTGCGAGCAGGAGGAATACGATGATTGCACCGAAAGCAAAGTTCATCGCGCTGTGTTCAAATCAACTTCTGCCTGTCCGGCCCTGCGGAAGCGGATTTTTTTTCCCAGTACTTCTATGACAACCGAACTCTCCCTGAGCCGGAGGAGTTCAAACAGTTGTTTTGTGGACTTGGGGTCCTTGAGGATTTCTCTGGTGTATTTTCCGATTGGAGCGTCCATAGGAGCGAGATTGTAACCGTTTGAGCGAGCCCGTATTTGTCAAGAAAGCCTGTACAAGCAGGTTTTATGGCCCGGCAAATGCAACTGATTTTTACAAAGGTAAGGTCTTTTTTCAAAAACTTCGGGAGAGTCTTAAAAATTTATCCGGAGGCGGGGTATATAATGGCTGAAAACGCCACCGATTACCAGAACTGTATCGCTTGAGGAGGTTGTGCGGCTGTTACTCTGGCCCACATCGTGATATCACTTTTTGCTGGTCGCCATCATCCTGGCTGCTATGCTGAGCCTTAATTTTCCGGATGGTGTAATACTCGAAAAGAAGCCCATCAGTTTATTCCTGAATCCGGGGATCACGTGCAGCTTCCCCTTCATCATACCCTTGAACCCCACCAGCGCCACTTCTTTGGCAGACATTACCCCTCCCTCGAATAACCTGGCGTTATTCATATCGGCGCGATCTGTGAAATTTGTCCTTGTGGGCCCCGGAGAAAGCACCGTTGTGGTCACTCCTGTGTTCTCCAATTCTTTATGTATAGCTTCAGTAAGACTTGCGACATAAGCTTTTGTTGCTCCGTAAACAGCAAAAAATGGATCAGGCTGCAACGCGGCAGTAGAAGCGACATTTAAAATTTTACCTCTTCCATTATTAACCATTACCTTGCTGTAATAGTGTGTCAGCTCTGTCAGGCTGAGTATGTTCAGATTAATCATCCCTGCGTAATTATCCATGTTTCTGTCAATAAAGCTGCCGTAATCTCCAAATCCGGCGTTATTAACCAGATAGGTAACCGTCAGATTATGAGCATTTACCACATCATGAATCGCTTTAATTCCTTCTCTCACCGACAAGTCGGTGGCAACGGTGTACACCTTTATATTGTACTGTTTTTCGATTGACTCTTTGATAATCATTAATTTCTGTTCATCCCTGGCTACAATCAGTATATCTGTTTTTTGTTTCGCAAACAGCAGAGCCATCTCGTAGCCTATTCCGGATGACGCACCGGTTATGATGGCAATTTCCTTCAGGTTTTCCATTGCTTTTATCTTGTGTGGCTTCAAAATGATGGGGCAAAGGTGAAGACCTGAAACTTTTCATTCATTCACATTTGTGAAGAAATCATTTCAGGAACTAATTATTTCCTTGCGAATCCTGCTGAGACTTTGTGGTGCCACCCCCAAATATGAAGAAATCAGGTAGTGTTGAAACTTGTCCAACAAGTATGATTCATCATTGAGCAGTTGCAAATACCTGTCTTTGGCGTTCAATGTAAGAAATGAAAAAGCCCTGTTGTGAACACGCTGATAGGCGGTAGCAGACATAACACTTGTAACCTTTTCAAGATACACGGAAAGAGTTACCACTTTTTGGATATCTGAATAAGTCAATACAATGACTTCAATATCTTCTATTGCCTCGAAGGTAAGATTGGTTGGCGTTTTTGCAAGAAAGCTGTTATAGTCAACCAGAAAGTAATTCTCAAATTTTGAATCAGCATCGTTAAAATGAAAAGACCATGTAAACTCCTGACCTCTGTGGTTGATGAAGAAAGAACGCGCCTTGCCTGAGACTATGAACATAATGGCATCACAAATTTTCCCCTCACGCAAGATTATGTCTCCAGCCTTGTACTTTCTGAATTTCATTACACCGTCCAGGAGTTTTAAATCACTGTCTGCTACTTCCACGTATTGAGAGATAACCTGGGTAAAATAATTCATTTGTTGCTTCTTTTTTGAGCCCGTGAACGGCTGGTCTGTAACAAATTGGGCACCATATACAAATGAAATCCGCAGGCACCTGACACCCGGGCACAGCTGTGAGGTGCCAAAAGTTGGTATCATAAAAGATCAGGCCTGATCAGGCGAGTGAACAAAAGGTACTTCAGTTGCTTCTGGTCTTCAAAAATTTTTATTGTTTTCCCAAACCTGACCATTTAAAGTGGTGTTAAACTCTTATTTACATCCAAAAATCGTCACCAAAGATAAGCATCGGAGTGGGAAAATAAAATCACGAACCGATTTTATCCCTTGAAATCATTAATCAATGGCACATTTACTACCGTTTGCCACTGCGCTGCTTATGCTGTGCACCACCCTTTCCCGGGCTCAAACACAAAAAAACATGTCCGAAAATAAAAATCCGCTGCTCTGCAATCCGCAGAGTGGCATCTGCGAGATGCCCGGAGCGGCTACCTCCGGCGAGGTGAACGCTGCCATCACAACCCCGAAACCGGTGAAGGTGATTTATTTCACCGATCCGATCTGTTCATCGTGCTGGGGCATCGAGCCACAGCTTCGGAAGCTGAAACTGGAATACGGAAACGACATAGACATCGAATACCGCATGGGTGGTTTGCTGCCCGACTGGAGCTACAACAGCGGCGGTATCAGCAAGCCGTCGGATGTGGCACACCACTGGGATGAGGTGAGTATTCACTATGATATGCCCATTGACGGCGATGTCTGGCTGGAAGATCCGCTGGATTCGTCGTACCCGCCTTCCATCGCGTTCAAGGCTGCAGAGATACAGGACCGCAAAAAGGCGATCCATTTTCTGAGGATCATCAGGGAAATG
>CAILQK010000101.1 GCA_903836265.1 uncultured Bacteroidota bacterium | reverse complement strand
GCACAAACTGAAAGCCGCCTGCGGGCGGAGCAGATTGACTTCCTGAAGACCCAGCTGAGCGACTGCCAGAACACCCGCGACAAACAGCTCTCCCAGGCTGAAGACCTTACTCGCCTCAATAAAACAGCATCGGAGAATATCCGGGAAACGCTGTCCCAGCTCGAGAAGAAAGATCAGTACATTCATTTCCTGCAGAATGCCAAGACCCGGGCTGATTCCATCAACCTGGCGCTGGCTGTCAACCTGACTACGATGCTGCGCGATGGCATTGCCGACAAAGACGTGGAGGTCAAGGTGGACAAGACGGTCGTTTTCGTCAATCTGTCGGACAAAATGCTGTATGAAAGCGGAAGCGCCAATCTGACCCCGCGTGCGCAGGGCGTTCTGGCCAAAATTGCACAAATCGTACAGTCGCGCCCCGAACTGGAGGTCATGGTTGAGGGCTATACTGATAATGTACCCATCAAAAATGCCTGTATGGAAGACAACTGGGATTTGAGCGTAAAACGCGCCACCTCCGTTGTGCGGGCCCTGCAAAACCAGTACAAGGTAGATCCGAACCGACTGATTGCTGCAGGCCGCGGCGAGTGGAATACACTGGCTTCCAACGATACGGAGGAAGGCAAAAGCACGAACCGTCGTACACGTATTATTATTCTGCCCAAGCTCGACCAGTTTTACGACCTGCTCGATCCCGGCAAGGCACCAAAGAAATAATTGCCCCCTATTTGAGGAATCTCTGATCTGTAAGCGCTTCAAGGAACGCTTTCAGATCAGATTTCTCCTGTGGAGTGAGGTTCAGTGGACGAACGAGTGTATCCCGGTTGATGCTGCCCGCAACAAATTTGTCGGGCTGATCATAAAAATCTATCACTTCGTCCAGCGTTTTGAACACGGCATTGTGCATGTAGGGAGCCGTGACGGCCACATTTCTGAGGCCCGGGACTTTGAACTTCCCCAGGTCGGCACTGTCTTTGGTTATTTCAAACCTGCCGCTGTCGGCAAAATTTCCCTTCCCGGTGTAAAGACCCACATTCCTGAATTCATCACCGGTGAAATCGGGTGAGAAGTGGCAGTCGAAACACTTTCCCCTGTTCATAAAAATATCGCGCCCGCGCACGGCCGGTTCGCCCATCGGACTGGGCCCGTCGTTCATCCAGCGGTCAAAGGCGGTGTTGCCTGTTTCCAGCGTTCTGACGAAGGCAGCCAGCACCTCGCCGAGTTTTTCCGGAGTGGCTGATGTTCCGTACAGCTGCCTGAAGGCATAATCGTATCCTGCATGGTTTTTCAGGCGCAGGGCCACCATCGGGAGCGTGGCGTGCATTTCGAGTGAATCCTGAACAGGCATCAGCGCCTGCTGTTCGAGGGTTGCCGCGCGTCCGTCAAAAAAGAAATAGGGCCGGGCACTCATATTTGTGATACCCGGCGAGTTGCGGCGACCGGTTTTTCCGCCCACTCCCCTGCTGAAAGCGGCGGTATCGCAAAAAGCAAAAGCCGGAATATGGCAAGAGGCACAGCTGATGGTACTGTCGAGCGACAGTATCGGGTCGTTGAAGAGTTGCTCGCCCAACTTTTCCGGGGTTACCGGATCGGGTAGCTGAAAAGCAAGGCTGCAGAGTGCGAACAATGAAAATACTGCCCATTTCATGCTGCAAAGGTACCACCTCCCGAGCGGTTTGTCAATTACATTTTGCTCAGAAGTATGAATTTCCCGTTGATAATTTTATACGATCGGTCATACACATTGAGCACATCCCCCTCCTTCATTTTGGCCAGCCGCGTGATATCCTGGTCAATGGTGTGCAGGGTGCCACCTGTTTTCCATGCAATGAATATATGTGCCGGATTGATGGTTTTTGCAGCGCCGCAGACGATCACGTGTACAGGTTTTTTTATCTGCGGAAGCAGCTCCAGATCACGGGGAGTGGCATAGTTGTCAGAAATCAGGACAATATCCTCACAGTCAGGGCAGGCTTTCATACCTTCCAGAACGGCCTCAATATCATTTTCGGGCCTGTCGCCACCAGTCCCGCCACCGATAGCCTCCACCATGGTTTCTTCCAGCACCTTTTCGGTGGCGGGTTTCACATGATACAGTCCGCCGGTAGAGCCCACTTCCTTTTCGTAGTCTTCCTTGTCGGCCCCGTCGTTGAAAAAAACAAAATGCATGGTGTTGTCCATGTTTACCTTGAGGGCATTCCACAGCAGCAGGTTGGCGATGTAGGGCAGCATACTGCCTGTCACATCCTCTACAACCAGCATTTTTTTCCAGTGTTTGTTGCGGTCGAGCACAGCAGACACCGTGGAGTCGGTATTTACCCCCCTGCAGTCTTTGGCAACATAGGCCTTCAGCCACTCGGGTTCAATAATTTTCGAACCGGCCTCATCAATAAACATGTGAATTCTCATCAAAAAACTGACATCAGAGCGTCCTTTTTGCCAGGGCTTCAATTTGGCCATCATCGCCTTGATATGATTGTTGTGTGCCTCGGATGCTCCACCCGAAACAGTCAGATTTCTGATTTTGCCGGTAAGGGAATCAACAGAGAATTCGGCAAGCGCATAAGCCCCGTATTCATCGCTTTTTACCCGGTCGGCGGGAAATCTGATACTCGCCGCCAGCTCACTGAAAAGCGCTGTGTTGCCACCCGGATACGCCGGCACATCGGCAGGCGGTTTTCGGCGGGCGCACTCAATGAGTTCCTCCAGATCAGCCCGGATAGCCGATTTTTTCTCTTCATCCACAGGCGATTCATAACTGATTACAAATCCGTGAAACAGCCCTCTGGCCTCTGCAGGCGTAATGGCGTCTGTCTGTACGAGAATATTCCACTGAATGTCCGGACTGGCAAGCAGGGCAGAATCGAGTTTTACCAGTGCTTCAAACCGCGCGCGGTCGAGTTCCTTTTGACCGGGCTGCGACCGCGTGTATTGCGAATAAATATATGTGACCGATTTTTTTCGGAAAGACTGGACAGTTTTATATTCATACCTGTTGAGCACGCGCGCACTCCCGTACGGGAAGCGAATGGCCAGCTGGTTGAACCCGAATCCGGAAGTATCGAAACGGGTGATTTCCTGATGTGGTCTGGAAAGAATACTGTCGAGCAATAAAGCCGGCTGTGCAACTGCGCCGGTCAAAAGAGAAAAAAACAATGCGATTGTTAAATACAGTTTCATCTGTCTGAATTGAGCTTTTTTATCAAATATGTGAGTAAAACACCAATTTTTGAAATATATTGCAAAAGAAGCTCAAACTTTGAATATAAATATTGAATGATATTCCTGCAAAGTGTATAAATTTGACCTTGCGTTCAGTTCCCGCAATTTATTTAATCCCGAAGTTACTGTTGCAGCATTTCAGTTTTTCAATTTTTCATGCGAATGAATAAACTCTACACAAACTACTCTATCCTCAGCTCATTCACTCTGCTGATGCTTCTTTCCACAACTGGAGCATGGGCCAAAAACGGCGAGCCGGCCTCCACAACCAATCCGGATTCACTGGCAAAAGCCAATGAGATGGGTCACCTGAAATGTATCGTTGATCCGGATACAAACTGTGTCACCAGACAAATAACCCTGGAAGCATGGATTGAATACTCCTTCACCGGAGTAAGGCAGGCGGTTACCGTTCCATGGAATACCGGTCAGGTAGCCCACAAGATTATTGTAACGCCCCCGGGATACTGGTCCTGGGACGTCACCGGAATAGGATGCGAATCCACTCACTGGCTCAATTACATTGATTTGCCCAACTCCTTTTTCCAGGGCGGACTTGAAATTCAGGGGCCTCCGGCCATCTGCCCTTTCGAAGAGGTGGAATTAAGCGTTTTTACCAACGGCTATGAACAATTCACGTTCTTCGAATGGACGCCGGCCTTTGATGAATTTTCCCCCATTACAATCAGCGGCCCGGGCACATACACACTTGTTGTGGAAGATGCCTACGGGTGTCCATTCACCGATCAGGTGTTTATCCCCCAGATTCCGCCTTTTGTACCGCAGATTACCGGGCCAACAAAGATGTGCCCGGAGGGAGATACGGTTACGCTCACCGTGCAGGGAAATTATTTCAATCATATGTGGTCAAGTGGCGAATCCGGCAGCCCGCTGACGGTCACCGAACCCGGAGTTTATGAGGTAACCGCCACCGATGTCAACGGCTGCACCGGTGTGGGTTACTACGGCGTTGAATCAGCCGGGGTTGATCCGTTTTCCATTTCAGTGACAAGTACATCGCTGTGCCCGGGGCAGCTCGACACGCTCCGTGTGGTGGGAGGCTTCTCACAGTATGTATGGTCAAACGGCACTACCGGGATAACCAATATCGTCAATCAGGCCGGCACTTATGTTGTCACTGTAACCAATATTTTCGGATGCAGCGGCACTTCGAGTGTCACCGTCAATCCGCTCTTTCCTCCCAATATAGCCATTTCCAGTACGCCGCTGTGTCCGGGGGGGACTGCCACGCTGTCGGTCTCAAACGGACCGTTTGTCAATTATCAGTGGTCAACAAACCAGACATCCTCCTCCATCTCAATCAGTAACACAGGTACGTACTCTGTCTCTGTCAGCGGCGGAGGTATTTGCCCCACTGCCACGCAAACAGTCGTAAGCCTGGCTGATATACCAGTCACCACTATCGCAGATCCGGCATTGCTGACTTGTACCGTCCAGTCTGACACGCTGGACGCAAGTGCCTCGTCAAACGGGTCCAATTTCCCGTTTGTGTGGTCAACTGTCGGCGGGCACTTTGTATCTGGCGATTCCACGCTCACTCCGCTGGTTGATTCTGCCGGCACGTACATCCTGACAATTACCAATCTGGCTACCGGATGTATAACCCGTGACACCGTTGTAGTGAATCAGAATGTGACTCCTCCGGGCGCCAGTCCGGGTCCGCCGGCCACGCTTACCTGTGCCAACACCACACTTTTCCTCGGTCCGGTACCAGCACCTTCCGACTCAACACTACAACCGGTATGGACTACGCAGGGAGGACATTTCATCGCAGGCGATTCCACCTGGTCACCACATATTGACCAGCCCGGTGTCTATTTGCTGACTGTCACGAGCAGCGTGAATCAGTGTACCAGTACGGCCAGTATCAATATTCCACTCAATACCATACCCCCGCTGGCCAATATCGCTCAACCGGGTATTCTGACCTGTACACAAAACACAGTGACACTGAACAGTACAGGCAGCAGCACGGGGCCCAACTTCGCCTACAGCTGGTCCACTCCAAACGGAACTATTGTAGGGCCCTCCAACGGTGCTTCTGCATCGGCTGCATCTGTTGGCACCTACATACTCACCGTCACCAACCTGATCAATGGCTGTACTGCTACAGCATCCGTCAATGTTGCAGCAGATATCAACATTCCGACGGTCAGCTCGCTGCCTCCTGCTACGCTTACCTGCAACCTGACAAGTACTGTTATTAATGCCACCGCATCCTCCAGCGGAATTGGATACATCTATAACTGGACAACCTCAACAGGGGTTATACTAACTAACGGCAATACGCTGACGCCACTTGTGGGCGCACCCGGAGTCTATACCCTGAATCTGCTGAATACGATTAACAACTGTCAGGCAACCCTGAGCGTGACCGTCGGTCAGGATATCACGGCGCCACTGGCCAACGCAGGCCCCAACAATACCCTGAGCTGCACGGCAACTTCTCTGAGTCTTGATGGTACCGGCTCTGCAACCGGCAGCAACTATCTGTACAGCTGGACTACCTCAACCGGAAGCATCATATCGGGCGCCAACCTGCTCACACCGCTTGTAGGCGCTACCGGAACTTATATACTCCAGGTTACCGATACAAATAATGGCTGTACCTCCACCTCCAGTACTGTTGTACTCGAAGACGTTAACGCCCCACAGGCAATCATCGCTCCACCCGCCATACTGAACTGCGTTACTGCCTCGCTGCAGATTAACGGCGCCCAGTCTTCGCAGGGTACCGGTTATTCATGTGTCTGGAGTGGTCCGGGTATTGTTCAGGGTGGAAGCAGCTACCAGCCTACTGTCAATCAGCCGGGCAACTATTGCGTTACAGTTACAAACTCGGCCAACGGATGCACGGAAACTGCCTGTACACCGGTCGCCCAGGACATTACTGCACCTCCGGCAGAAGCCGGCAATGCCCTGCTGATCAACTGTTACCAGCCCTCCGGTTCTGTCGGCAGCAATATCAATCCCTCAGGCTCCGGATTCACCATCGTGTGGAGTACCGCAAATGGCAATATCGTATCCGGTGGAAATGGCCCAACGCCGGTGGTAAATCAGCCCGGTACATACACTGTACTGGTAACCAACGTACAAAACGGGTGTACCAGCACTGATCAGGTACTGGTCACCGATGATTTCGTGCCACCACTTGCCGATGCCGGCCAGACGTTTGAACTCACCTGTATTGCGCCATCCACAATACTTCAGGGTACCGGAAGCACCGGATCCATTTTTACCTATCTGTGGAATGGCCCTCCCGGCGGCATCCTCGGCGGTGCAACCACACTGAACCCTACTGTCAATACCAGCGGCACATATTCGCTCAGGGTAACCAATACTCAGAATGGATGCACCAGTACCGACCAGGTGGTCATCACGGAAAGTGCCGACAAGCCTGATATTGTTACCGCTACCCCATCTGTTCTCACATGCGCGCTCACGAGCACGAACCTGAATGCCATCGGCTCAAGCACGGGTCCGCAGTTCAGTTACCTGTGGTCAACCACCACCGGCACTATCACCGGCGGAAGCACTACACTGACGCCCACCGTCTCAGACCCGGGGCTTTACACTATAACCATTACCGACAATACCAACTCCTGCACTTCCGTCGCCAGCATTCAGGTACAGGAAAATGTACAGCAACCGGTAATCAATGCCGGCCCGGACAATACCCTCACCTGCGCCGTAACCAGTCTGACGCTGCAATCCCAGATTGTGTCCTCTTCTTCACCGAATATCAGCTATGTGTGGCAGACGTCCGGCGGACAAATCATCAGTGGAATTAACAGCGCAGCACCGGTGATAGGTGCACCGGGCCTCTACACAGTTACTGTTACCGATGCCATCAACGGATGTACAGGAACCGATCAGCTCAGCATCGGTTCTGACCTGGTACAGCCCACTGCTGTCATCGGAACACCACAGACGCTCACATGCACGCTGACACAAACTCCGCTGCAGACCGCCGGCTCCAGCACAGGCAACAACTTTGTATATGTATGGAGCACATCGGGCACAGGCGTTATCGTCAATACCACCGATCCTGCAAAACCGGTTATCGGCGCCCCGGGTGTCTATAATCTGGTCATCACCAATACTTCAAACGGCTGTACCCGGTCAACCTCCGTAACAGTACCGCAAAACATTGTCAACCCGATGGCAGAAGCCGGTCAGAGTGTCGGACTCGACTGCGATACCCAGTCCAGCACGCTGAATGGAACGGGGTCAAGCACAGGCAATATCTCCTACCTGTGGACCACAAGCGGCAGCGGAATTATTGTATCGGGATCAACCACACTCACTCCTGTCATTGGCGCACCGGGCACCTACACTATCCGGGTAACTGACAACGCAAACGGCTGTACCTCCACCGACCAGGTACTGGTTACACAGGATATCACTCCGCCGGTGTTCACCATCGCCACACCCCAGGTACTGACCTGTTCGCTCACTTCAATACCGGTATCTGCTTCCGGAACAGGCTTTGGTCCTGTACCCCAGTTCATCTGGTCAACAACAAACGGCTCGATTGTGAGCGGCGGCAATTCCCTGAATGCCACTGTAAACGATCCTGGCAACTATACACTTGCTGTCACCAACACAGTGAACGGATGCTCCACCGCAGCGTCTGTGGTGGTAACTGAGAATGTAACTCCCCCGGTCATACAGGTTCAGCCGGCACCGCTGCTCACCTGCACCGTAGGCCAGGTAACGCTCCAGAGCACGCCACAGGCACAAACGACCCTGCAGTGGACCACCACAAACGGCCATATCGTGTCGGGTGCCAATACACCCAACCCGATTGTTGACAAGCCCGGGAACTATCAGGTAGTGGTTACTTCACTGCAAAACGGATGTACCAGTACAAACTTCATCCCTGTTCAGCAGGAAATGAATATGCCAACCGGCGTTGAATTTGCTGTCGAACACCCGAAATGTAACGGTACACCCGGCGAATTGCAGGTGAACCAGATACAGGGCGGAGTCGGTCCGTTCAGCTATTCTATTGACGGTGGACAGACGTTCTTCTCGTATGACCAGTTCAGTGACCTTGCCCCCGGCTCCTTCGAACTCGTGATTCAGGATGCCAACGGGTGCGAAATTACCCGCCCGATAAATATTATTGCACCTCTTTACCCGCTGGTGACCTCTCCGCCCGAGTTTTCTCTCGCTCTGGGAGAAGAGCAGCAAATCAAGGCAATCGTGCCGGCGCCATTCCCGCTTTCCGAAATAGAACAGGTAATCTGGACACCCACAGAGGGACTGACGTTCCCCGGAACCAGCATACAGGATCTGCTGAAGCCTACAGCCATGCCCTTCCAGACTACCACCTATACCGTGACTATTATTACACCGGAAGGATGCAAGTCCGAGGCGCGCACCACCATCAACGTAAACCGGAAAGTGGATATCTACGCTCCGAACGTTATATGGCCCGATGACCCGGACGGCGATAACGCTGCATTCACCCTGTTCGCACAGGATGTTTCAGTGGCTGTTATTCACAAACTCCAGATATTCGATCGCTGGGGAAGCAATGTGTTTGAAAACCGGGAATTCCAGCCCAATGACCTGAGAAGTGGATGGGATGGTACCTTCCGCGGCGAACCGGTCAATCCCGCAGTGTTTGTATGGTATGCCGAAGTGGAGCTGATTGACGGCAGGAATATCCTGCTGAAAGGAGATGTTACAGTAGTGCGTTGATTTTGAAGCTGTTATACAAAAGCCCGGGAGCAGTTTACCAGCTTCCGGGCTTTATTTTTTTGTATAACAAAAACGGGAGGATGAAATCAGTAACCGAAATACTGCAGCGACCGTTCGTCGTCGCGCCAGTTGTCGCGTACCTTGACAGTAGTTTCCAGGAACACTTTGGATTGCAGGAATTTCTCTATTTCCACACGTGCCACAGTACCGAGTTTTTTGATGGCACTTCCGCCTTTACCAAGAATGATTGCCTTCTGGGAATCCCGCATCACATAAATATTGGCCTGAATTCTGGCAAGCGGCTCGCCGGCGTTCGTTTGAGATTCCTGAAAACTCTCGATGACAACTTCCGTGGAATAGGGAATCTCGTCGCCATAAAGAATGAGAATCTTTTCACGGATGATCTCTCCGACAAAAAAACGCTCGGGCCTGTCAGTCAGCTGATCCTCCGGGTAGTAGGGCTCGCCCTCCGGGAGCATCCCGGTTATTTTCGACAGTAAAGCCGAGGTATCTTCCTTTTGCAAGGCTGAAATTTCGATCACTTCGGCAATTTTGATGCGTTTTTTCCACCATCCGGCAACATCCTGCGCGCGCTGGGGTGCAACCAGATCTTTTTTGTTGAGAACAAGCAATACAGGGGCCTCCGTCTTTTTCAGCACCTCAATTACCGGATTGTCATCTTCCAGTTCTTCTGTGAGGTCGAACACAAAGAGCATCAGATCGGCATCTTCCACCGTTCCCTCCACGAACCTGTTCATGGATTCGTGCATTTTGTAATTCGGCTTTTTCACATAACCGGGAGTATCGGAAAACACAATCTGAAAGTCCTCGCCGGTGAGGATACCTATGATACGGTGGCGGGTAGTCTGGGGTTTGTGTGTGATAATGCTCATGCGCTCCCCTACCAGCGCGTTCATGAGGGTTGATTTGCCGGCATTGGGGCGGCCGATGATATTGACGAAACCGGAACGGAATGGCATAAGCGGAGGTGTGTCTGAAAGTATGTCACGAAATCTCTGCCGTTGGTGGGAAACAAATCATTGTTGGCACGGCGAGGGGCCCCTGTACATACACTAGCCTGGTTCGATATTTTCTGTGATTTCCAGTCCGTAGCCGATGAAACCGGTTCTGCGTCTGGGGTGATTGGTGAGCAGGCGTATCCTGCTGATACCGAGATCCCTGATAATCTGGGCGCCCACCCCGAAGTCTTTTTTTCCCAGCGGGGAGTGCAGTTCAAATTTTTCGGGGCGCCCCTCGTCGTTCAGCTGTTTGAGGTGCGACAACTTTGAAATCAGTCCGCCCTTGTCGTGCTGCACCAGATAAACCAGTGCTCCTTTGCCTTCTTTTTCAATAGCTGCAAGGGATTTGCTGATCAGGGAGCCGTAATCTTCGAGCAGTGTACCAAGAATATCACCGGTTTCAGAAGCCGAGTGAACCCTCACCAGCACTGGTTCTTCGGGGCCCCAGGTACCCTTTTTGACAACCAGATGTGTATCGCCGCAGGTAACATCTGTGTAGGCAATCAAGTCAAAAACACCAAAAACGGTATTGATGGTCGTTTCCAGTTCCCGTTTCACAAGGCGTTCCGTTTTCATCCGGTAGGCTACGAGATCATCAATGGAAATAATTTTGAGATCGTGTTCCCGGGCCACCTCCACGAGCTGTGGCAGACGAGCCATGGTACCATCGGCATTCAGAATTTCTACCAGAACTCCCATCGGATACAGCCCCGCGAGGCGGGCCAGATCCACAGCAGCCTCCGTGTGGCCTGTTCTGCGCAATACACCGCCCGACTTGGCACGCAGCGGGAATATGTGTCCGGGGCGGGCGTAATCGGTGCCTTTTGCCGCTGTGCTGGTGAGCCAGCGAATACCGGTAGCCCTGTCGTAGGCACTGATACCGGTAGAACAGCCATGCCCGATCAGGTCAATACTCACGGTAAAAGCTGTTTCATGGAGCGCCGTATTGGAACTGACCATCAGGTTCAGGCCGAGCTCGTCGGCCCGCTTTTCATCCATTGGCGTGCAAATAAGTCCTCTGCCATGGGTAGCCATGAAATTGATAATTTCGGGCGTGACGGTTTCAGCAGCACAAATAAAGTCACCTTCATTCTCCCGGTCTTCATCGTCCACTACAATAACCACCTTGCCTGCGCGAAGCTCCTGCAGCGCTTCCTCAATGGTGTTCAGTTGGAAATCAGCCATTCATCAAATATTAAAATTACGGCACAAAGGAACAGAAATTAAGTGTAACTGATTAAAAAAACCTTAAACAATGAAACTTTTTGCCTTATTTTCGTTTTTACTGATGTATCTTTCTGTTCATTTGTACGTCTGATGTACATGAGTTTTAAAAACTTGAACAAATAATCGGAATTGTGCATATTTCGTGCAATTTTCGGTCAGTACCAGAAAACAGAACAGAATGAAACCGGCAAATTCCTAAAAAATCACACCACATGCGTCAGTTAAAAATTGCTCACAAAATTACCACCCGCGAGAGTCAGGCGCTTGACAAGTATCTCAACGAGATCAGCAGGCTTCCCATGCTCACTCCGGAGGAAGAGGTTCGCCTTGCCCAGCGTATTCGCGAGGGCGATCAGGACGCACTCGACGAGATGACCCGCGGAAACCTCCGGTTTGTGGTATCGGTAGCCAAACAGTATCAGAATCAGGGACTCAGCCTCTCCGATCTCATCAATGAGGGAAATGTCGGCCTGATCAAGGCTGCCCGCCGCTTCGATGAAACCAAGGGCTTCAAATTCATTTCGTACGCCGTCTGGTGGATTCGCCAGAGTATTCTGCAGGCCATCGTTGAAAACAGCCGTATCGTAAGGATGCCCCTGAATAAAGTCGGCTCATACAACAAAATTAACGATGCCTATATCTCATTCGTTCAGAAGTTCGAACGCGAACCTACCGATGAAGAGCTCGGCGATGTGCTCGGACTTACCGAACGCGAAATTCAGAATCTTTTCCGAAGTGGCGCCAGACATATTTCTCTGGATGCTCCACTGAACGGACTGGAGGAAGGCGAGGCAACCATGCTCGACGTGATGGTTCCAGATGATGGCTCTCAGGCAGACTCCGAACTGATGGTACAATCGCTCCGCGATGAAGTCGCACTGGGCCTCAGTTCGCTCTCTACCCGCGAAACAGAAGTAATATCTGCGTATTACGGGCTCACCGGCAGGCACCCGATGTCGCTAGACGAAATCGGTGAATTGTACGGCCTCACCCGCGAACGCGTTCGTCAGATCAAGGAAAGAGGTCTTCGACGCCTGCGCAAGATTCACAGTAATGACCTGAAAAACTACCTGGGTTAAAAACTGTACAGCTTTTTTAATGCCTCCACACTGTTTTGGTTGTGGGGGCATTTTTTTTGCAAGAAAAACCGACCTTTGTCCCCAACCATGAATTTGTGTATAGATATTGGCAACTCCCGCACCAAAATAGGCGCATTCCAGGGCACTGAACTGCTGGAAAAGGTAACAGTACCCGCCCTGTCGGAGGCCGATATTCTTGCGATGTCGGAAAAATACAGGCCCGAAGCCGCAATATGGAGCAATGTGGCAGATTCCGCTGACCTGCAGAGTTGCTTCTCACATGTTTCATTTCCAGTACTGGAGCTGAAATACAATACACCCCTGCCTTTCACGAACCAGTATTCAACACCCGAAACACTGGGACGCGACAGGCTGGCAGCCGTTGCAGGCGCCAGGGCACTCTACCCCGGTACAAATTGTCTGGTTATTGACCTTGGTACCTGTATCAAGTATGAAGTCCTGAACAAAAACGGCGTCTATCTCGGCGGAAATATTGCCCCGGGCGCAGGGATGAGACTCAGGGCAATGAACCATTTCACAGCCCGCCTGCCCGAGGTCGAAATGATAATGCCGGTAAGTCCGATTGGTCACAGCACAGAAACTGCCCTGCAGAACGGAGCACTCCTCGGAGCACTGCTTGAAATGAAAGGATACATCGAACTCATGCAGGCAACCTTTAAGGGTATTAAAGTCATCTTGTCCGGCGGAGACGCCGAATTTTTCGCAAGTCACCCCGCACTCGGAAAAACTGCCTTACAACCTGATCTCATCCTGTACGGACTGAACAGTATCCTCCGTCATAACCAGTTAACAGACAACAGCACACCAACATAACATGAGAATACTTGCCCTGCTACTGGCCATCTGCTGCACCTTTGCGGCCGCGGCCCAACAACCAAGACTCAACTCGCCCTACTCCCGATATGGCCTGGGCGATTCGTATAACCAGTACTTCGCCAATCAGGCCGGCTGGGGCGGACAAACGGCCGCATACCACGATCCGTTTCACCTGAACCTCGAAAATCCCGCATCCCTGTCGTTCCTCAGAACTACTGCCTTCGAAACGGGCATGTTCACCAAACTCGGCATGTACACATCGTCCACCTCGTCACAGAACGTCTGGAGCGGAAACCTGGCCTACATGGCCCTAGGGTTCACACTGAACAGTGCCATCAACGAAGTAATGGACAGAACCAAATCACCGTGGAAATTCGGTATGGGCGCCAGCGTGGCACCTTACACGCTGGTGGGTTACAACGTGGAAACACAAAACGTACTGCCCGAAATCGGACTTGTAAAGAACAATTTCCAGGGAGCAGGAGGGACTTACAAACTCAGCTGGGCCGGATCTGCGCGCTACAAATATACCTCGCTCGGTGTCAACACCGGCTGGATGTATGGTAAAACCAACTACCTGGCTGTAACCACATTCGCCGATGCAGCATCTTCAGCCGTTGATACCTTTGCCTCCATCTTTTTCCAGGATTATTTCAGAGACGACGTATCTGTGCGCGGTTTCGTGTGGAAAGCTGGTCTTCAGCACGATTTCATCCTGAAAACAGAAGAAAACGACAAGGATATCCCGACTGAATGGATTACTGTCGGATTCACCGGAGAGTCGAATCACAATATCAGCGCTATCTCCGACAAACTCCGCCTGCGCAGCCGCGGTCAGCTGGCCAACGGAACTTTTACCAATGCCGACACCTTTGTCAACCAGACCGGAATCCGGCAGGGCCTGACACTGCCCGCCCGCTACTCTGCCGCCCTGATGTATGTCAAAGCCAACAAACTAAAACTCGGTGCGCAGTTCGGATTCGACGCCTGGTCGGGATATGCAAACGAGGCAAGGCCCGAAACTTTCAGAAATACTGTTTCAATGAGCGCCGGACTGGAATATATCCCCGATTTCATATCGTACAACAACTACCTGAAAAGGGCCCGATACCGTATCGGTGGCTACTATCGTCAGGATCCGAGACAGGTGAACGGCCAGTACTTTAACGATATCGGAATAACACTCGGCCTGGGACTTCCGCTGGTGCTGCCAAGGCAACAGACCTCGTTCATCAATCTGGCTTTCGAGGCAGGCCAGATTGGCGCCGGCTCTCCGATAGAGGAACTGTACTTCAGAGTAACTGCCGGTTTTACACTGAACGACAATACCTGGTTCTACAAACGCAGATTTGAATAATTTTGCAGACATGAAAACGTTATACCTTGTCAGGCACGCCAAATCAAGCTGGAGTACTCCGGGGATGCGCGATTTCGACCGCCCACTCAACGAAAGAGGAATGAACGACGCCCCCAAAATGGCATCATTCCTGCAGAAACTGGATGTAGTTCCCGACCTCATCGTGAGCAGTCCGGCTAAAAGGGCCATCACCACCGCCCGGTTCTTCGCAGCCGTATTCCGAATCAGTGAAGATGAAATTGTTCTGAATCCCGATATATACGAGGCCGAGCCCGCAGAGATACTCAGAATTGTCAGCGAACTGCCCGAATCCTCATCGGCAGCCATGATTTTTGGGCATAATCCCACTTTCACGGATATTGCAAACCGGTTTTCCGAAGATATCATCGAAAATGTGCCCACCTGCGGAGTTGTCTGTATCAGGTCCGGAGCCGATAAATGGAACGAGCTGTTCGAAGGCAATTCCCGGATCGTGGCATCCTGGTTTCCCAAAGAGGTACTATGAAGAATATTCTCGTTTTTTTAATTCCGGCACTGTTATTGCACGGATGTACAGGTGCAGGCAGCGAAAAGCAGGAAATCAGCGATGAAAAAGTGGCAAGAATCATGGCCGATCTCTATGTCGCAGAAGCTGCTACTGTCGGTATGACAGGTTACTCAAAAGACAGCCTGATGCAGGTTTATTATAATCAGGTGTTCGAAATGCACGGGACTGACAAAGTGATATATGAAAACAGTCTGAGACTGATCAGTAACGATCTGCAACACCTGAAGCAGGTTGTTCTGGACGCACAAAAATTGCTTGAAGACAAGGGAGGGAACTGATCCGCTCTTCCGTCAATAATAACACTGAATTTATTTATTTGATCAAAAATGAAAAACCGCCCCCTTCTATTCGTTATACTGGCTGTAAATACACTTGTCCCCCTGAACGCTCAGGACTGGAAAGAAAACCTCCTTACGGTACGCGCAAGGAGCGGCGACAATGTTCTCTCAATGCTCAAGCGATACGGCCTTTCAGGTTACTCCTGCAATATTGATTTTTTCTGCGACAAAAACAATGTCACGCACCGCGACCGCCTGCAAAGCAATGAACGTTACAAGCTTCCGATCTGCGTAGCTGCCTATAACGGAAGGTCTATCATGTCAACCATAGAAATTGACGACTGGAGAAAGGCCGAGCGAATAAAAGCGTTCAACAATGATGCGCTCGATCAGGGTCTCCGACCCGAAAGTTTCATAGTCAACAGGAAGCTCTGGATACCCATCCATGAACTCGAGTGTGAGAGTGAAACGCCAACTGATGAGAAGGAACCTTCACCCGCAGTCAAAGGTCTGCACGGAGAACTCAGTCTGTCGAAAGGCTCCAGAAAGTTCCCGATTTTCGGTAGTACATACGCCAATACACCTCTCGTCGATCAGAAACTTAAAAACAAGGTTTTTTACCTGATCAGCGGCCACGGAGGTCCGGATGTAGGCGCTCAGGGCCAGCGGGGTTCCCATACGCTCTGTGAGGATGAATACGCCTATGATGTCACGCTGCGACTGCTCAAAAAGCTGCTCAGTCATGGCGCTACAGCCTATATGGTGGTCAGAGACCCCGACGACGGAATCAGGGATGGCATGTTTCTGGATTGCGACAAGGATGAAGTGGTGTGGAACGATCAGGAAATTCCGCTGCCTCAAAAGGATCGGCTGGTGCAACGCACTGATTTCATCAACAAAATGGCTGCCAAACACCTGAAAGCAGGGATTACCGACCAGACGGTCATAGAAATCCATGTTGATTCAAGAAGCGTTCATCAGCATATTGACGTGTTCTTCTATCACAGGAACGGGAACGAGGCCAGCAAAAAACTGGCCAACAACATGCAGGCTGTATTCCGGGAGAAGTATCAGGACAGACCCGATCGAAGAGATTACGAAGGAACTGTTACCACACGGAATTTGCACACCCTGACGGATTCAAAAACAAGAAGAGCTGTCTATATTGAACTTGCAAATATCCGGAATGCAGGGGATCAGCAGCGGCTCATCCAGAAAAATAACCGTCAGGCAGTTGCCAACTGGATTTACGAGGGCATTATTCGTAATTGAGTACGGGCGCCAGCCAGCGCTCGGCCTCCTCCATGCTCATACCCTTGCGCGCAGCATAATCCGACACCTGGTCTCTCGAAATTTGTCCGAGTCCGAAGTACTTTGACTCCGGGTGACTGAAATACCAGCCACTCACGGAGGCAGCAGGATACATGGCACAACTCTCGGTCAGACTGATTCCGGCATTTTTCTCAGGATCCAGCAGTTTCCAGATAGTACGCTTTTCTGTGTGCTCCGGACAGGCCGGGTAGCCGGGTGCCGGACGGATTCCGATGTATTTTTCATCTATCAGTGCGTTATTGTCAAGGGATTCACCTGCCGCATATCCCCACAGGTCCGTACGTACCACCTCGTGCAGCCGCTCGGCAAATGCCTCGGCGAAGCGATCTGCCAGCGCCTTCAGCATGATGGCAGCGTAATCATCGTGCGCCTGTTCAAATGCCCTGACGCGTTCTTCAATGCCAATTCCGGCCGTCACTGCAAAAGCACCCAGATAATCGCCCGATGGAGCCACAAAATCAGAGAGACACATATTCGGCAGTCCGGCAGCTTTCTGATTTTGCTGCCGCAGGTGATGAAGGATTTCCAGCGGCTCCGAGGGATTGTCCGGCTGGTATAACTGAATGTCGTCGGGGCAATCCTTCGAAGCAGAGGCCGGGAAAATACCGACTACTGCTCGGGCAGTGAGCCATTTTTCATCAATAATCCGTCCGAGCATGGCCTGTGCATCACTGAAAAGACGGGTAGCCTCCTCCCCTACCACCTCGTCAGTCAGAATATCCGGGAATTTGCCGGCCAGCTGCCAGCTCTGAAAAAACGGCGTCCAGTCAATATATTCGGCCAGCTCGCCGAGTGAGTAGTTGTCGAGCACCCTGACACCGGTGAAATTCGGTACCAGTGGCGTGTAACTGTTCCAGTCGGGCATGAACCTGTTCTGGCGGGCCTTCTCAACACTCAGATACTGTTTGGACGACTGTCGCCCCGCACGTTGTGCGCGTATCTGCTCGTATTCAGCTTTTATTCCGCTTGTAAAAGCCTCATTTTCTGATTTATTTTTGGTAAGCAGCGCACTGGCTACTGCAACACTCCGGCTGGCATCGAGTACGTGTACAACAGGTGCGTTCTGGTAGTGTGGTTCAATTTTGACTGCCGTGTGGGTTTTGGATGTAGTAGCACCGCCAATAAGCAGCGGGACATTGAAGTTCAGGCGCTGCATTTCCTTTGCCACATGTACCATTTCGTCGAGCGACGGGGTAATCAGGCCGGACAGTCCGATCATGTCCACATTTTCGTCGAGGGCGGCCTTGAGGATCTTGTCGGCAGGTACCATTACACCGAGATCGACGATATCATAGTTGTTGCAACCGAGTACAACCCCTACAATATTCTTGCCGATATCATGCACATCACCCTTTACAGTAGCCAGCAGTATTTTTCCCTTGGCGCCGCTGCCGCCGCTTTTCTGAGCCTGTATGTAGGGCTCCAGCCAGGCTACCGCCTTTTTCATCACTCTGGCACTTTTTACCACCTGCGGGAGAAACATCTTTCCGGCCCCGAACAGATCGCCCACTACATTCATACCGTTCATCAGGGGGCCCTCAATTACCTCAAGTGGCGAACTGAACAACTGTCGGGCAGCCTCGGCGTCCTGCTCAATGAATTTGTCGATTCCGCGCACGAGTGCATGCGTGATGCGCTCCTGTACCGATCCTTCCCTCCACGCCAGATCCTCTCCGGCTGTTTTACCGGCTGTCTTTCTGTACGACTCGGCCAGGGTTACCAGTGTTTCGGTGGCATCCGGCTTCCGGTTGAAGATCACATCCTCGATTTTTTCGAGCAGTTCGGCCGGAAT
>CAILQK010000100.1 GCA_903836265.1 uncultured Bacteroidota bacterium | reverse complement strand
TCATCGGCCGTGGAAAGAATAGTGGCGCCGGCCTCTTCGTAGTCACGGTCTTCAAAACCGGAACCTACACCGGCAATACTTTGTACGAATACCTGGTGGCCCCTTCTTGTGAACTCCATCGCGCCGGCAGGCGTGAGGGCAACCCGGTTTTCATTGCTTTTAATCTCTTTTGGTACACCGATTACCATATCGAATGACTGATTTTAGTTGGTGAGGAATGGCGCCGGAATATCGGCGCCGGCATAATCGGCTGCAAAGGTAGCAAAGAGTTGGTCAATCCTGACGCATTGGCAAGCCGAGGTCATTCTGAAGAAAGAAATAGTAGGCGGTAGCCACTTTATCCTGTGTAACTGAAAAAAGTGGACGCTCCTTCATTCCTTTCTGTTTTATCCAGAACAGGTAATCCGTAAATATCATAGAAAACCCCGAAAAGGTACTGAACCGGATATACTCAACGTCGTCGAAAGATGTCTGTATGGTCTGGCCCGGCAAATATTCGTTTATCACCCTGGATGTAGAGTCAAATTCAATCTTTTTTGTCCAGTATCGGGATGAATGATTACTGAAATAGACGTGATGAATCAGGAGAGCCACCAGTACTGCCGTCAGCAGGATTACCGTTACTGTGCCGAGTGCCAGAACAGAATTTACGAGAAAAATCAGGGCGATAAATAACAGGTTCCTGCCTCCCAGTGTAAACAGGGCACCATGACGTTCAGATTGAATCATCACCGGAGCTGTATCCGGTGCAGAAGCGCGCAAATCCGGTTTTCGCCCCCCCGACCTTTGCTTGGGACGCACAACGGATGCAATGCTGTCCTGTCGCATTTCTATGCCTCCTCTGTTCTGAAGGGCAAAATACAGGGCATTGGACATGGGATCGCTCCGCATTGCCAACAGTAATGGAATTGACTTTGACCTGATTTTCATCCTCAGACTGAAATTGAAAGAAGACAGAACGTAAAACAGATTATAGAAGTACCTTATATACTGGATGTCATCAAATGGAATTTCCCTGGAGATTTGAGTATCGGGCTCGATAGTGAGTGTCCGGTTTTCAAAATCAAAAAGCAGCCATTTCGGAGCCTTGAAATAAACGTAGGCCAACCATGCAAACCGGAGGGTAAAAAACACCAGAATCAGCAGAAAATATGGGAAAGAAAGTTGTTCGGGTGTCTGCTCCGGCACATCCTCACCGGAAAAGTTCAAATTCCAGAGAATAAGAAAAAGGATGGATGCCGTCAGTAATGCCGAGATAACAGCCGGCAGCAGAAAGAAACTTGCCTGTGATTTGATAAGTACCTTGCTGTCGGTTGAGATAGATTCAGTAGTAACCGGTTCTTTTGTATTCATAACATACGGAATTTGAATTTACAATGTATTACAAAGGTAACGAGGTTCGCGTACAAACTGATGTGATTGCCGGCTGATATGCCAGCTTTGTCGCAAATATTCAAAATCGCACAAATTATGTAACATCGAGTGGCGGGAACTTCCTGAAGTTGTGAAAGTTTCCCGCCATCGGATTGAGATCGTCGCGCTGAAAAAGGCTTACATTCCGTGCTCCACCAGGTACCGCTCGGCGTCCAGTGCTGCCATACAGCCCGATCCGGCCGCCGTTACTGCCTGGCGGTAAATACGATCCTGCACATCGCCGCAGGCAAACACACCCGGTATATTGGTGAAACTGCGTCCGGGCTGCGTAACGATATAACCTGTATCATCGAGGGTAAGCCAGCCCCTGAAAACGTCGGTGTTGGGTTTGTGGCCGATGGCCACAAAGAAGCCGGTGATTTCGAGTGTGCGTTCTTCGCCGGTTTTGGTATCCTGCAGTTTTACGCCCTCGACACCGTCTGTTCCGAGTACCTGCACGGGGGCACTGTTCCAGTGAACAGTAATATTGGGTGTATTGAGCACCCGTTCCTGCATTATTTTGGAAGCGCGCATTTCATCGCGGCGCACAATCAGGTGTACTTCGGAGCATATTTTTGAGAGATAGGTAGCTTCCTCGGCGGCAGTATCGCCACCGCCCACCACAGCTACTTTCTGACGGCGGTAGAAAAACCCGTCGCAAACGGCACAGGCAGATACGCCTTTGTTTTCCAGCTCGTGTTCGCCCGGTATTCCGAGCCACCTGGCACTGGCGCCGGTAGCAATGATAATCGTACTGGCGTGAATTTCGTCTCCGCTTTCCGACCATACCCTGTGAACAGGCCCGGTGAAGTCCACCTTGCTGATCATTTCATTTCGGATACTGGTGTCGAAGCGTTCGGCCTGTTTTCTGAAATCTTCCATCATTTCAGGGCCCATACGACCCTCCGGATACCCGGGGTAGTTTTCCACATCATTGGTGGTGATAAGCTGGCCACCCGGTTGCGGACCTGTGTACAACACCGGGGACAGACCGGCGCGTGCGGCATAAATTGCAGCGGTGTATCC
>CAILQK010000099.1 GCA_903836265.1 uncultured Bacteroidota bacterium | reverse complement strand
GGAAGTATCAGATTCGGCACCTGTGAGTGCCCGATAGCAGTAATAGTAAGCCCCGGCAGCCGGAATCTCTGTCAGATTGTGCTGTTCGACGTATGCCGTAACAGCCGGCAGAAGTCCGTAATCGTAGGCCGCTCCGGATATCTGCTGATGCGACCACAGAAAACAGGCCTGCCAGAGTTTTCTGGTAATATATGAAATGTCAAGGCTATCCGACAACTTTTGTATCTCGGCCGCTCCGGGTGTGATCCGCTCAAACCGTGTCTTGTAGGAGTCAAGCTCGATTCTGTACCATAAGTCGTGGTAGTCCGCATTTCGTAACGGACTGTCCTGTAACTGTCCGGAAGCAACGGATAATGTATCGCTACTTCTGTCGTTCAGACCCCTGCGCCGCAGGGCGCCTGAACGCAACAGCAGTCTGCCCGGCACGTCGGCCCTGAATGACTGTATTTCCAGGAACTCGTACACCAGCTGTAAAAGAAAACTCATGGACTGTCGCAGCCGGTGATCGCTGAATGGCTTTTCGGGAAATACCTGTCTGAAAACTGATTGCCGGTCGGGTATGCCTGATTGTACCTGCTCCAGCGCATGAAGCAGCCGGACTACCTCCCCACGCCTGTTGAAATACGGAGATTCCACAAATTTGCGCAGTTCATTCCATTCTTCACGGGTGAGAACAGAAAGGATTTGCCATAGTTTGGAGTTTGTCATATAGACAATATTGTGTGCAAATATATGGTTTTCAGATAATTATATTAAATTTATTGTTTTTTGATAGACAAAATGAAAAATTTGTATTTCTGATGCCCACAGTAAAGCTACATTTTTGCAGCGATTTAAAATTTCTGACATGAGGCATATCTCAGTATTGTTTTTTCTGGTTCTTTCTGCCGGCAGCGCTGTTTTCGGACAAGGGGTTGTGAGTGGCACCATTTATACCCGTACCGGAGAGCCGGTGGGTCTTGCTGCTGTAAATCTGCTGTACGGTCAGGAAACAACCACCGTTTATACCGATTCCACAGGCTTTTACAGCTGTTTCATACCTGTGGGTAATACACCGGTCACCATCAGTCCAGACGTCAACGGGGTGCCTGGTGGAGTACAGAACGGACTGGATGCCAACGATGTGCTGGCGCTGCAGAGTCACATTCTGGGAATAGTGCCGTTGAACTATTTTGAGATGCTGATTGCCGATTTTAACAACAGCACTTCCATAACTACTTATGATCTCAATTTTCTGTCGAAGGTTATTTCGGGAGAAATCGCGCACTTCCCGGATTCCGCCTCATGGATATTTCTTCCTGCCGAACTGGCGATTCAGGATCCATGGCTCTTCAACTGGGCTGATCCTGTTGTCTGGAACAGTCTTCCGCAGGGAGTACAATTGGGGTCTGTTACACTCGACAGCGTGGACGGATTTGCGCAGGGTGTGAATTTCGAAGCCTGGAAAAATGGAGATATAAACAACTCGGCCTCGGTGGTTTCTTTTGGCGGCAACGGGTTTATCTCCGGGAAAGTCGTGCTCGATGTGAATAACGATTGTCAGTACGATGTAGCTGATATCCCGTTGAAAAACTGGATAATCATTGCACAGGATCTTTCCGGACAGACTCGCACAGCCACTACCAACAGTGAAGGACAGTACACGTTTACAGTTTTTCCCGGAAATT
Organism: uncultured Bacteroidota bacterium; assembly: GCA_903836265.1. GTDB lineage: Bacteria > Bacteroidota > Bacteroidia > Chitinophagales > Saprospiraceae > M3007. The sequence continues at coordinate 123 of CAILQK010000099.1, read as the reverse complement.
ATTCTGTAACAGCGAATCCTCCTGCTCCCTTTTGGGATATCTGCGATCCGATTGTTTCCGATGTACAGGTACAGGCTCAATCGCTTCATTACGTCCATTTTGCCGCTGCTCCGAATCTGATTT
>CAILQK010000098.1 GCA_903836265.1 uncultured Bacteroidota bacterium | reverse complement strand
CTCATCTGTAAACCACTACCGGTTTACGGAGCCGTCTGCTGCGGCTGGTGCGGTGAACAGATTGATGAAAACCGATTCTGCGGCCGTGGAAGAATCATTTCTGAAAACCGGTACCACCCCCGTGAATCTGGTATTTATCGTCATGGAAAGCATGACAGCACAGGTTGTGGAAAAACTCGGCGGAGAAAAGAATGTTTGTCCGAACTTCAGTCAGATAACAGAACAGGGACTGCTGTTTACCAACTGTTACAGCAGCGGATACCGAACCGACCAGGGGCTGGTATCCGTGCTGGCGGGTTATCCGGCTCAACCTGACCAGAGCATTGTATTACTTGAGGACAAAGCATCGAAGTTGCGTTCCATTCCGGCGATACTGAGTGAAAAAGGGTATTCCACCCTGTTTATGTACGGTGGGGAACTCACCTTTGCCAACATCGGGGCCTGGCTCACACAGCAGCGTTTTAAAAAAATCATCTCCGAGGACGATTTTGACGGTGCCGACAAGACCCAGCGCTGGGGTGTTGACGACAAAAGACTGCTCACGGCCGCTGTCAGTGAAATATCTGCCCTGAAACAGCCCTTCTTTGCCACTGCGCTCACGCTCAGTCTGCACCCGCCCTATGATGTACCGTATGAAAGTCAGTGGCGTGGCACATCCGAGCGTGAAAAATTTCTGAACAGTGCTGCATTCGCCGATCATGCACTGGGTGAGTTTTTCCGTCTGGCCCGGCAACAGGCCTGGTATTCCGGTACGCTGTTTGTCATTGTGGCTGATCACGGTGCATCACTGCCCGCAGGTGCCGGCCCCGACAGTCCGGTGGCTCGTCACATACCACTCATCTTATTCGGAGAGCCACTTTCCGACGCATGGGAAGGAAAGACAACAGACGGTGTATGCAATCACCATGACATTCCCGCAACTGTTCTGTCTATGCTCGGCATGCGGGAGGAAAGCGCATTTCCGTGGAGCAGGAACCTGTGCGACACCACCCTGCGTGACAGGGGGTTTGCCTTCTTCAACTACGAAAGTGGTCTTGGGTGGGTAACATCCGATGCCTGCAGAATATTCTACTTCGGCGATGGCACCTGGAAATACTGGTACGGGTTACCCGACGGGCAGGAGGAGTTTCGCGCGCGTGCCTACCTGCAGGAGCTGTACGACGATTTTCTTGAAAAATGAGCATCGCCAATTTTTCTACCTTTGCAGCGTTATCCAGATCGTTCACTTCATTCCCGATCAAACATTCGCCATGCAGAGAGAAATACATCAGTGGTACTCGCCCCGACTGAACAAGGACATGGAAATTGCCGTTTACGGACATTATGGCTTTGCCCTGCTGATGTTCCCTACCGCAGCGGCCGATTTTCTGGAATACGAGCGCTTTCAACTTATTGACGCACTTGCTCCATGGATCAATGCAGGAAAAATCAAGGTTTTCAGCATTAACAGCATCAACTCTGAAGCATGGCTGAACAACCGGATGCACCCGAGGCACAAAGCTATCCGTCATCAGCAGTACAACGGTTATGTGGAACAGGAGGTAGTTCCCTTCATTCAAACTTTTACCAGCCAGGATACGCCGATTATTACTACCGGGGCTTCACTCGGAGCCCTTCATGCAGCCAATATGTTCTTTCGCAGGCCCGACATGTTCGCCGGAACCATTGCCATGTCGGGGGTCTATGATCTTACCACCTACACCAAAGGCTACTACGACGAGGACGTTTATTTCAATTCACCCTGTCATTACCTGCCCAATCTCAGTGATGAAAACACGCTGAACCGGCTTAAAAGCAGCGGTCATATTCACATACTTGCCGGATCGGGCGATTACGAGGATCCGGATGCATCCCGTCGTCTTGCCGGTGTACTTGCCTCAAAGGGAATCGGTTTTGACCTTGACATCTGGGGACATGACATCCGCCACGACTGGCCCACCTGGCGAATGATGCTCCCCTATGTGATTGACAAGAAATTCTGAGCATGAGACCGGGACTGATCGCTTTCCATTTCCTGCTTTCGCTGAGCGCAGCATTCGCCGGACACGTTGACACCCTCGACGTTTACAGTCCGTCCATGAACAGGCATATCAGATGCCTCGTTATCAAACCATCGGGCTACTCCGGCGCCGACAAACCGTATCCGGTGCTGTATCTGCTGCATGGCTGGAGCGGAAATTATACTTCCTGGCTTGCCGATGCCCCACAACTGCGGACAGCCGTGGAAGAACACAGAATGATGATTGTTTGTCCGGACGGCGGCTATGACAGCTGGTATTTTGACAGTCCGGTGGACTCCAGCGTCAGGTTCAGCACCCATATTGCCCGGGAAGTAGTGGCTGCCGTTGACAACAGATACCACACACTCCGTACACCTGCCGGCAGAGCCATTTCCGGGCTCAGTATGGGAGGGCACGGAGCCCTGCATGTGGCACTCAACCACCCTGATGTGTTCGGTGCGGCCGGCAGCATGGCAGGCGGCCTTGATCTGAGGCCATTCCGGAGAAACGGATGGGACCTGCAGGGTGTACTCGGGGATCCGGACAGCAACTGGCAAAACTGGGAGCAGTATTCAGTTGTTAATGAGCTGAAACTGCTGGCAGGTCGCAGCACACCTGTCATCATTGACTGTGGTCTGGGCGATTTCTTTCTGGAAGTCAACAGGACTGCACATCAGGTGCTGATGGAAATGAAATATCCGCACGACTACACTGAGCGGCCCGGGGAGCACAACCATTTTTACTGGGGCAACGCCGTGGATTATCAGATCCTGTTTTTCGACAAATTTTTTAAAACAAAGCCTTCACCATGAAATATTACCAGAATATCCTCCAGACCATTGGAAACACACCCCTTGTCCGGCTGAACAAAGTGGCTTCCGACATTCCGGGGCTCATTCTCGCCAAAGTTGAAACATTCAATCCGGGCAACAGCATCAAGGATCGCATGGCTGTCAAGATGATTGACGACGCCGAGGTGCGCGGCGATCTGAAACCGGGTGGCACCATCATCGAGTGTACATCGGGCAATACGGGTATGGGCCTTGCGCTTGTGGGTTGCGTACGCGGGTACCGATGCATTTTCACCACCACAGACAAGCAGAGCAAGGAGAAAGTGGATCTGCTCAAGGCGCTCGGTGCGGAGGTAATCGTTTGTCCGACCAATGTGGAGCCGGAAGATCCGCGCTCCTACTATTCCGTGGCACGCCGTCTGAGCACAGAAATACCCAATTCATTCTGGTGCAACCAGTACGACAACCTGTCGAACCGACAGGCACACTATGAAAGTACCGGACCGGAAATCTGGGAACAGACCGACGGGAAAATCACGCACCTGATCGTGGGTGTAGGCACGGGTGGCACTGTAAGTGGTACAGCGAAGTTTCTGAAGGAAAAGAATCCGGATCTGCAGGTATGGGGTGCCGACACATACGGCTCCGTTTTCAAAAAATACCATGAAACGGGCATTTTTGATCCGAAAGAGATATATCCATATATTACCGAGGGTATCGGAGAAGATATTTTGCCGGCCAACGTTGATTTCAGCCTGATAAACCTGTTTGAGAAGGTAAGCGACAAGGATGCCGCCCTGTGGGCGCGCAGGCTCGCGCGCGAGGAGGGCATCCTGCTCGGTTATTCTGCCGGCAGTGCCATGGGAGCCCTCTGGCAACTGCGCACCCAACTGAAACCCACCGATGTGGCCGTGCTGATTTTCCACGATCACGGCAGCCGCTACGTGGGCAAAATATACAACGACGACTGGATGCGCGAGCGCGGTTTTCTCGAAGACGAGCTGAAAGTGAGCGATCTTGTTTCGAGGAAGAAAGATCGCCGCTTCATTGGTGTACAGGCGACAGATACCGTACGCAATGCGTTCAACATCATGAAATCGAATGACATCAGCCAGATGCCTGTACTGGAGGATGAAAAAGTGGTAGGCTCTGTCACGGAGACACAGGTGCTTCATTTTTTACTGGAGAACCCGCTGAACAACTCCGAAAAAACCGTGAAGTCGGTGATGGGCGAGGCCTTCCCTACCGTGAAAAACGATCTGCCGATCAGCCAGCTGAGCCGTTTCATCTCCCGTGATATCCCGGCTGTGATTACTTATGACCGTTCAGGCGGAGTACATATCGTGACCCAGTACGACTTGATTCAGGCACTTGACTCATAAGATAAAAAGCACATATCTTTGTTGTTCACAATACAAACCAATTTCAAATGAAAAACATCACGATGACCATGGCCCTTGCGGCCGCGCTGTCTTTCCAGCTTCAGGCCCAGACCGACAACACGGGGCAGCCCCGTCGCTACCCGACCGTGGAGGAAGTCAGGCTGGAACAGGAGGCCTCCGAGGTTCAGAACTATGCCAGCTGGCTGGCGCAACTCAAGACTGCCTGGTCGGAGCGCGACATGGGCAGAATCGCCGTATGTGAATCGGCAGTACTCATGGCCCTGCGCCTGGAGATCAACCAGCTTGCGGCGGTGGCGGGCGGCGAGTACGGCAGTTCTTCCGATCGCGCGAGGCTGGAGGCAATGCGTCGTACGCTCGTGGCTTTCGACGGTCATGCCTTTGATCCTTCGAGGCCCGAAAATGCCGGCCGGGATTTTGCCATGCTCGACAATGTACTGGTGCTTATGCAGGAAGCCCTTTCCGAGATCAGATCGAGGAAATAGTAACCCGGGGATCATTCTCTGCAAAAAAATAAAGGGCCGCTCCGGCATTCCGGAACGGCCCTTATCCTCGTCATATATGTATTCTTGATCAGTGGGTTGCCGGTTTAATTCCCGACCACCGTGTGCTTGCCTGTTTTGGTTCCGAACGGTGTTTTCAGTTGAATGTAGTAAACACCCGTACCGTTCTGCAGGTCAAATATTTCCTGGTTCACACCTGCGGGGTAATTGCGTTTTTGCGCTGCCACTACCCTTCTGCTCATGTCGCTGACAGTCCACTCGGCTGCGCATGCTTCCGGAAGTTCGAAATTCACCACAAAACGACCTGTGGAGGGGTTTGGAAAACTTTGTCCGAGCGACCACTCCGTTTGTACGGCATCACGATCTTCTGTAATCACCTTCTGCACGCTTGGCAGCGAACCGAGCGAATACACCCAGAAAGCACCCCTGTTGCCATTGTCAGACGGGCCTCCGATGAGAGCCGTTGTACCTATGGCGTTTACGGCAACAGACGAACCCTGTTTGGCGGCACCAACAGCCCCTGTGCCCTTCAGCTTGGAACCCTGCTGCATCCATGAGGTACCGTTACGAGTGAATACCCACATGGCTCCCTTTCCTGCATCATCGTTCAGGCCACCGGAGACAGCAGTATTGCCGTCGGCACTGACAGCTACCGAGGAACCCTGACGCGCCGAACTGGTTGCATGCGTGCCCACCAGACGACTGCCCTGTTGCGACCAGCTGCTGCCGCTGCGCGTGAATATCCAGGCGGCGCCAGCGAGCAGGTTGTCGGTGGACGCACCTGAAATGGCAGTATTTCCATCGGCACTCAGGGCTACCGAGTAACCCTGCCATGCCTGCGCGGTACCGCCAGTGCCCACCAGTTTGGCACCCGCCTGCATCCATTCGCAATCGGTACGGGTGTAAATCCAGACAGCGCCCCTGCGGTTGTCGTCCTGATAGCCACCTGTGATCAACGTATTGCCATCGGCGCTTACTGCCACAGAACCTCCCTGTCGTGCGCGGCCTGTAGCACCTGTGCTGACCATCTTTGACCCTTGCTGTGCCCATATTCCATCTGTTCTGACAAACGCCCACACAGCACCGTTGTAAAAATCATCGCCGATACCGCCAGTCACCACTGTATTTCCATCACCGCTGAGCGCAACCGAAGTACCCTGCAGGGCAGCTCCGGCAGCTCCTGTACCAGTCAGTTTGTCTCCTTCCTGAGTCCATGTATTTCCATTCCGGATGAATATAAAGACGGCCCCGGCATTCGAGTTGTCGCCCGGAGCGCCAAGTGCTATTGTTTTACCATCGAGGCTGATGGCCACCGAAGCACCCATTCTGGCTCCTGAGGTAGCGCCCGTGGCAAGCAGCTTGCCACCGGACTGTTCCCAGCTGGTTCCATTTTTTACAAACACCCAGGCGGCACCGGCATTCGAGTTGTCGCCCGGAGCACCGATTACCACCGTACTTCCGTCGGTACTGATGGCCAGAGAGGTGGCCTGCTGCGAATTTGCCGAACCATTGCTGCCGCTTCGCTTGCCACCCTGCTGGAAGTAGGGATACGGAGTAAAATTGACAGTGAATTGTCCCTGCGTGGAAACCGAACCACCCCCACTGGTCAGTGAAATCGCTCCTGTTGCCGAGCCCGGCATTACAGCAATCACCAGTGTACTGCCGTTGTTGGATACCACAGCAGCCTGTACTCCGCCGACTGTTACACTCGTGAGGTTATCAAGGTGACTGCCATTTACAGTGATCAGTGTACCCACCGGACCTGCGCCCGGAGAGAACGATGTAATCACCGGAGCAGCAATATCAATACTTGCTTCTCCGCACGGACTGACCACGAGCACATCAGACAAAGAACCTGACGAAGGCAGATCGGCACGTATCTCGGTTGAACTGACGATTGTCAGATTTGAACCATAAATTCCGTTGAACAGGACATCTGTAATATCCGAGAGATGCCTGCCGGTAATGGTAACCGTTGTTCCCGAAGTGCCATTAGTGGGTGAGACCGTCTGAATTTCAGGCAGATAGTTGACAAAAACCGTTGTTCCTGTTGTGGCAGTGCAGCCGTTGGCATCCGTAACTGTCAGTTCGTAGCTGGTGGTGCAGTAGGGGCGGATAAAGAACGAGGCGGTTGTCTGGCCTTCCGACCAGAGGTAATCGGCACCACCTGAGCCGGTGACCGTTACACCCGCGCCCGCACAGATGTTGCCGTCATCGCTGGCGGAGCCGGAAGTTTCAACATCGGTAATGGAGGGAGTTGGAAGTGGAAAAACTGTGACTGTGGCAGTTGCTGTTCCGGTACAACCGTTTGAGTCGGTGGCAGTAACAGTATATGTGGAAGTACTGGAAGGTGTTACAATCACTGTGGCATTGCTGCCCAGACTGTTGCTCCATGTATATGAACCTGTACCGGAAACTGCCAGGGTTGCTGATTCTGCCAGACAGATGCCCGCACCACCACTGACGGAAGGCGAAGGTGGTGTACATACGCCCGGGACGGTAGTAACCCCTGCAGATTCAGGACTCATTACCGTATTGTCGCTGTCGCAGGTACACCTTGTTTTAACAGTCTGTGCGGGGCCATCCTGATCATATACAGGCAGCGTGGAAGTCCATGTGCCGCCATTCACCTGATATTCTATACTGGAGCCTGCGGGGCAGGGCGATCCGGTCATTGACAGCCCTTTGTTGCTTCCCTGGCCTGCGGGTGCGGTGATAGTGCCACTGGCCAGTGTACAGCCCGAACTGCAGGAGCTGTTCACGACAGTAACGTCGCCTGGTGCCGAGGTTAAAACAGGGCAGGGCAAACAGGCGCCGGTACCAGCCATATCACCGGTAATAGTCCAGCTTTTGGAACTGGTCAGATTGTTTCGTGCAGAAACACCAGAAGTGCCATACTCCATTCCCGATGCACCGAGGCTCAACCCGGAGGGAGTATTCACATTATCCTTCCAGCCGATGAGTGTCTGTGAGTAGTTGACACAGCTCATTCCACAGTTGTCGAGCATATTGTTCAGATCAGCTCCGGATGCGAGCGTCCAGTTGCCCAGCGACTGGTTGAATGAGGCAGCACCGCTGAACATATAAGACAAATCAGTCACCATATCCACATCCCAGCCACTGATATTCTGGTTGAAACTCGTTGAGTTGGCAAACATACCTCCCATATCAACTACACTGCTGGTATTCCAGCTGCTGATATCCTGATTGAATAAAGGAAGATTTCCGAACATGGCGTACATGGACGAAACATTTCCTGTATTCCAGCCGCTGATATCCTGATTGAAGCTTGTTGCACTCTCAAACATGTAACTCATATCAGTTACCTGACTGACATCCCAGCTACTGATATCCTGGTTGAATGCGGAGGCATACACGAACATTGAGCTCATATTTGTCACGTTGCTTGTATTCCACGTTGAAATATCACCATCGAAGACAGTGGCATAGTTAAACATCAGCCCCATATCAGTTACCTGGCTGACATCCCAGCCACTCAGATCCTGATTGAAGCTGCTGGCCTCAGAGAAAATACTGTTCATGTTTGTTACCTGGCTGACATCCCAGCCACCAATATCCTGGTTGAAGCTTGTTGCATATTCAAACATGGAACTCATATTTGTTACCTGACTGACATCCCAGCTGCCGATATCCTGGTTAAAAAGCGAGGCATTGTAAAACATGTATGCCGTTGCCGTCACGCTGCCGGTATTCCACGTTCCGATATTCTGGTTGAATGAGGTGGCACCATTGAACATGCCGTCCATAGTGGTGACGTTTGCTGTGTTCCAGGCAGAGATGTCGCTGTCAAAACTGCTGGCCTGTGCGAATGTACTGGCCATGTCCGTCACGTTTTCAGTATTCCAGTTGCCGATGTCCTGATTGAAGGCAGAGGCGCCGCTGAACATCCCCAGCATTGTTGTAACGTTATCTGTACTCCACGAGCTGATATCCTGATTGAAAGCGGAGGCAAAGGCAAACAAATTTTCCATATCGGTTACATTTGAAACGTCCCAGCCGGAGATATCTCCATTGAAGCTGGTGGCATTGTCAAACATACCTTTCATACTTGTTACCTGACTAAGATCCGGTGCATCAGTGGCCGTGAACTGTATGAGGTTATCGCACCCCTTGAACATATTTTCCATGCTTGTCCAGCTGACGTCTCCCCATTGGGCAACATCGGTCAGTTTGCTCCTGCTTGCTGAATTATTGATATAAAAACGCTTCAGGTTGTGTGATTCAATCGACATGGTGATTACATCACCTGCTAATCCACCGACCGTGACAGATACAAAACCGGCAGAAGGTTTATTCATTACGCCGAAGCCAGTTGCACCGGATGGAGATGCTGACCAATAATAAACCACATTTCCATTGGTCTGGGCATTGACTGCCAGTGAACCCGGAGAGGAGATTGTCCACTCTACTATAAACGGATCGAGGCAATTCAGCGTGTGCGTGAAACTCTGTCTGGAAAGTGCCGGATAACCTGCATTGTCTGTTGTATTCATAGTCCAGACGTCAATGGTTCCGTTGGTTGTTTCACCTTCCATATCCCAGCCTGCAGTTTCATAGGTACAGGGAGACTTCATCTGCGCTGTATTCTTGCCGTCACCGATGGCGGAGCTGGAAATACCGGATGTCTGGGTATCCCAGAAACTGTAGGTAGCAGTACCACCTGCATTATTTCCAACAAGGCCACCTTTTGTGGAGACGCCTGTGATGGAACCGGTACTGTAGGAACGGGTAATACCAAGCTGATTTTCTCCGATCAGACCGCCAACGTCGGCGCCGGTACCGGTGGCATTTCCACGAGCATAGCAGCCAGAAACCGAGTAGCTCTGTGCAGCTGCGTTGTTATCGTAAAAGCCAATCAGACCACCAATATTACCCACGCCTGAAGCGTTACCGGTTGCATAGCACCATTGAATGTTACAGTTCTCGGCTTCACCGATCAGGCCTCCGATTGTTGACCCTGAGGCAGTAACATTACCGGTAGCATGTGAATTGGAAACCGATGCTGTGGTGTAGCCTATCAGACCTCCGTAACTATCGTCACCACTTGCATCAGTGCTGGCCAGTGTACTGGTACTGTAGCAGCTGTCCACTGCATAGTTTGCCTCACCGATCAGACCACCCACGTCAGTGCCGTCAGAAGTAACTGTTCCTGTGGACCAGGATTTTTTGATGGACTTGTTAGTCAGTGACGCGAATTGTGCCTGGCCAATGAGTCCACCGGTATTGGCATTTCCGTTGACATCGCCGGCAAATGAACAATCGGAAACGTCTGTGTCTATTGCCAGACCGATCAGACCACCAACATTGTCATCATTACCAAAAACATCACCAGATACTGTACAATCTGT
>CAILQK010000097.1 GCA_903836265.1 uncultured Bacteroidota bacterium | reverse complement strand
GGGTCCATCTCAAGGTTGTTGGTTTTCTCGGGAATGGCGGCCTTGAAATCGAGCTCGAGCACCGAGTTGGGTGCAATTTCAGTTGTCTCCTTTTCCATGGAGGAGCCTGCGACACTGGCAATCCAGCCAATACCGATTACCATGAGGAGGAAAAGAGCGAGCGCCGTGCCAAGGCAGGAAGCAAGCAGCATTTTGAGAAACTGAGGCATAATAATCCTGTTTGTTTAATGTATCCGTTAGAACATTGCAAAGACATGGAATATTGGTGAATCTGTACACAATATTAGATAAATGGTTGTTTTTACGCGATGGACAGAGCGATGGAAAGGATATGAATATAGTTAAAATTTCAGGTATGATAGTGCAACATAATGCGAAAAGGCACTACTTTTATCCGCCATTTGAAACAGGTGTTTAATCCATACTCCGCTACCGGGTCTCATGAAAAAAGCTGACAAGCCTGGTCTTTCACCAAAACCGTTACCGAATGAATCTGAAACATTTCGTTCTGCAGTTACTCCTCCTGACCCCGACTCTTTTCTCACTCTCCGCCCAGAACACTTTACAAACCGTAGATGCCCAGAACGGGCCCTACAACGCCCAGTCGCTGGTTTCCAATGTTTTCCTCGGTGAAGGTGTGGAAGTGCTCAGTGTCACCTACAACGGCAGCCCCCGCGCAATCGGCTATTTCTCCGGTGGTACACAGTCCATAGGTATCGAGCGTGGTATCATCATGACCTCCGGATATGCAGCCAAGCCCGCAGCCGGGTTTGGCCCGCCAGATGTCGGACAAAATTTCGCCAGCAACAGCAACGGCAGCAGTGCCACTGATGCCAACCTGAGTTCTATCGCCACGGCTGCCGTGCGCGATGTGGCTGTTTACACGATTACATTCAAGCCCAATTCAGATATCCTGAGTTTCAGATACTGTTTCGCTTCGGAAGAGTATCCGGAATATTCGTGCACTTCCTTCAACGATGTGTTCGGGTTCTTTATTCAGGGGCCCAACTACCCCACCCCCACCAATATCGCCAAAATTCCGAATACCAACTTGCCGGTTTCCATCAACAATATTCACCCGTACAACGATCAGAACAATCCGAATCCGGACCCCTGTTTTCCGTTTAATGCCCAGTACTACAACGGCAACTCCAACACAACCAAACAGCCGGTTTATGACGGATATACGGATATTTTCACCGCCACGGCCATGGTTATCCCGTGCCAGACCTATACCATCAAACTGGCAATTGCCGACGTGTTCGACTCGGCCTATGATTCGGGGGTATTTCTCGAGGCACGCAGCTTCGGCACATCGGGCCTCCGGTTGGCAGCCGTAACCCCGGCAGCCGACGGCTCTATCGCCGAAGGATGCGCCTCTGCGACTGTCAATTTCACAATCGCCCAGCCCCAGACCCAGAATTTCCCCATAAATTACGAGGTTTTTGGCAGCGCAACACCGGGTGTTGACTTCACCAATTTGCCAGCCAACCTGTTTATCCCTGCCGGCCAGACGCAACTCTCCGTAAATATTCCCGGACTGGAAGACGGTCTGACGGAAGCTCCCGAAGATGTATTCGTGCGCGTAAAAGTGGATGCCTGCAACTGGGATACGGTCAGGATACTTATCAAGGACAATCTGCTGGTGCCTCCGGCCATGCAGGATACGGGTATTTGTATAGCAGGTACACCGATCACGCTCAATGCGACGGTACCCATTCAGACGCCGCCTCCCCCCGTTTTCAGCAACAACAATTCGATCCCTGTACCCGACAACTACCCGGCAGTGAACTCTCCTGTAAATGTTTCAGGTGTACAGCCCGTTACGCTCGGACCAGGAATTATCCGCTCTGTTTGCGTGAACCTCAACCACAGTTATGATGATGATATTGACCTGTTTCTCATTTCTCCCGGCGGACAGGTTCTCGAGCTGACTACTGATAACGGTGGAAGCGGCGACAATTACACCAATACCTGCTTTACTCCAGCAGCCACTGTTCCAATTACCTTCCCGGGTCCGCAGGCGCCCGCGAGTGCAGCGCCTTTTACCGGCAACTTCCAGCCTGAAGGCGCCTGGAGCGATCTGTGGGATACGCCCACCCGACCATCAAACGGAACATGGCAACTGCAGGCAGCCGATGATTTCCCCACGTTCACAGGAAGTATCCAGAACTGGAGTATCACTTTCGCACCATTATACGAGGTAAACTATGCCTGGAGCACCGGCGTGAACTGCCCGTCCTGTCCGGTCAATACCATCATACCGGCCGCCTCCTCAACCTATTACGTTACTGCTACCGATATATATGGTTGCAGCGCCACCGACTCCGTACATGTGGCAGTAGCCCAGTTGTCGGCCACGGCAGCTGTCATTTCCGATGTGAGCTGTTTCGGTAAAAATGACGGAGAACTGCTTGCAAGTGCCAATATCGGAGGTAACAATACCTACCAGTGGAGCGATCCGGCCGGTCAAACCACACAAACTGCAACCGGACTGGCGCCCGGAACCTATCAGGTAACTATATCCAATCCGGCAGGCTGTACCGGTGTGGCCTCCGCAACGGTTACCGAGCCTCCCCTGCTCGATCTGAATACCACAGCTGCCAGTGTCACCTGCTTCGGCGGTAATAACGGCACCACAGAAGCAATCGTTGCAGGAGGAACCACTCCCTATCAGTATCTCTGGAGCAACGGACAAACAACCGGCAGTCAGAACGGGCTCACGGCCGGAAACTACTCGGTAACGGTCACTGACGCCAGGGGTTGTACCGATACCGGCCAGATAAATGTCGCACAACCAGCGGCGATTCAGTTGTCGGTGGCCCAGTCGGTCAATGTATCCTGCTTCGGGGGTAATGACGGACAAATTTCCGTTCAGGCCCAGGGGGGCGCAGGCGCACTCGCGTACCTGTGGAGCAACGGACAAACCGGCTCTGCTGCCACCGCACTCGTTGCCGGCAATTATACGGTCACTGCTACTGATTCCAATGGCTGCACCCGAACAGTATCTGCCACCCTGACACAGCCTCAACAATTGTCGGTACAATCATCCGGGCTGGCAGCACGCTGCTTCGGCGAAGCCAGCGGTGAGGTACAGCTCGCTGTTGGCGGGGGTGTGCCTGGCTACACAGTGCTGTGGCAGGGACCCGGTGGCTATAATGGCAGCGGTCTCACCATCACAGGTATCAGCGCAGGTACGTATCAGGCAACAGTCACAGACCAGAACGGATGTTCCCGAACCATCACTGCTTCCGTTGACCAACCCGATGCACTGACACTGGATATCCCTGCTGTGGCCGACACAATCTGCTACCAGGGCAGCAATGGCTCGGTATCCATCGTCGCCAGCGGAGGAAATGGCGGCTACTCCTTCGCATGGAGCAACGGCCAGTCGGGACCAACTGCAGCCGGTCTTGCAGCCGGCACCTACAGGGTTACGGTGACCGACTTAAAAGGATGTCTGGGCACTGAACAATCGGTAGTGCCGCAAAAAGAACAGCTGTTCGCTGCAGCACTGACCGCAGACCCGCGCTGCCACGACGGAGAGGACGGATACGCAACGGTCAACAATATACGTTACGGATCTTCTCAGGCCAGTCCTGCAGCATTCCAGTTTTTATGGAATACAACTCCACCACAAACGGCACCAACAGCCATCAACCTGAAGGCAGACCAGCCGTATTCAGTCACCGTCACGGATCAGGACGGATGTTCCGCAACCTTCGGCTTCACGCTGGATAATCCGGTACCCATGCTGGCAACTGTCACAGGCAAAAGCGATGTACTCTGCAACGGCGAACCTACGGGCTGGGCATCGGCCAAAGCAACCGGCGGCACTGCTCCGTACTCCTGGCAATGGGCCAACAGCTCAACACCTGCCGACTCGGTCGGACGAGGGCTGCAGGCAGGTACTAACAGGGTGACCATCTCGGATGCATTCGGCTGCGACGCCACCGCTACAGTTGAAATAAAGGAACCTGCGTTACTGATCGGACAGGCAATACCCGCACATGTAAAATGTTACGGTGAACGCTCCGGAGGAGCAACTGTAACTGCGTTCGGCGGAGTTGCACCTTACAAGTATATATGGTGGAATGGCGTTACAGGTACACAGGTAAACGGACTGCCCGCCGGAGAAATCGGGGTAACCGTAACGGATGCCAACGGATGTGCCACTCCGGTCATTACAGAAATTCTCCAGCCTGAAATTCCGATTACAGGTCAGGTCGTACTCACCGAACCTACCTGTCGCGGTTACCACGACGGCCGCATACAAATACTGCCAGCCGGCGGGTCGCCCCCTTACCGCTACGCACTCAATGATAAACCGTGGAACGGCTCATCTGTCCAGATTGGTCTGTATGCGGGCCAGTATGTACCCAAAATAGCCGATGCAAACGGCTGTACAGTCGAGCTGCCGGCGGCCCAACTGAATGAGCCCCAGGGAGTAAGCGCCGACCTGGGACCCGACCTGACTATCGAATTCGGACAGGACGTTCAGCTGTTCCTCGAGGTTTCCAATGCTGTCGGAAACTACAGTGTACAGTGGGCGCCCGGCGATACCTCCTGGCTTGATTGTACTGATTGTATCAATCCACTGGTTTCGGGTCTCACCAATCCGCACTATTTTGATGCAGAAGTAACCGATCAGAAAGGATGCCGCGCTACTGATCAGATACTGGTTCAGGTAACAGTACCAAGAAAAGTGCATGTGCCCACAGGATTCTCCCCCAACGGCGACAATGTAAATGACTTGCTGCTGGTACACGGCCAGCGTGAGTCGCGCGCGCTCACATTCCGCGTTTACGACCGATGGGGCGAACTGGTGTATGAAGCAACCGATTTCGCCTTCAATGATGAAAATACAGGCTGGGATGGAAATTTCCGCGGACAACCCATGAACCCCGGCGTTTTTATATGGGTTCTGGAGGTCGAATTTGCCGATGGTTACAGAGAGGTTTTCCGTGGCAATACAACTCTTGTCAGATAATCGGCAGTTTACCGGCTGAGACATCAGAAACTGCGGCCCGTAAACGATATGAATCATTACCTTTGCGGCTTCTTTGATTCATTTTTATGGCCAGCATTATATCCACCCTCCAGAAAGCCGTTGCGGCATCCGTGTTGTCGTTGTACAATGACAACACGGACGCTGCCAAAGTGCAGATAAATACCACTCCGCCCGACTTCACGGGCGACTACTCCGTGGTGGTATTTCCTTTTGTAAAAATCTCAAAAAAAGCACCCGACGCCACCGCATCGGAAATCGGCGCCTTCCTGCAGGAAAATGTCCCTGAGGTAAAAAGCTGGAATGTAGTGAAGGGCTTCCTGAACCTCGAAATCGCCGATTCGTACTGGACCAGCTTCCTCTCCGGCCTGCTCGCCGACGCCGAATACGGCCGCCAGGCCCGCAACGGGCACCGGCTGATGGTGGAGTACTCCTCTCCCAATACCAACAAACCCCTCCACATGGGCCATATCCGGAATATCCTGCTCGGATGGTCGTGCACGCGCATCATGGAAGCCGTTGGCTATGAGGTTGTAAAAACTCAGATTATCAACGACCGCGGAGTGGCCATCTGTAAAAGCATGCTCTCCTGGCTGAAGTTCGGCGAAGGCAAAACGCCCGACAGTGAAGGTATCAAGAGCGACCATTTCGTAGGCGACTGGTACGTGCTGTTCGAACAGAAATCGAGGGAAGAGTACGAACAATGGCAACAAACTGAAGCTGCCGGGGAACTGTACAACAGCAGAAAAAAGCAAGAGCAATCCGAAAAGGATTTTTTCAGGGACTATAAAAACAGGTGGTTCAACGAACACTCCACTCTCGGCGCCGAGGTGCGCGAAATGCTGCTCAAATGGGAAAATCATGACCCGGAAACGGTAGCACTCTGGAAAAAAATGAACGGATGGGTTTACAGTGGCTTCGATCAGACATATACCGACCTGGGCGTGGACTTCGACAAACTCTACTACGAAAGTGACACCTACCTCCTTGGAAAGGACATCGTGGAGGAAGGTCTGGCCAAAAATGTTTTCTACCGCAAGGACGACGGCTCCGTCTGGATCGACCTCACAGACGCCGGACTGGATAACAAGGTAGTGCTTCGCGCAGATGGAACTTCTGTTTATATCACACAGGATCTGGGAACCGCACGTATGCGGCATCGCGAACTCGGCTGCGACCAGTTCGTATATGTAGTGGCCGACGAACAAAACTACCACTTTCAGGTGCTGTTCGAAACACTCAAAAGACTGGGAGAACCGTACGCGGAAGGGCTCCACCACCTGTCTTATGGCCTCGTCGAACTGCCCACAGGACGCATGAAAACCCGTGAAGGCACCGTCGTGGATGCAGATGACATTATCGCGGAGGTTATACGACTTGCCACCGAACAATCATCTGAACGCGGCGAAATTGACGGTATCTCGCCCGAAGAAAAGATACAGAACCTGAAACGGGTGGGTATGGGCGCCCTGAAATTCTTCATCATCAAGGTGCAACCCAAAAAGAAAATGATCTTCAACCCGGAAGAATCTGTAGATCTGCAGGGACAAACCGGACCCTACATTCAATACAGCTATGTTCGTATCAACGGACTCATGCAGCGGGTGGAACGCGAACAGGTGGACCTCGCGCGCGCTCACGCGTACACGCACATACAGCCACAGGAGAAGGAACTGCTTGTGGCCCTGCAGGACTACCCGAATATCGTCATGCTGGCCGCCAGGGAATATGATCCGTCTCAAATAGCCAACTATTGCTATGCACTGGCCAAAAGCTATCACCGTTTCTGGCACGACCTGAGTATTTTCAATGCCGACACCGCCGAAGCAAAGGCATTCAGGCTCTCGCTGAGCAAGGCCACCGGCCAGGTACTGAAGTCAGGAATGAACCTGCTGGGTATCGAAATGCCCACCAGAATGTAAACTTCACTGAACACTTTCACTGATTGAAATATGAAAACTGAAAATACGGCACCTGCAGGCGAGTCGCTCAATTTTATCGAGGAAATCATCGAGGCAGATCTGGCAGCAGGAAAGTACCAGTCTGTACTCACCCGGTTCCCGCCTGAACCAAACGGGTATCTTCATATCGGACATTCCAAAAGTATATGCCTGAACTTCGGCCTGGCACAGAAATACGGTGGCAAAACCAATCTCCGCTTCGATGACACCAATCCGGTAACAGAAGATACGGAGTACGTAGACAGTATCCTCGAAGATGTGCGCTGGCTCGGATTTGAACCAGCCAATATCTTTTTTGCCTCCGACTACTTCGACCAGCTGTATGACTGGGCAGAAGAGCTGATAATGAAAGGCAGGGCCTATGTGGATTTTTCTACACCGGAGGAAGTGGCAGCGCAAAAGGGAACACCCACCACGCCGGGTACTCCCAACAAATACAGAGAAACCAGTCCTGAAGAGAATCTGGATATCTTCAGACGCATGCGCGCAGGAGAATTTCCCGACGGACACTGTACCCTGCGGGCAAAAATTGACCTGGCCTCTCCCAATATGCACATGCGCGACCCGTACCTGTACCGGATCAAACATGCACACCACCACCGTACAGGCGATAAATGGTGTATCTATCCGATGTACGACTGGGCGCACGGACAAAGCGACAGTATCGAAAACATAACGCACTCTATATGCACGCTGGAGTTTATACCGCACCGGGAACTGTACGAATGGTGTATTGATTCACTCGGAATATTCCCATCCAGGCAATATGAGTTTGCCCGCCTGAACCTCACGTACACAGTTATGAGCAAACGCAAACTCAAACAACTGGTGGAAGAAGGTCATGTTCGTGCCTGGGATGATCCGCGTATGCCAACCATTGCAGGTATGCGTCGCCGCGGCTTCACTCCGGAGAGCATGCGCGATTTTGCCACCCGGATCGGGATAGCCAAACGGGAAAACCTGATTGAACTGTCACTGCTTGAATTCTGTATCAGGGAGGATCTGAACAAGCGGGCTCTGAGGCGTTTTGCTGTACTGAACCCCATGAAAGTGGTGATTACCAACTTTCCCGAGGGACAAACAGAATGGATGGAGACCGAAAACAACCCTGAAGACCCGGAAGCGGGCAAACGTCCGCTGCCATTCAGCCGCGAACTGTGGATTGAGCAGGACGACTTCATGGAAAATCCACCGCCAAAATACTTCCGTCTCTCGCCGGGCGGTATGGTTCGCCTGAAATCGGCCTTCATCATACGCTGCGATGAAACTGTGAAGGATGCCGGCGGGAATGTTACAGCGTTGCGGTGTACTTACTTTCCGGAAAGCCGTTCGGGTCAGGATACCTCCGGACTGAAAGTGCAGGGAGTTATACACTGGCTGTCTGCAGAACACGCCAAAACTGCCGAGGTGCGTTTGTACGACCGACTGTTCAGGGTGGAAGACCCCGCTGCAGAAGAGGATTTCAAATCTGCCATCAATCCGGATTCACTGGAGGTCATTTCAAAGGCTTTCGTAGAACCTGCACTGATGGAGGCAGGAACGGGCGATCGCTTCCAGTTCACACGCCTGGGCTATTTCTGTGTTGATCCGGATTCCGGCAGCACGGGAATGGTATTCAACAGGACCGTCACGCTCAAGGATACCTGGGCAAAAGAGCAAAAAAAATAACCTCAAACACCGCCGCAATGAAAAAGATACTTGTTGCCAACCGGGGTGAAATAGCACTCCGCGTCATGAAAACCGCCCGCAGGATGGGCATTTCCACGGTGGCAGTCTATTCAGAGGCCGACCGCAATTCGCCGCATACGCGCTTTGCCGACGAGGCGATCTGCCTGGGCCCCGCTCCCTCCTCCCAAAGCTATTTGCGAGGCGATCTGATCATTGAGGAAGCCCTCCGTCTCGGCGTGGACGGAATACACCCGGGTTACGGCTTCCTGAGCGAGAATGCAGGCTTTGCACGCGCGGTGGAAGCAGCCGGAATCACGTTCATTGGACCCAGTCCCGAAAGTATAGAAGTGATGGGCAGCAAACTTGCAGCAAAAGAGGCAGCAAAACAGTTTGATGTACCAATGGTTCCGGGTGTCGAGCAGGCTGTCACAGATGTGGATATGGCTATCGAGACAGGCCGCAAGGTAGGTTACCCGATTTTGATAAAAGCATCCGCCGGTGGCGGCGGCAAGGGAATGAGAATTGTGGAGCGCGAGGAAGATACCCGCGAACAAATGGAAAGGGCCATCTCCGAAGCTATTTCAGCTTTTGGCGACGGATCCGTTTTTATCGAAAAATACGTCACCGGACCGAGGCACATCGAGGTACAGGTGATGGGCGATCAGTACGGCAATATCGTTTACCTGTTCGAAAGAGAATGCAGCATTCAGCGCCGCCACCAGAAAGTGGTGGAAGAGGCCCCGTCGGCCATACTCACGCCCGAACTGCGCCGGGCAATGGGCGAGGCCGCCGTGCGCGTGGCGAAATCGTGCAACTACAAAGGAGCAGGAACCGTCGAGTTCCTTGCCGACTCTGATAGAAACTTCTATTTCCTTGAAATGAATACCCGCCTGCAGGTGGAACACCCGGTTACAGAAATGATTACCGGACTGGACCTTGTGGAGTGGCAGATCAGGGTAGCCAGGGGTGAAAAACTGGGGTTTTCGCAGGACGATCTGAAAATTAACGGGCATGCACTCGAGTTGCGTGTTTATGCGGAAGATCCGCTCAACAACTTCCTTCCCAGCGTGGGCAAACTGGAGCGCTACCGGATACCATCCGGCGATGGCATCCGCGTTGACGACGGATTTGAAGAGGGCATGGAAGTCCCGGTCTATTACGATCCGATGCTGGCCAAACTCGTGGTACACGGAGCCAACAGAGCAGAAGCAATCCGGAAAATGAAAGATGCCATAAAGCAGTACGAGGTAAAAGGCGTTGCCACTACCCTGCCCTTCGGATTGTTCGTCATGGATCACGAGGCGTTTTTGAGCGCCGATTTCGACACACACTTTGTGAACCAGTACTATACACCGGCAAAACTGATTGAAATGGATCGGAGCAATGCCGAAGTGGCAGCAATGCTTGCCCTCAGACAGTACCTGAAAAACAAACACAGACTGAAAGTGCCACAGACAACCCGTGTGCAGGGCTGACCGCCGTCAGCAGAAACAAGTACTGAAAAAAAGCGGCGGGGCAACCATAGTCGGCCCGCCGCAGTCATTTCTTCGCTGCTACAGTGTTACTTTTGATCAGCTCGCGCCTCTTTTACTGTCAACACTTCCTGGCGAAGATCCTGTGCAAGCTTTTTGATGTCCTGCATGGCCTTGCGTACACGACCGCCTGCAGCATTGTTACCATCGTTAAACTTGCGAACATCAGATTCAACTTCCGCGATCTTCTGTTTGATTTCGTCAAAGATTTTGCTCATAATTGTATTTGATTTTTGCGTTGAATATGCTGTAAAAGTAATCCCTTTTTTGAAAATTGCAGCATATTATTAATAAAAAGTGAATTTTTTCATGAAAAAAGAATCCCGGATACTCGTCGCCGGTCACCGTGGAATGGTGGGATCAGCAGTCACAAGAGCCTTGCAGCATGCAGGGTATCACAACCTGATTCTGGCGGGCAAAAACGCGCTTGACCTTCGCAATCAATTGGAAGTCAATGAGTTTTTCAGAAAAGAAAAACCTGATATAGTGTTCCTCGCGGCTGCGCGCGTGGGCGGGATTTACGCCAATAATACCTATCGGGCCGAATTCATCTACGATAATCTGATGATTGAGGCAAATGTGATCAATGCAGCATATATATATGGTGTGGAGAAGCTCCTCTTCCTCGGATCTTCCTGTATTTACCCCAAAATGGCGCCACAGCCGATGAGGGAAGACACCCTGCTCACCGGCGAACTCGAGCCTACAAACGAGCCCTACGCCATTGCCAAAATAGCAGGCATCAAGATGTGTGATGCCTACCGGCAACAGTACGGATGTAATTTCATCAGCGTAATGCCCACCAATCTGTATGGCCCGAACGACAACTACCACCCGGAAAACAGTCACGTACTTCCGGCACTCATCAGGCGGTTTCACGAAGCCAGACGCGACGGACTGGGCGAGGTAACTATATGGGGTACCGGAACACCACGCCGCGAATTTCTCCACGTGGATGATCTGGCTGATGCCTGCCTGTTCCTGATGGATACATTCAACGAACCCGGGTTCGTCAATATCGGCACCGGAGCCGATTTGTCTATCCAGGAACTGGCACAGATGATCGCCCGCATCGTGGGCTTCGAAGGCAAAATCACCAACGACTTGTCCAAACCCGACGGCACCCCGCGCAAACTCCTCGATGTTGGAAAACTGAGTGCCATGGGCTGGAATGCCCGTATCGGACTTGAAGCCGGAATCAGGGCCGTTTACGAAGAAGTACGCGATAAACTCTGATCAAAATGATGTTTGTATTGACTTAACTGTATTTTTGCAGTCAAGTTGATACATACATGAACGCAAAACACACCTACGTGGCCATCATGGCCGGGGGCGTCGGCAGCAGGTTCTGGCCCGGCAGCCGCGAAGCACGCCCCAAACAGTTCCTCGACATGCTCGGAACCGGTAAAAGTCTGCTCCGACTCACCTTCGAACGGTTCCTGCCCATCTGCCCGGCAAGCCATATTTTTATTGTCACCAACGCAGCCTACAAAAATCTGATCAGGGAGCAACTTCCCGAACTCACAGACAATCAGATACTCTGCGAGCCCAGCCGGAACAACACGGCTCCCTGCGTGTGCTATACCGCACTCAAACTGGCAGCTCTCGACCCGGATGCCAACTTCGTGATTGCACCAAGCGATCATATCGTCCTGAAGGAACAGGCGTTCCTCGACAAAATACAGCAGGCCCTCCACTTCGCAGCAGGAAACGATGCACTGCTCACGCTCGGTATTCAGCCATCGCGACCCGATACAGGATACGGATATATACAAATGGAATCCGAAGTAGAATCAGGTATCTTCAAAGTGAGAAGATTCGCCGAAAAGCCGGATATAGAAACAGCAAGACAGTTTGTAGCCTCCGGAGAATACCTGTGGAACGCAGGAATATTCGTGTGGAATGTCAAATCAATTCTTAACGCCTTCAGGCAACATGCCGGCGATGTGTACGACCTGCTGTGTCAGGGCGACGGTATCTGGAACACCGCCGACGAACAGCCTTTCATCAATCACCAGTACCCACAAACCCGAAATGTCGCCGTTGACGTGGCTATCATGGAACAGGCAGACAATGTTTATACGCTGCCCGCAGAATTCGGCTGGAGTGACCTCGGAACCTGGGCCAGTCTGTACCACGAACTCGCTCACGACGAACAGGGAAATGCCATGGTGGGTGGCCCAACCATGGCCCTCGATACCACCAGCTGCCTCGTCAGAACACCCGCCGGCAAACTCACCGTCCTCAAGGATTTGAATGATTATATTATCGTGGACGAAGACGACGTATTGCTCATCTACCCAAAGAATAAGGAACAGGAGATTAAAGCAGTAACGGCATTGGTAAAGAAGGAAACGGGCGACAAGTACCTGTAAGCGGTCGAAAGCACGAGAAAACGGCATTTTTTGAAAAAATATTTTTTTTTTGCCGGGGCGTGCATACAGGTAATTTATATTTTGCTAACTTCGCTGCTGTTATTTGATTTAATCCATTTGTTCACTCTAACTAATCCCTTGTAATGAGTGCATTGTATAATCCCGGTCCAAGGTTATCAGACACAGTAACAGCAGCACCGGCCATGAAAGAGTTCGCATCCATCACTATCCACCCGGAAGTGCAAGACGGAGAGCCCGTCTTCAGCGGAACACGTATCCGCGTAGAAACTTTCTTCGATTACATGAGAATCGGAGTCAGTGTCAATGAATTTCTCAACGAGTTCCCGTCCATTACCCGGGATCAGGCAATGGAGGTTTATTCTCTCGTACAGAGCCATTACACACTTGCCCAGATTGCTGCCATGATCACAGGTCCTCAGCAGCAAGTCATCGCATCGGAGGGCCGTATTATTGCGGCAGCATAAGCAGATGCCGGTGCGTACCGGCGCCGAAATCATAAAAACCGTATATATACTGTTTGACAGACCTTGTTGCCAGCCCTGTGCAACGGCTCCTTACCATAGTTTTGAATATCATTTATTAATTAATCAATTTGAATATCAATCCACTCCCCAAAGTATTACACATAACTGATACAAGTTGTCAATCTGCGGTCTCCGCCGCAAGACTTCTTTTTTCCCGTGTTTTCCTGACTTGACTACCCGATTTCCTGCCCCTCCCCACGCAGTACGCCTGTAATCTGCTTTTTTTACGGGAACCCTGCGTACACACGCGTGAAAAATCTCCGATTCCGGCATTTTGGGGGGTGAGTGTATGACAATATCCAAATCCCTGGTTACATTCAGGCAGCACGTCCTGTCCCGGATCCGGAGCAATCCGTGGATGGCCTCCGATGATATGATGTTCGTCAGCATGACAGATGTTACCGCGAGATATTTCCCATCCCCCACTTGCTTTTCTCAAAAAAAGGATGTAATTTTGAATTGACTTCATTCAAAACACCCTTTAATATGCCAAAAAAGAAAACACGGGATATCCGGTCTCCCCATCATCCCCACGACAAATACGCACGGAATATCCTGCAAAACCGCGAACTGGCAACCGACCTGATCAGGCTCTCGCTGCCAGCGCACATACTCGAAACCATTGACCTCGCGTCGCTGACACCCGGAAAAGAATCGTTTCTGGACGATCAAATGGCCGAACACTTCCTCGATGTGTGCTACACCGGCCAGCTCAAGGACGGGGAACGTCTGCGTGTACACATCCTCTTTGAACACAAAAGTACCGATCCCGACACCCC
>CAILQK010000096.1 GCA_903836265.1 uncultured Bacteroidota bacterium | reverse complement strand
GATTATTCAAAAACAGGCAATAATACACGTTTTTTCGCAAAAACAAGCAAAAAATGCGAAATTTAAACGCCGGAAAGGCTTACACAATGCTCCAAAAATTCCACTAACAATGATCTTTCAAAGGGTATAATTTTTTATTTTTTCACCGAAAACCTGAATTTATACCTTCAGGATGCCGAAAGGGCACATGCTCCCCGTCGTTCTTCACGGATGTTGACACCGTATTTCCGCAATTTTCGAATCTGATTTTTCTGCGTTCCCGTATCCGGCCTTGACTTCTGCTTTATTTTCATTATATTTGTATAGTCCATGACAGAATGAACCTGAACCATCCATCAAATGAAAAACGAACGTATTCATCGCTACTGGCACAATGGCGCAATCGGACCACCTGTTTCATCGTCATTTCATCACAATCATTCACAATTGTTCCGGGCATCAAAACACCATTGAAAACGCGGTTTATCGTATCCCAATCCCGGGGGGGGTAGAGACGCGATTAATCGCGTCTCTACGGGGGACAAAACCAATACCAAATGGACAAATTCAAAAACAAATACCGTATCCCGTCTGCACGGGCACAATGGTGGGATTATGGCAACAATGCCGCCTATTTCATCACGATATGTACGAAAAACAGATATCATTTCTTCGGACAAATCGCTGACACGCGGCTCATCGCCTCTCCGGCAGGCGACACCGCAGCACAAATCTGGCACGAAATCCCCAATGTTTTTCCGTATGCACAACTCGGAGCATTCGTGGTTATGCCCAATCATATTCACGGTATCATTATTATTGAAAAAACAGTTTCAGGCGTAACCGTACCTTTACACCCGGCCACTCAACCCCGAACGGGCGGATTCGCCGGTAGTAACAACCCTGTGCTGAATGAAAACCTGTCGCGCATAGTGAGGTGGTACAAGGGGCGGAGTTCGTTCGAAATCCGGAAGGTCAATCCCGTATTTCAATGGCAATCCCGTTTTCATGACCATATTATCAGGAATGACGCAACATATCGGCGAATTAATGATTATATCGAGACCAACCCCGCGAACTGGTACAAAGACAGATTCTCCCAACATCCAACGTTGCCATGAATATGACCCGTATTTCCAATTTCATCAACGGAGCAGATTGCCCGCCAGCCGGTAACCGGTATCTTGACAACTTCCATCCGGCCTCCGGTATGGTTTCAGGACAGATTCCCGACTCGGGGCCGGAAGACCTGGATCTGGCTGTGCAGGCCGCCCGCGCGGCTTTCCCCGCCTGGTCTGCCATGCACCCCGAGCAGCGACATGATATTCTGCGCGCGGCAGCCGATGGCATTCTCGCCAGTCTGGACCAGCTTGCCGAAGCGGAAAGTTCCGACAGCGGTAAAACCATCACCACCGCCCGCACAATTGATATTCCGCGCGCTGCACTCAATTTCAGGTTTTTCGCCACAGCATTGCTTCATTTTTCATCCGAAAGTCACCAGTTACCGGGTGTGCTGAGTTACACCCTGCGCCAGCCACTGGGTATTGTGGGCTGTATTTCACCCTGGAATCTGCCGCTATACCTGTTCACCTGGAAGATTGCCCCTGCACTCGCTGCCGGCAACTGTGTGATCGGGAAGCCCTCCGAGGTGACGCCGCTCACCGCCTGGATGCTGGGCGATATCTGCCGGAAAGCGGGTATGCCACCCGGCGTGCTCAATATCCTGCACGGTACGGGGCCGGGTATAGGGGCCGCTATTGTGGCGCACCCGGAAATCAAAGCAATCTCCTTCACGGGCAGTACGCGCGCGGGGGCGGAGATCGCCCGCGTGGCAGCGCCCATGTTCAAGAAAATCAGTCTGGAGCTGGGCGGGAAAAATCCCAACCTCATTTTTGCCGACTGCGACTACGACCGCATGCTCGAAACCACCGTTCGATCGTCCTTCAACAACCAGGGACAAATTTGTCTGTGCGGATCGAGAATATATGTTGAAAGGAGCCTTTACGAGCGATTCAAACGCGATTTCACCGATCGCGTGCGAGCGCTGCGCGTGGGCGACCCGGCCGATCCGGCCAGCCAGCTTGGTGCGGTGGTATCGGAGACGCACTATAACAAGGTGCTCAGCTACATCCGGCTGGCGCGGGAAGAAGGCGGCATAGTGCTTTGTGGCGGCGAGGCCCTGCACATGCCCGGCGACTTGTCGGGCGGCTGGTATATTGCCCCCACCGTCATCGAGGGCCTTCCAACCGGCTGCCGCACCAATCAGGAGGAAATATTCGGACCGGTCGTTACCATACAGCCTTTTGATAACGATTCGGAAGCACTCGAAAACGCCAATGCGAGTCCGTACGGACTGAGCGCCACCGTGTGGACCAACAGTCTGGAGCGTGCCAACCGGCTGGCTGCAGGGTTGCAGGCCGGCATCATCTGGATCAACACATGGATGCTGCGCGACCTGCGCACCCCCTTTGGCGGGGTGAAAAATTCCGGTGTGGGCCGGGAGGGAGGCTGGGAGGCCATGCGTTTTTTCACTGAACCCCGGAATGTGACCATACAGATGTAGCTTTGCGCTACCGGCCCTGAAAACCTGATACACTTCATGTCATGTCGAAAATAGAAACCGATATTCTCGTACTCGGATCCGGAATTGCCGGACTCTCCTTTGCCATCAAGACAGCCCGGCAGTTGCCCGACCGGAAAATCCTGATTCTCACCAAAACCATTGAGGGCGAGAGCAACACCCGGTATGCCCAGGGTGGCGTGGCTGCTGTCTGGAACCCCGACAGGGACAATTTCGAAAAACACATTGCCGACACCCTGGATGCCGGCGACGGCCTCTGCAAGGAAGATATCGTGCGGATAGTGGTGGAGGAAGGTCCGCAGCGCGTGCGCGAGATCATTGAATGGGGCGCCCGTTTCGACAAGGAAAAAAATCAGGATTCGTACAACCTGGCGCGGGAAGGCGGACATTCGGAACACCGGATACTTCATTACAAGGACCTGACGGGCTGGGAGATACAACGCGCACTCATGCAGGAGGCCTCATTATATTCCAACATCCAGGTGCTGGAGCACTATTTCGCGCTGGATTTCATCACGCAGCACCATCTGGGGCGTATGGTGATACGGGTAACCCCCGGCATCGAGTGCTACGGATGCTATGCTCTGAACAAACAAACCAATTCCATTGATACCATCCTGAGCCGGGTAACCGTATGTTGCACCGGCGGGGCCGGACAGGTTTACAAGGCGACCACCAATCCGGTGATTGCCACCGGCGATGGTGTAGCCATGACCTATCGTGCCAAGGGGCGGGTGGAGAACATGGAGTTCATGCAATTTCACCCCACTTCGCTGTACAATCCGGCAGGCGAGAGTCCGTCATTCCTGGTATCCGAGGCTGTGCGCGGGCACGGTGGCATACTGAAAACAGCCGGGGGTGAAGAGTTCATGCATCTGTACGATCCGCGTTTGTCGCTGGCGCCACGCGACATAGTGACCAGAGCCATAGATTCAGAGATGAAAAAGCGGGGAACAGACTGCATGTACCTCGACTGCAGGCATCTGGATATGAAAGACTTTGCAGAGCACTTCCCCACTATATACGACAAATGCCTGAAAACAGGCGTCAATCCGGCAAAAGACATGATACCGGTGGTGCCGGCCTGCCACTACATGTGCGGTGGCATCATGGTGGATGCCGTGGGCAGAAGCAGCATCAACAGACTGTATGCTGCCGGGGAGTGCAGCAGTACCGGGTTACACGGTGCCAACCGGCTGGCGTCCAACTCGCTGCTGGAGGCGCTGGTCTTTGCACACCGCATTTCCGATGATGTATGCGCGCATATACAGGAGCTCGATCTGAAAACAGGCGTTCCGGACTGGAGTGCGGAGGGCACCACTGATCCGCAGGAGCTGGTACTGATTACCCAGGGAATGAAGGAACTGAAAGAGATTATGTCCTATTATGTGGGTATTGTTCGTTCCAATCTGCGACTGAAGCGTGCGCTCGATCGTTTGCACCTGTTGTATGATGAAACAGAGGAGTTGTACCGCACCAGCACCGTATCACCGCAGCTGATGGAGCTGAGAAACCTGCTGACCATAGCATATCTGATCACCCGGTCGGCCACGCACAGGCGCGAGAGCCGGGGTTTGCACTTTACGACCGACTATCCGGGGCAGATGGAGTTCAGAGAATATTCTGTACTTTGAGGATGGCCTAGGCCTTTGAGAACACGCTGAAGAACTTGAGGGGAATCCGGCCTTCGAAAAAGGCTTTTCCGACGATAGCGCCGGCGCACCCGAGTCCGTGGAGCGTTTCGAGGTCGCCTACGTCGCTGATGCCGCCGCTGGCAACCAGCTGAACGTGCGGAAACTCCACCAGAATCTGGCGATAGAGTTCGACGGAGGGTCCGTTCATTTCACCGTCGCGTTCGATATCGGTAACCGATATCTGTTTGATACCGAGCTTGCCCATATCGCGCAGGAAGTCGAAGATGCTGACATTGGTTTGTTCCTTCCAGCCCTGAATAGCGATATTTTCACCACGCACGTCGGCGCCTACGAGAAAGCGATCGGGGCCGAACTTTTCGACCCATGCGCGGAATTCATCGGGGGCGAGCAGGGCCATACTGCCTACGGAGAAGAGCATTGCGCCGGCGTCCCACACCTGTTTGAGAGACGGGATAGAGCGAAGTCCGCCGCCGTAATCAATTTGCAGGCGTGTACGGGCGGCCACTTCGGCCAGAATATGCAGATTGGCGGGGCGGCCGCTGCGGGCGCCGTCGAGGTCAACCATGTGCAGGCGGCGGATACCGGCTGCTTCCAGTTCCCGGGCCAGTTCGAGCGGCGTGGCGTTGTATTCCGTCTTTTGGTCAAAATCACCCTGGCGCAGGCGCACCAGTTTGCCGTCCAGCAGGTCGAAAGAAGGAATGATTTGCATAGTTTTGACAGATTTGGTTAAAGCGATGAGCGGTACTTACAAAGGTACACATTCCAGTCTGGTTAGTCACGTTTTTTCATCGGGAGTACACCGAAACCGGTTACCGGAGTCGTCTTTTGAATGAGCACCTCAGTACGAAACATGAGCAATCACATGGACTGGCAGAGTTCGACCAGAACGCCGTTGCTGGACTTCGGATGCAAAAAGGCGACCAGTTTGTTATCGGCGCCGCGTTTTGGCTCGCGGTTCAGGGGGACAAATCCTTCGGCCTCCAGTCTGTCAATTTCGGCCCGGATATCGGCTACTTCGAAGGCGATGTGGTGGATGCCTTCTCCGCGTTTTTCGATAAATCTGGCGATGGGGCTCTCCGGGTCGGCAGCTTCGAGGAGTTCGATTTTGCTTTCACCGATATGGAAGAAAGAAGTCGTCACCTTTTCACTTTCGACGGCCTCGATTTTGTAGTGTGCCTCACCGAGCAGGCGGGCAAAGAGGTCGTTACTATCCGCCATATTGCGGACGGCTATACCTATATGATCTATTTTGATCACCGTACTTCCCTGATTGGCAGTTTGACAAGTACCTGACTGACGAAGGCCATTTCCTTCAGTGTTTCGATATGGTCTTCAAGCTCCCTGTCACTGGAATAGTAGAACTTCACTCCGACTTCAACCGGGTATTTCCCCTTTGTATAGACCGAGTAACCTGCGCTTGACATTTTGGCACGGAGTGCAGCCACATTTTCCATATCGGAGAGCGTTGCCAGGGCCACAACGCAGAGGACACCGTTTTCCACGACGTCGCGGACCTTTTTCTCCCGCTCTTCCAGCGCTTTTTCTGCACTTTTTTCAACCGTCTTTTCGATGGGTTCAGTGACAGGTGTTACTACGGGGGCGGGCGGTTTGAGTGTCGGTTCAGGCTCGGACACGGGCTGCTCGACAACTTTCGCTTCTTCCTGTTTATCCCTGACAGCATCTGCCGGAATTTTCACAACCCCTTGCTTCTCATCGGAGTCTTTTTTATTCTGCCAGTACCAGATACCGGCCAGCAGCGATCCGAGCAACAGAATGACACCGAGAGCGACCCCTATCGGAGAGCCTCCCTGACGGCGCTGAGTGTACGTCTGTTCGTATGGAGGTGTCTGCTGAGCGGGTGATACAGTCGGGTTATTGAGGGTGGCCTCGTCAACACCAGTCTGGGCTGCCACATCGGGGCTTACTTCACGGGCTCTGGTGATCGGGGAGAACTGTAGCGGTGGAAGTGCGTAGGAAGCAGGATTGAAATTGGTGGTATCGGGCAGAAACTGGATCTTCTGCACATAATTTTTGTAAAGGCGCCCCACGCCGGGCAGCGTGACGATTTCCCGCTGGTTGAGCAGACTCTGCATTCTCTCGACAAACTCGGCGACTACACGCTGTGCGTCATACTGACTGATACCGTGACTGACCGTGATATCACTGACAAGCAGGCCGTCGTCAGCCGTCAGATTTTCGCTGAATGCGAGTATTTTGGATGCTGCACTGACCGTACCGCCGGGATAATCGGTGGTGGCTGGGGTGCGGGTAGCTGTGAAGCCCCCGAAACCCGGTATGACCAGCGATTCGTGGAGAAAAAGGAGTTTCTCGATATGGGATGGGACGTCAATTTGCATACTCACCGGAGTTTTAAGGGTGATCCTATGTTAAACGATGAATGCGTTCCGGATTAAAAACGGCAGGATAACGCCTTGTTTCAGGGGATTCGGAGGCAAAGGTAAGTCATTTGATTGGCACGCGTTCAAAATACTTCATAAAACTGAACACATCACATCAATAAAAGTTCGTCAAGGGGCTGTTTGACGGTATGGTGTAAATTCTACAATAAGTATTGTATATTTGTCGGGCGAAACCTGCCGTGTTTCCCGGAATATATGAGTGAAATCGAGAGTTTTTTCAAATCAGCCTTTTCCGTTGACAACGTCATCTTCGGGTTCGACGAGGGCGAATTGAATATCCTGCTTATACAGCGGGGTGCAGCTCCGTACAAGGGCAAATGGGCACTTCCGGGTGATCTGGTGTATCCGAACGAGGATCTGGATACTGCCGCGGAGCGCGTACTGGAGCAGCTAACGGGACTTCGCGGAGTATATCTGGAGCAGGTAAAGACGTTCGGGTCGGTAAACAGGCACCCGTTGGGGCGGGTAATAACGGTGGCTTATTTCTCCCTGGTCAAGGTGGGCAAACACACCATCAATCCGGCTTCATTTGCGCAGTCGGCCCGGTGGCACAAATTGTCGGAGGTAAAGGATCTGGCATTTGACCACAACGAGATACTGGACAGTTGCCTGAAGCGCCTGAAGCGCAAAGTACGAACGGCACCGCTTGGTTTTGAGTTATTGCCGCCCAAATTCACGCTCTCGGAACTTCAGCAATTGTACGATTCGGTACTGGATCTTCCCAAAAAACTGGACAAGCGGAATTTCCGCAAAAAAATTCTCTCCATGGGATTTCTCGTGGAGAGTGCCGAATTGCAGGAGGGTGTGGCGCATCGCCCGGCCAAACTGTACAGTTTTGACCGGGTCAAGTACGGGCAATTTCTCAACGAGGGTTATGTATTTGATCTTTAGAACTATTGTTTTATCAGCCTGCCGCTTTGTCTTTCCCTGCCCGATACAGCTTCGATGAAATAGACACCGGAGGGCCAGGCTTTCACATCGAGATATCCTGTTGATGCATCCAGTTTGCCTTCTGCGGTTAATTGTCCGAGTGCGTTGAATGCCCGCCAGGAGGCGTTGCTGTGTCCCTGCCATTCGATACGGGCCCATTGCAGTACCGGATTCGGACTGATTTTCAGTGCGGGACCTGAATCTGGCGGCTCTGTGGCCGATACCGAGCAGTCCTGCAGAACAGTTTTGTATATTGTCAGCCCCCCACGGGCGTTTCCGAGTGCCATTTCCAGAATTCCGTCGCTGTCGAGGTCGGCCAGTGCGGGATGACTGCGATTACCGACGTCGAGGCCACCCCAGCGGGCATCGGTCAGGAAAAAGGTATCCTGCAGATTCTGGGAGATAAAATAGGCTTCCAGGTGACCTCCCTGCGTTCCGATGAGCAGCAGGGGGCCATCGGTGGTTTGTATGATGGCTGGAGCGCAGTAGCCCGCGGCATCGAAGGGCGTTCTTGCATCCACCTGCCCTACCCTGCCGATTTCAGGAACAGCAGAGAATACAGGGGAGGATGCCGTCCCCTTGTTTCTGAAAAAATTCACATAACCGGTGCGTTCGCCTGCGACGATGTCAAGGAGGCCATCCTGATCAAGGTCATACAAAACGGGCGTTGACACCGATCCCACCACATCCATCTGTGCCCACATTACACTCTGGTCGCGCTGAAGGTTCATGGGCTGATCGGGGCCAGCGAGATTTCGGTAATAATAGAAGCCACCGATATTGTTGCCCACCAGCAGATCGAGGTCGCCATCGCCGTCAAGATCGCCAAAGGCGGGAGAAAAGTCATAATCTCCCGGTGTGAACTCGGACAATCCCATCCAGTCGGTATTGCCCAGTTCAAATTTTGGCGCTGTGGGCGAGCCTGTATTCAGGAAGAGATAAAGGCGGGCATTTACCGGCACTCCCGGTGTGTAATATCCGTAATTACCCACCACCAGATCAGTGAGGCCATCGGCGTTTACATCGGCGAACGCCGGATGAGCCACCGTACCAAGGTCAATCATGTCATCTGTCAGGAAAGCCCGTTCCTGCAGCTCGAAATAATGGCCATCAGCTGCTGTATTCTTGTAAAACCACACATTTTTTCTGTCTTCGCCGATAGTCGGGTTATTGGGTGCAGCGATAAAGTCTCTGCGTCCGTCGTTATCCACATCGAGGTAAAAGCCGGCAGGGAACACCGGCAGATCAACGGGTACATCATAAGACGGGAATGCCGTATCCTGGCTGGTCATCCAGGCGTGCGAGGAGGATCCTCCGTTTTGCAGGTAATTCAGGCAGGAGAAAGAAACATCGCCGAGCACCACCTCACTGTCGCCGTCTCCCTCCACATCAAAGGTCATCACTGTAGAGCCCGGATGCAGATTCCGGTCATCAGCGGGGCCGCCGAAGCAGGGAGCGCAACAATCAGGTGTTGGTGCCAGATCGCAATAGCAGGCTTCAAGTCCGCTTTCATACATGCCACCCCAGCATTGTGTAACCAGTTTAAAGCGCATATTGGCGAGACCGAGGCCCAGTTCTACCGACTGATTTTCGAGCAGCCAGATATGTCCGCCGGCTGCGGCCTCGAACGTAACGATGTCTATATCTCCATCGCCGTTGATATCATCGAAAGCCGGAATATCGCCTCTGTTCACAGGCAGGTTATTCCAGTTTCCGGGCATATCGTCGTCGGGGTAATGAATATAAAGCGGATCACACAGGCTGCAGCCGGGAAAAGAAAACAGATATGGATTGAATTTGAGTATATTTCCGTCGTAGTAACCTTTGTGAGCCTGAATATCCTGGCGGCTGGGCAATACAGAGCCGGTAAAGATATCTGCCGCGCCGTCCTGGTCGAAGTCACGCATCACCACATAATCCACCATTTCCGGGAAGAAGCATGCGTATTCGGGCGCGAAGGTGTAGTCGGCCTCATTGGGTGTGCCATTATTCAGGAAAGTGAGCAGAATATTTCCCACGCGTTCGAATACAACGAGGTCCTGCAGTCCGTCGCGGTTCAGGTCGGCCTGCGAGAACTGCGGCGCGTTCAGTCCGCCTGCAAAAGGAAATTTCAGGTCGGTTCCGTTTGCTTTTACCGGAT
The DNA here is from genome assembly GCA_903836265.1 of uncultured Bacteroidota bacterium. Lineage (GTDB taxonomy): Bacteria > Bacteroidota > Bacteroidia > Chitinophagales > Saprospiraceae > M3007. Next base: position 5,606 of record CAILQK010000096.1, on the reverse strand, counting down.
ACCACATCCGCTCGAACATCTGCTGCTGAGCCTGCGTTCTCAGCGAGAGTGCAACAAAAAAAAGAGTGATTAAAACAGATGATTGCCTCATATTTTTCAGGTTGAAAAGGTTTGGTGCAAAATTACGCTCAAAAAGGGAATAAGCAGCCGGCCAAGGAATCTATCGGACAGCCACCGACAAAATATAGCTGAAAAACTTGTAAAAACTATTTCTTTGCCACGCGAACTCACTCATCAAAAAATATTCTTCAGGAGCCCATGCTGATCGGATTCATCCTGCTTTATCTTACGGGTACACTTGCCATTGGCTGGTGGGCTTCCCGGAATGTTAAAACCGCTTCCGACTTTGTGGTAGCGGGGAGACATCTTCCTGTATATATGGTGGCCTGCGCCCTGTTTGCCACCTGGTTCGGGTCGGAAACTGTGATGGGTGCTTCATCTGAATTTGCTGAACACGGGCTGTCGGGCGTTATTGAGGATCCGTTCGGGGCAGCACTTTGTCTGGTACTGGCCGGTTTGCTGATTGCGCGACCGCTGTACAACATGAATATTCTCACATTCAACGACTTTTTCGAGATACGTTTTGGGAGGCGGGCCGAGGTTATATCGGCGTTTCTGATGGTACCCTCCTTCTTCAGCTGGATTACCGCGCAGATTGTGGCGCTGGCAATCGTCATGCAGAGTGTCACCGGACTGGAGTATCACTGGGGAGTATTGCTGTGCACCACGATGGTACTTGGCTACACCTATATAGGAGGCATGTGGTCGGTCACTGTGACTGATTTTTTTCAGACGATTGCCATTATCATCGGCCTGACGGTTCTGGCGGTGGAGATGGTGAGCGCTGTGGGTGGTTTTGGCAAGATGGCGGAGGCGGCTCCGGCAGGCTTTTTTCAGTTTTTCCCTGATACAGAAAAGCCCATAAACGTCGTACACTGGTTCGCCGCCTGGATGACCATTGGCCTGGGAAGCGTTCCGCAGCAGGATGTATTCCAGCGGGTGATGTCGGCCAGAAGCGTGCGCGCCTCCATTATTTCATGCTATATAGCGGGCGGCATGTACCTTACCATTGCAGCGCTGCCACTCGTTATCAGTTACTGCGGCAAGATGCTGTATCCCGAACTGGCACAGGGTGATACCCAGATGATGATTCCGCGGATGGTGCTTCAGCACAGCGGTCTGGGCGTGCAAATACTGTTCTTTGGCGCACTGATATCGGCGATACTGAGTACCTGCAGTGGTGCCATGCTCGCCCCCGCCACCGTAATCGGGGAGAACCTGATAAGACCCATGCGAAAAGACATGAGCGACAAAGAACTGCTCCGGGTGATGCGATTCTCGGTAGTGGGTGTGGGTATTGTTTCAGGCTGCATGGGACTTATGCGCAACAATATATACGATCTGGTTGGGGAATCATCGGCGTTCAGTCTGGTCTCCCTGTTTGTACCCCTTGTATCGGGGCTGTACTGGAAAAGGGCCAGTGCGCTGGGTGCTACCCTCTCCATGCTGCTTGGCATAAGCGTATGGGCAACCACCAACTTTACCCTGTCGGCAATGGCGGCCTCCGGCACACTGGGGGGTACTGCGCAATTCTGGGCAGAGTTCCCGCCGATACTGTACGGGCTTGCGGCCAGTGCGGGCGGTATGCTGGCCGGATCCTTTATTCGCCCGGACAGGCCCGCGATGACAACGACGTGACACAGATAACGGTATAATTCACGTTCTTTGCAGGGCGAAGAAAACCGCTGCAATTGCACGGCCAACCCCTCGCCCTGTCCTGGAATATGAACAAGAAAAATCTGGCGCTTCTCGCCCTCGAAATTGTGTGGTGGATATTCACAGGCGTTGTTGTCTGGGCTGTTTTGTCGAAAATTGACAAAGCCATGTATGTGTGGCCCTTCCGAACGCTGAATATCATTTTCATCGTGACACTCATTACGCTCACGCGTTACACTTTTCTGATCAGCCACACCTTTCTGGCGAAACAGCAGGTCGTTAAAATTGTGCTGTTACTGCTGATGTTTCCGGTGACTTTCCTGCTTGTTGACAAAGTAACCGGATTCATGTCCTACATCGAAGAGCAGACATGGGACCCCATTACAGGGCACCTGCCACCTTTTGAAAAGATGGATATGGAGCATTTCATCTGGCGGGAGATGCTGTTTTTTGGTGTCGGAAGCATCATTGCCGCGCCGGTTTTTGCTATCAGAATGATGATATCGGTATGGCGTACACGCAACCGCGGTACTGCCTGACATGTTACCCTTCAACAGCCTTTCAACATGCGAATTCTCATTTCTATTGCCATATTGGCGGCCATCCTGACCTCCTGCCAGAAAGAAAGCTTCACCACCGATCCGCAGGACAAGCTGGAGTTCAGCACAGATACACTGCGCTTCGACACGGTATTCACGCAGGTCGGGTCGGCTACCCGCTACCTCAAGATATACAATCGCCACAGCAAGAGCATACGCATTGCCTCACTGAAACTGGAGAAAGGCGACCAGTCGCGCTTCAACCTGAATGTGGACGGTATTTCCGGCGACAGCTTCACCGATCTGGAGATTGCGCCCAACGACAGCATGTATGTTTTTGCCGAGGTCACCATAAATCCGAACGACCAGAGCAGTCCGTTCATTCTCGATGAAAATCTGGTTTTCGAGACAAACGGAAATACTCAGCGGGTAGTGCTGGAGGCCCGGGGGCAAAATGCCGTTTACCTGCCCTCAAGGTTTGGCGCAGGCGGTGTTGCCGGTTTCGGCTGCGGCGGTGGCGAATGGGTATGGGACGATCCGCGCCCTTACGTCATATACGGAATCCTGGTGATTGACTCCTGTACGGTGCGTATGCCCGCAGGTACACGCGTATATGTACACGGAGGGCTTGGCAAAATCGAAACGGATACTGCGATTTACCGGTACAGCGATGGCTATATGGCCTTCCGGGGCGCGGGAAAACTCATTATTGAGGGCACCTCCGACCGACCTGTCGTCATTGAGAGCGATCGCCTGGAACCTGAATTTGATAATGAGCCGGGGCAGTGGACCGGGATCTGGCTGCAGGAAAACACGCGGGGGCACCAGATACAGCACTGCATCATTCGCAATTCCATTATTGGCATCCGGGTGGATTCGGCTTCAGACCTGACATTAAAAAATACACAGATATACAACACCGCCGGCCCCGGACTCATCGGCATACATGCAGATATTACAGCTGAAAATTGTCTGTTTTACAGCAATGCAGGCTATTGTATTCAGCTTGAATACGGGGGTAACTACAATTTCACCTACTGTACAGCCACCAGTTACGGAGTTGACGGAGATGCCCTGAGAATGGGCAATGCCCTGTGCCTTGACCCGCTCTGCGAGCAGTATAACCTGTTTCCGCTGAAAGCCCGGTTCAGGAACTGTATTTTTTATGGCAGCCGTGCTGACCAGATCAGTCTCTTCGACCGCGTGGACGATCCCGCCCGGTTCGACTATCAGTTCAGCAACTGCATTGTGCGCGTACGCGACCTGCTGAAGGATAATGCCTATCCCGATTTCATGGAACACTGTCAGCCGTGTATCAACGCAGACAACAAAGACACCATTTTCGTGGATCCTGACAAGCGAATATTCAGACCCGATACCCTTCGATCCATTGCAAACCGCTATGGCGCGCCCATCCCCGGGTTAAATACCGATCTGGAAGGAAAGGTACGTGATGCAGTCATGCCGGATGCGGGATGCTTTGAGAACGAGTTCTGATTTTTTTGGGGTGTTGGGTATGAGTATGGGTAAATTCGAGGGAATGTTCAGAAAAGTGTGTCATAATTTTTGGCGCGCATAGATCTTCCGCACCCAATACCCCCATACCCAATACCCTGATAAAAAGATCAGACACGTGGTGCGGCAGCCAGCACCTCCGGTTTCACCTGGTCAGCAAATTTAGAGAAGTTGTTATTGAATTCGAGAGCCAGAGACCTGGCCCTGGCATCATAGTCGGCAGCGTTTTCCCAGGTATCGCGGGGATTCAGCAGTTCTGTTGGCACACCGGGGCACGAAACCGGCATATCCAGTCCGAAAACAGGATGTTTCTTGAAATTGACTTTCAGCAGTTCGCCATTGAGTACCGCAGTAATCATTGCGCGGGTGTACGAGAGTTTGATTCTGTTGCCTGTACCGTATGGGCCGCCGCTCCATCCAGTATTGATGAGCCACACATTGGCTTTGCTTTTCCGGAGCTTTTTACCGAGCAAATCGGCATATCTGGCCGGGTGCAGAGGCAAAAACGGAGCGCCAAAGCAGGCGGAGAAAGTAGATTTGGGCTCCCTGACGCCGACCTCGGTACCTGCCACGCGAGCTGTGTATCCGCTGATGAAATAGTACATTGCCTGTTCGGGAGTGAGACGGGATACGGGCGGCAGGATACCATACGCATCGCAGGTCAGGAAGAAAATATTTTGGGGATCACCATCGGCGCGACTGGGTGAAAGCGCATTGTCAATATGGTGAATGGGATAAGATACCCGGGTATTTTCAGTGACACTGCGATCGGAATAATCCACCTTTCGCGTACCGGGGTGGAACTTCACATTTTCGAGAACAGCACCGTGCCGGATTGCCCGGTAGATGTCGGGTTCCTTTTCAAGGGTCAGGTCAATTGTTTTGGCATAGCAGCCACCTTCGAAGTTGAACACCTCATTATCGCCCCATGCATGTTCGTCGTCGCCAATCAACATGCGGTCGGGGTCAGCGGAAAGCGTGGTTTTGCCAGTTCCAGACAGTCCGAAAAAGAGCGCTATATCACCATCTTTACCCACGTTGGCAGAGCAGTGCATGGGGAGAGAGTCTTTGGTACGGGTTGGCAGTACAAAATTGATGACAGAGAAAATACCCTTTTTGATTTCACCGGTATAGCCTGTGCCGCCGATAAGAAGGCGGCGTTTCTTTACATTGACGATGGCGAAATTGTGCTGGCGGGTACCGTCCGTTTCAGGATTGGCCCTGAATCCGGGAGCACATAGTACCGTCCAGCGGGGATCAAAATCGCGCAGTACTTCCGCATCGGGCCGGAGGAACATATTATTGGCGAACTGATTGCTCCACGGATACTCGGTGATAACCCGGAGGCGGAGTCTGTAGTCGGGATTTTTGCTGGCGTTGGCGGCCAGATCACGTACGTAAAGATCCTTTTTGTTGAGATAGCGGCAGACCTTGCGCCATAGTGCGTCGAATTTCCGGGGGCTGAAGGGAATATTTACCTTGCCCCAGTGCACCTTGCCGGCGGTTTCGATGTCTTTAACGATAAATCTGTCTTCGGGCGAGCGACCAGTGAATTCACCGGTATGAATGACGAGTGCTCCGGAGTCGGCGAGATGACCCATACCCTTTTGAATGGTATGTTCCGTGAGCTCTTCGGGCGACAGGTTCCAGAAGGCTGTCCTGTAATTTTTGAGGCCGAGTTCGGCGAGATCGACCAGGAGCCATCGGCCAGTCTGAGTCAGCTTTTTTATGCTGAAGCCCACGATCTCTGGCCTGATCGCGATCCGGCCTCCCTGCCGCGCAAGCAGTGGTTAATGCAGCAGTGCCTCCACCACGATCCCAGCTTCAGCCAGGGCT
>CAILQK010000095.1 GCA_903836265.1 uncultured Bacteroidota bacterium | reverse complement strand
TGCGTCGGATTGGCGTCCGTACTGCCATTTCCATCGCCAAAAGTCCACGAGTACGACGTCGCATCCACAGAGGTATTGACAAATGTAACCGAATTCTGAACCTGTGAATAGGTGAAGCCGCCTGCCGGTGCTCCCTGTACAGTCACATAATCTACCCGTGTCAGTGTATCCGATCCGCCGGGACCTGTGACAATCAGGGTTACATCGTAGGTACCCGGGGTCAGATAGATGACCGTCGGATTCTCTTCCGTTGAAGTGGCAGGATCACCTCCTTCAAATGTCCAGAACCAGCTGGTGGCATTCTCTGAAGAAGTGTTCTCAAATGTTACCTGTAATGGTCCGCATCCGCTCGTGTTGCCGGCAGTGAAATTGGCATACGGGGCAGTAGTTACGGTCACTGTCTGTGTCGCAGTGACTGTTCCGCAACTGTTTGTCGCACTCAGTACCACTGTATATACTCCGTCTGCAGCGTACGTGTGAACAGGATTGGCCTCGCTGCTTCCGCTGTTATCGCCAAAATCCCAGCTGTAGCTGGTTGCATTGGTGCTGCTGTTGGTAAAGGATACTACTGTACCATTCGTCGAACTGCTGAATCCGGCAACAGGCGCTGAACCCACCTGGATATAGTTGACAAATACTACGGTATCCGCTCCGGCCGGGTTGCTGGCTATCAGCGTTACATCGTACTGACCCGGCGCGTTATATACAACAGTCGGGTTTTCAATTGAAGATGTGTCCGGACTTCCACCCGGGAATGACCAGGCAAAAGCAGTAGCATTGTCACTCGAATTATTGTCAAACACTACCGTGAGGCCCGGACAACCGGTAAGCGGGCCGGCCGTGAAGCCGGCGGAAGGAGGCGTGATTATTGTTACCGTCTGTGTTACTGTAGAAGATCCGCAGGCATTGGAAGCCGTCAGCACAACTGTGTAGACTCCGTCGGCTGAATAGGTGTGAGCAGGGTCTGTTTCTGTACTGGTTGCACCATCACCAAAATCCCATGAATAACTGGTTCCGTTGGAGGTCGTGTTGGTAAAGGTGGCTGCCAGGCCACTTGTTGAACTGCTGAACCCGGCTCCGGGCACCGTTCCGATCTGTATCGTTGCAGTCGCTGTATCCGTACCCGACGAGTTTGTGGCAATCAAAGTGGCTGTATAGATGCCAGGCTGGTCATAAACTACCACAGGACTCGTATCTGTTGACGCCGGAGGTGTTGCACCGGGGAACGACCAGTTGAAAGAGGTAGCCCCGACAGATGTGTTGGTGAACGTTACCGACTGTGGCGCACAACCCGGACTTCCGGTTGTGGTGAATGAAGCCTCCGGAGCAGGAATCAGCGACACCGTTTTTGTTATCGAAGTGCTGCCACACGCGTTGGTTGTTGTCAGTTTCACCGTGTATGTGCCGCCATTTGCATAGGTATGGGTCGGGTTCTGGAGCGTACTGGTCGTACCATCACCAAACTCCCACAAATAAGAAGTTCCATTCACGCTTGTATTGTTGAATGACACGGCAAGCCCGGTACTCGTGAAATTGAAGCCGGGCGCCGGAATGGTGCTGACCGTAATATAGCTGGTACGCGTGAAAGTACTCGAACCTGAGCTGTTGTACGCCACAAGCGTAATTGAATATACGCCTGGCACAGAATAATAAACAGTTGGCTCCGGCTGATTGGAGGCCGCAGGCGCTCCTCCGGGGAATGACCACTGATATGTTACAGAATTCGATGATGATTCATTCACCATATTTACCTGCAGTGTGGCACATCCACTGGTAGGCTCGGCAGAAAACATGGCAGCCGGGGCAGTAGTAACCGTGTAAGTTCTTGTAACAGAACCGCAGTGGCTCGTTGCCGTAAGCGTCACCAGGTAGGTGCCGGCTACTGAATAGGTATGTACAGGATCCTGCTCAAAACTGTCGAAGCCGTCGCCAAACTCCCAGTAATAGCTGGTGGCATTCTGGGAGGTGTTGGTGAAAGTAACTGTCAGATCATCTACTGTATAGGTGTAATTGCTTACCGGCAGCGGATCTGTGGTAATCGTTTCCGCATGCGCATTGGTATTTCCGGAGGTGCCTGTGATAAGCAGGGTCACCTGGTGCGGTCCGGGAGAATTGAATACCACGGTCGGATTCTGCTGGTTCGATGTCGCGGGAGTTCCGCCTGCGAATGTCCAGGCCCAGGCAGTAATAATACCTGTTGACTGGTCTGTAAACTGTACGGGCTGACCCACACAACCGGGCTCGGGAGTCCACGAAAATGCAGAAACAAGCGGTGGACCCTGTGAACATGAACCCAGACAGCCGTTGTTGATCCGGGCTTGCATAAATGGATTGATCTGGCTCTGCGACTGTGCACTCCATGCCGTTGCATTCGATACAAACGGACACATTATGAACTCGCCGGTTGTACAGTTATCGTGGGTAGCACTGAAGTTGTGGCCAATTTCGTGGGATGTCATACAACGGAGGAAGTCATCATTGTTGGTGAAATCCTGCAGACAGTGGTATTTTACCGTGTTACAAACCCCGTTCAGATAGGCAATACCTACCGTTCCTCCATTAAAGTCGCGATCGGTCCACAACTCCCCGATATCAAAATTCACACCGAAACCACCACCCTGGCCCCATGCCTGGAAACTGCCAAGCAGTGTTCCGGCATCATTGGAACTGCTCCATGGACCCGGGAAAGTCGTCGCAACATACTGTGTGACGATGTTAAAGCACAAATCATGGTTGAACGAACCCGTATAGTCGCCCTCTACCATATTGATAACAGCGATATTATGCCCTTCTACAGCCCCCGTTGAACCATATTTGGCAAGCATCAGCTGATCGGATGCAATGGCAAGCTCAAGCTCATATACACCCAGCTGCTCTGCCTCGTCTTCATGATCGCGCTCCAGCTCGGCGGCTTTCTCCATCGCTTCGGTTACTCCACAAGAAACGTTCGGATCATGCTTTACGTCTGATCGCTCGTACACAAGGAACTGATTCCGGGGCGCTCCCGGCTCCAGATAATACAATGGCTCTATATACCACGTCAGGCCATTCTGCTCAACGTATCCCATGATAAACTCCTTGTCAATTGTCAGTCGAACCTTGCCACCACCAGCTTCGTAGCCCCTGAAGGCAATGTTGGGCTGCTGACTTACTACGTTGACACCACCCGGGGTTTCTACCCTGAGTGTGTAGTTTTCAGACAACAACTGGCTCGAGGAAAGACTCAGCGACCACTGAAGCTCGCCAAGCAACAACACCGGATTGCTCTCCGTGTTGTTCTGGACAAGGTTGGCCAGCGACTGGGCATCTATTTCAAACACCTGATAACTGGCGAATGACTTGAACAGTGTCAGTGAAGTGTAGGGTACTTTTTCTCCGGCAAAGGTCTGTGCGTCTGTGCTGAACGGTATCACCGACAGGACAGACAGCCATGCCGCAAAGCAAAGCAGTTTGAAACTTTTCGTCATGATCTGACTTTTTGTTTGAATGAAAAAACTGGACGAAATTGCATTGGTATTACAGGCGGATTTGTGGGTCGGATTAATTCAGGAAAACTATTTCCCGGCTTTTTGGAGCCAACCGAAATTATCGCGGGCGAAATTAGAACAGACTTCAATATTTTCTGAACCAAATGTGAATAAAAAATGTAAAACACACTCAAATAGCCGGAATAACTACTTTTGCACCCTGTTTGTTTTCACTAAACAATCCAAATAGCATGTCTGCACCCAAACGTATCCTCTCCGCCTGCCTGATCTCCGGTCTGCTGCTCTGTTGCGGACAAATTTTCGCACAAAAATCTCACAAAAAAAAGAAAAAAGAGCCCGATTTCGTCTCTGACCTGTGGTACGGCGGCGGTGTACTCCTCGGATTTAACGGTATTAACAGTGCCAGTATCTTCTCTCTCGGTGTCAGTCCGATGGTGGGTTACAAAATCACTCCTGCTATCTCGGTCGGCCCTCGCGTGGAATTCATCCTGTCCTCATACAAACAGGCAGGGTTCCGGGCAACCAGCCTCTACAATCTCGATGCCGGCCTCTTCGCACGCGGAAAGGTTTTCCGGGGACTCTTTGTCCAGGGGGAAGTCTCTCACGAGTGGTATCAGAACATTGACTTTTCTCAAAACAAGTTCACAACCCAACGCTTTAACCAGCGAATCGGCGGGGGCTGGAACTGGAGCAACGGACGCGCCGGCTCCGAAATAGGCGTTTTTTACAACTTTGCCATAGCCAATGATTTCAACTCTTTCCAGAACCCATTTTCTTACAGGTTCGGCTTCACCTGGAATTTCTGATTTCCCCCCGGCCGGCTCAACTGCTTCTTCATGAAATATTCTTTTTTCTCTCTGCTGCTGCTGTTCTCCTGCACTTTGTACGGACAGGGCAAGAACTACGAGTTCAAAAATGGCCAGTGGTTCAACGGCCAGTCTTTCACAACCGGAACCTGGTATTCTGTCAGTGGTGTCCTCACTCAAAAGACTCCTTCAAAAATTGACTCTGTTATTGATCTGTCAGACAAATGGGTAATACCACCCTTTGCCGATGCGTTCTCCTCCAGTATCGCCGATAACTCCAATGCCGCCAATGTACTCAAACTGTATATGGGTGAAGGAGTGTTCTATGTTCAGGCGGCCGGAAATACCAAAGCCGGAAGATCATCTACCGAGCCCCTTGCAGGCAAAACAGAAACGCCCGATGTCAGCTACTCCAACGGCGCCATCACCTGCTCGCTCGGATATCCGTTCGTCCGCTATGAAGGTCCCGCCATGGGTATCAAAAATCCAACTCAGTGGGGTGCCAACTACGATAAAATCAAAACCAGTCGCCTGATGCTCGGCGACGGATACTGGTTTATTGACAACAAGACAGCCCTTTCGGCCAGCTGGGACAAGATCAGGGCGCAGAAACCTGCCGCAATTTTTATTTACCTGCTCGATGCCGAGGCAAACGGCGGCAAGGAGGGCAAGGGCCTCTCCGCCGAAATGGCTAAAATTATTATCAAAAAAGCGCACGGCAGCGGTCTTCGAGTGTGGGCACATGTGGAAAATGCCGCCGATCTGCGCCTCGGACTGAAACTCGGCGTTGATGGATTCGCCAACCTGCCAGGCAGCAACTGGGACGGGTCAGGCGACGCAACACCCTACCAGCTCTCCGATGATGATCTGAAAAAACTGGCAAAAAAGAAAACCCCTGTCATTCCGCTCTTCTCTCATACCCAGATGCAAACCGGCAGAACGGACGCCAAAGAATATACCAATAAAACACTTTCACGCCTGTTTTCCCAGGGTGTCAATGTCGTGATCGGATCAGATGACGCCCAGAGAACAATCAGGGCCGAACTGAATTACTGGTACGCCTCCGGGGCAATTGACAACCTCCAGGTGCTGAAGGTGCTCTGCGAAAATACCCCCAAAGCTGTTTTCCCCAAACGAAAGATAGCACGCATTGCCGAAGGGTATGAAGCAAGTTTCATCGTGGTAGCCGAAAATCCGCTCCAGAATGTACTGAGAGCCAGGGTCGCCGATTTCAAACTGAAACAGGGCGCTTTCGTCAAATAAATATCCCTGTAAAAAACGGGCGCTGTCTCTTGTAACGGCAGCGCCCGTTTTTTGTCTCGTATTATCTGATCTGCTCCCCGCCTTTCATCACAAATACCACGTTGAGCATGGCTCGTATATCTGACAGGGGATCGCCATCAACGGCTATGATATCGGCCAGTTTGCCCGCTTCAAGGCTCCCTGTCCTGTCGCGAATTTTCAGCATGGTTGCAGCATCAATAGTGGCCGCCCTGAGGATATCGCTGTTCTTCATGCCCGCCTGTTCCATATAAACAAACTCAAGACTGTTCCTGCCGTGCGGAAAAACACCGGCATCGGTACCAAATACTATTTTTACTCCCTTTTTGTAAGCCAGTCCTGCTGTTGTCTGTATCTGCCTGCCAACGCCCAGGGCTTTTACCCTTACCGTCTCAGGAAAAAAATTTCTGGCATACTGGGCACTGTCACTCACAGCATGGCCGGCAGTCAGGGTGGGCACATACCATGTTCCGTGCGCTATCATGGCATCCATCGTACTCTCGCTCATATAGGATCCGTGTTCGATAGTAACAACCCCTGCTTCAACGGCTCTTCTCATTCCCTCGTCCCCGTGCGCATGAGCAGCCACATCCACTCCCAGATCTCTTGCCGTCTTCACGATTGTCTCCAGCTCGTCGCTGCTGTAATGTGGCAGCCTCCCGTCGCGTGCAAGCGATAAAACACCGCCCGTGGCACATACCTTGATGCAGTCTGCACCCCTTTTTACCTGTGTCCTTACTGCCTCTCTGCACTCGTCGGGACCGTCGGCAATTCCCAGCTCGGGGCCGGGCGGATCAAACAAATCCCATTTTGCACCGGTTGTATTGTCGGCATGCCCTCCCGTAATACTCAAAGCCCTGCCAGCCGTAATAATGCGCGGGCCAACCGCCCAGCCGCTGTTGATGGCGTTTCTCAAGGCAATATTCACCCCTGTACCACCCAGATCTCTGACTGTCGTAAAGCCTGCATTCAGCGTACGACGTGCATACACAGCGGCCCTGAAGGCTATGTCGGGCTCGTTCAGCGTGTAACGCTCATTGTATGAATTCCGGCTCTGCTCCCACTCGAGATGAACATGACAGTCTATCAGACCAGGCATCACGGTTTTATTCCGCAAATCCACCAGCCTCGCATCAACAGGAACAGCAATGAATCCCTGTACAATACGGTCAATTTTTCCATCCACCACCACTAATGACGAACTGGACAGCGGCTCGCCCGCCATCGTAATGATTTTTCCGCAATGAAGCACCGTTGTCTGTGAATACGCGGAAGCCGCCAGCACAACAAGTGCCGTCGCGATGATTGTCCTCATAATAATATGGTGTTGAAAATTTGACTCTATTTCTCACGCCAGACAGTTTCTCTGTCGCGGTTGATGTAGCACCACCTGCCATCCTGTACAACCAGTGCCAATCCGTCCCGGAAGGGTTCTGCCATATCGTAAATTGCGGGAATGACAATTCGTCCGTCCGAATCAATATACCCCCATTTCCCGTTACTGCATACCCGGGCAAGTCCTTCGGTAAAAATACCTGCATCCTCGAATCTGGGCATGATAACCAGTTTGCCTGTTTTGTCAATATATCCGTAAACCCCGTTTATTTCCACGAACGCCAGACCCTCTCCAAAATTTCCCGCCACATCAAACGTGGGCTCTATGGCAACCTCCCCACTTTCATTTACATAACCATACTTCCCGTCGTTGTATGCAAGCGCCATTCCGTCACAGAAATGACCCTCCGGATAACCTCTGACAAATTCAAAGCGCGGACTCGTCAACTCTTTTCCCGAGCGATCAACCAGTCCCCAGAGGCCATTTTTACTCACTGCTGCCACCCTCCCCTGAAAAGACAAAGCCCTGTCCCAGACCGGCGATATCACATACTCACCCTGACGATCAATATAACCCCACATGCCATTGCTTGCAGCCGGCGCCATATCACCGCTGAAATCACCGCAGTCGTCAAACTGCGGTTTGATGGCAAAGGAAGCATCTTCACGAATATATCCGGCCCGTCCCTCGAATGTTACTGCTGACAAACCCTCCTGAAAATCGGATACCTTATCGAAAATAGCCGGAATAACCTCCCTGCAGGTATGATCAATGAACCCCCAGGAATGGACTACCTGAACGCGTGCCCGACCTTTCTGAAACATGCCTACAGACCGGTACAGCCGGCGAATGTACAACCGGCCGTACTGATCCAGAAGGGCCCACTGCCCATTCAGACGGGCATGCGTAAATCCTTCTCTGAACTCCCCTACCTCAAGGAATTGCGGCTCCACGGCAACCTCTCCTCCCGAGTTGATGAAACCGAAGTATCCGTTCTCTTTTATCCTGAATAGTGGTGGGTAACTCATATCAAATGCTTGATGCTGCAAAGTTACTAAATACCAGCCATGTAGTTAGAGCATGTCAGGGATTCTGTTGCACACCTTCTCGCTTTCTGGCGCTTTTCAGGCTCATAAAGCCTATTTTAGTGTATTTATCCACGAAGCTATTTTTTCCACATCTTTTTTGGGAACATGCTGCATGGGAGCCATCGGTGTGTAATCAGGCCAGTGCTCGGGTTTGGGATTGTAAACCAGCGAGACTATTTCCTGTACCGAATATCCTCTCTTCGCTACATCTTTGTAAGCCGGCCCCACCGCGCGTTCGTTCGTCTTGTGACAAGAACTGCAGGTATATTTGGTCAATAATGCCTTGACTTCTGCTTCATTTACGCCCGAAACTCCCGCCGGCTTGACTGGTGCAGGTTTCTTCGCCTCTCCGGCTGTGCTCGGCCGGGCCTCTTTCATCTGATTGTCCGGTGTATTGACAGCACTGCCCTGATCTTTCACTGGAGCCACAGTTCCGGTTTTGACTTTGGGTAATTCCAGTTTGAAATCTGCCTTCTCTCCGGCAGGAATGCTGTTCAGTGTATAGTAGGCAGCAGGGTGCAGCAGGTTTGCTCCTTCTGTATAGCTGGTCACACCCAGCGGCTGAATATGATGAATATATCCCTCTCTCAAACTGTCAACTACTACACGTACTTTCAATCCGTCAGTGCTTGCCCTGGCTCCGAGTACCGGATGTTCCCTGAAATTGATCACCGGACTTCCGTAAACAGGGTGGTACTTGTACGTGTAACTGCTGACAAGGTAATTTTCTGTATTCTGTGCCGTATTTTTATCAACCGGCTGCGTGAACTCTATCTCAAACCCGTCGGGCATGGCTCGTACTGCCTTCATTTCAAATGGCATCTGGCCCGTCCACACCAGTCGCTCCAGTCCGTAAGGCTCTTTTCCGGTGCTCCCCCACCCTCTGTTCGTACCTCCCACATACATGGTTCCTGACTCTTTTCCCCAGCACATCCTCAGAACACCCGACTTGAAACCACTCCTGAAATCAAAAGATGCTCCCTGCCACTGCCCGTTCACTTTTTCCAGAAAAACACGGGCAATTTTTGACATCCCCTGGTCTCCAACAAATAACTGACCGGCAAACGGTCCAAAGCTTCCACCCGTTTCATCGGGCAGTATCTCGGAGGTTGAAACACCCAGTACGCCATGCGGAAGCCATACCGCCGGACTTTTCACCTGCATGTACGGATAGGTCTTGTGACCCATTTCATAGATGGTGGTCGCAGGCTCTTCAGCTTTGTATTCCGGCTTGCTTCGCGGATCATCGCGCGGATCAACCTGTTTGTAAACCATCTCCTGTCGCATTTTCACCGGCGACTCAGGCCTGTCGGCCCAGTGCAACGAAGCCGGATGACCAACAAAGTCGCCCTGCTCTACATGGGTAATAAACCCTGAACCCATCCAGTCGCCCTGATTGTCCCCGTAAAAAAAATCGCCGTTCACCATCCCGATTCCGCACGGCGAACGCATTCCCGCTGCAAAAGGCTGCATTTTCCCATCCTCCGATATCTTCATCGTCCAGCCCCTCCAGGGTACTATACTCTTGCCGGCCCACCAGTCCGTAGCACCAAAACTGACATTGCCGGTAACCAGAAAATCGCCCTCCGGTGTCAACTTCGGACCAAAACTGTATTCATGATAATGCCCCGACACTGGCCAGGCATACACTGTCTCGTACCTGTCGGCCCGCCCGTCGCCATTCCTGTCCGTGAGTCGTGTCAACTCTCCGCGCTGCGCACAGTACAGTTTGCCGTTTTTCTCCGCCAGCCCCAGTATTTCGTGCAAACCGGTGGCGTAGCGCCGGTAATTGGGCTTCAGCGACGACGGGTTCTCAACCACCCATATATCGCCTCTGCGGGTGCTCGCGGCAACGCTGCCATCATTCAGTGCACAAAGTCCTCCCACCTCCAGTACCACGCCTTCCGGAATGGGAACCTTTATAATTCTGTAAAAATCGTCTTCTTTCGGTGTCTGCAGCGTGCTCTGGGCATGCAATTCGATGACAGAGAAAAATAACAGCAAAAGTGTAATATGTTTCATGTTTTTGATTGCGTAATCTGTTGAAATGCAATGATTTGAAAGAAATTTTGGCGGGGTTTCCGAAAAGTTACCAGTGCACCTGCCACTCCACTTTGTCACCGGAAGGTACTGCGTACAATACTGAAATACCCTGCGATGTCTCAACAGCTGCATTGCTCTTTGTCTGTATGTAATACCTTTTGTCATCCACAATCCAGATACCATCATCAACCTTTTCAATATTCCTGCCCGCTGCCAGTCTGACAAAGTAACCCTCGGCAGCACCGGCACTTCCGAATGTGATTGTACGCTTCAATGACTCGCCGCCGATCACCCTCATCTGATCCTGAACCTCTGTACCGGTATTGGTGAGTACGTGGCGAAATACCGGATAACCTTCCGCATCTATATCGTAACCTGCCGGTCTGTAGCCGTTTACCGGATCATTCTCAGACGTTTTCAAATCAAAAAGTTCTGTTTTTGTGACTACGGTCTGAATATCATCCAGTGCGAGTACAGGCCCGCGCGGGCGCGAGGAACCGTCTCCGCGGTCGTCCCACATGGGAGCTGTATTCAGAAAACCGCCCTTCCATATCTGGGCCACCGAACCGTTGTCAAGATCATAGGTGTAATGCAGTCCGGCAGGATCACCCACATGAACGGCATGTACAACGCGTTTTTTGTGCGGATCTTCGTATCCCATGAAATTTTTGTCGCCCCGCAAGCTGTTGGGCATGGTAATATCCATAAACGACCTGAAAACTGCCGGTGTATTCGCATCCAGTTCGATGGGATCCGACGCCTCAAGGGCCAGTGCAGAACCCATCGAATGAAAATCGGATGCGCGGGCACCCGGCCCCTCTACCCACATGCCCAGATAGGGCGTCATCCAGCCATCCATTTTGTAATTGGTCAGCTCGATATCCCATTGCCCCACAGCCAGTTCAACCTCGGCTGTTCTCTGATCAGCAACGTATGTCCACCGGTCAGGCATAATTTCCCGACCGTTCACTTTCAGAATTGTCTTGCCTCCCGCCTGCAGTACAATACGGTGCTTCCCGGCTTTCGGACTGTTCATTTTGCCATTGAAAATGATGGCATAACCGTTTTCCCTGCCCGCAACCTCCCAGGTCAACTTTTCTGTTACTCCGGTTCTTTCCACTTTTTTACCGGCAAAATCTTCCGGGTAGCGGAAGTCACCATAAATTACCCTGTAGCTGAATGGCCCACCTTTTACCTGCTCGCCTCCCTTGTCGGTGATAACAAAGTTCCTGAATGCCACCGGACCGTGATCCCCCTGTATCATAAACGGACCTTTCGCAGCCTCCTGCTCGGAAATCGGACCTCCTGTAGGTCCCGTGAGCTCTATGTTTTCCTGTACCACATAGCCATTGAGCACTACCCTGAGCAATCTCGCGTTGGCGATCTTCTTTCCCGATGCATCAAAGCGCGGAGCCTGAAAACTGATGTCAAAATGTTGCCACAAACCGGGCGCCAGACAGGCATTCAGCCGGGGCGGATGACCGTCAAACATCTGTTCCTCCGGATTCCACCTTCTTCTGGCATAAACACCTCCGCAATCGCCATAAGTGGGCTGTTGGTGCCCCCAGCTGTCGAGCAACTGCACCTCATACCTTCCCTGCAGATAAAAACCCGAATTGGAATGTTTCGCCATCATAAAATCAAATGAAACCTCCACATCACCATATTCAGCAACCGAAAGCAGATTCGCCCTGTTTTTGTCGTCCGGAAGATTGACAAGCACGCCTGTGCCGCTCCCTGCTTTCATTGTCTCGTTCTTGCGCAGGTCTGCACTCACCGTTCCGGCTATCTGCCAGTTTTTTGCCTGCATCGGTTTCCAGAATGAAAGGTCTGTCAGCGCAGGTCGCTCCTGTGCAGCCAATATTCCGGAAAAAGCCAGAATTGCCGCTGAAATAATGTGTTTCTTCATCAATTCGAAATGTGTAGTTGAGTTTGTGAGAGCAAAAATGAAAAAATGATTTGTATTTTTTTGTCTTCTGCCCGAAACTTGTCACATTTCACATCACATAATGTCCGGAAAACAGCATATTTGTTGCGTTTTTCGCAACTTGCTCATCCAACATTCATCCGATGTCTCAAAAATCACTTTCCGAAGTCAATTCTACCGTACAAACGGATGTCAAAGGTGGGTTCTGGAAACGCCTGTTTGCTTTTCTCGGCCCCGCTTACCTCGTCAGTGTAGGCTACATGGATCCCGGCAACTGGGCTACCGACCTCGCCGGTGGCAGCCGCTATGGCTATGCGCTGCTCTGGGTTCTGCTGATGTCCAATCTGATTGCTCTGCTCTTCCAGAGTATGTGTGCCCGACTCGGAGTCGTGGCCCAGCGCGATCTCGCCCAGGCATCCCGCGAACTGTATAACCCAGCTACCAATATCTTCAATTATATCCTCGCAGAAATCGCCATCGCCGCCACTGATCTGGCTGAAGTGGTGGGTATGGCAATTGGCCTCCAGCTCCTCTTCGGATTACCCCTGACCTGGGGAATTGTTATCAGTATCCTCGACTCTTTCCTCCTGCTTATGCTGATGCAACTCGGAATCAGAAAACTGGAGGCGTTTATCCTCGGACTGGTACTCGTCATCGGTGCGGCCTTCGGTATCCAGATGGTGCTTGCACAGCCTTCTCTTCCGGAAATTGCCACCGGATTTATACCGTCTGTTCCCGATTCGGATGCCCTGATTATTGCTGTCGGCATTATCGGTGCCACAGTTATGCCCCATAATCTGTACCTGCACTCGGCGCTCGTTCAGTCGCGTATGATTACCAGAACCTCCGAAGGTATCAGAAAGGCAATCAGATACAATATAATTGACTCCGCTATCGCCCTTAACCTGGCATTGTTTGTTAACGCAGCCATTCTCATCCTCGCTGCAGCAGTTTTTTATAAAAGCGGTTACAACGGTGTATCAGAAATACAGGATGCCCATAAACTCCTCGAACCGCTGCTCGGAAAAAGCTGGGCCCCTTCCCTCTTCGCCGTCGCTCTGATTGCATCAGGCCAAAGCAGCACTGTAACCGGAACCCTGTCCGGCCAGATTGTCATGGAAGGATACCTCCACCTGCGCATAGCTCCCTGGCTTCGCCGACTGATTACCAGGTTGCTCGCTGTAGTTCCTGCACTCCTTGTCGTTCATTTCGCCGGTGAACACGCTACCGGTGAAATGCTCGTGATGAGCCAGGTCATTCTCGGTATGCAACTCGGATTTGCTGTTATTCCACTGCTGCACTACGTCAGCGACAAAAACAGAATGGGCGAATTTGCTATCGGAACCTGGTCAAGACTGGGCGGATGGACCGCTGCCCTTGTAATCATTTGTCTTAACGCGGGTATGGTTGTCAATCAGATTCAGGAATGGATAAACGGACCAGAAGCATTCACAGCTTATCTGACCGCCGTTCCTCTGTTTGTCCTCTCCATGATAATGCTGGCATATATCACGCTCAAGCCGTTTGCTTCGCGTTTTACAGGAATAATCAAACCTCGAGTTCCTCACGGTCACTTCAACGGCCTGTCTGAAATCAGACAACCCTCCTATAAAAATATCGCTATAGCACTCGATTTCTCAACAGCCGATCAGAAAGCTGTCGAACATGCACTTTACATCGGTGGTAAAAACGCCGACTATATGCTTTTTCATGCCGTGGAAACTGCCGGCGCCTGGGTTCTCGGAAGTGACATCAGCGACCTCGAAGTAGAAAGCGACTCCCGAAATCTCAACCAGTACGCCCGGGCTATCAGAGATATGGGATACTCCTGCGAGGCTTTCATCGGCTTCGGCTCTGCAAAAAAGGCACTCCCAAAACTGGCAGCCGAAAATAATGCTGATATTATTGTAATGGGCGCACACGGACACCACACCGTCAAAGACCTCGTTTTCGGCACAACAGTGGGTGCAGTCAGACATGCCGTCGAAATCCCTGTTCTGATTGTGCGCTAAGCGTTACCTTTGCCAATTATGGAAATTTCATCTCGCTATAACGCAACAGAAGTAGAAGAGCGCTGGTACGCTCACTGGGAAAGCCGCGGCTATTTCCAGTCCAAACCGGATGACAGGGAACCCTTCACCATTGTTATCCCGCCTCCCAATGTGACAGGTGTACTCCACATGGGCCACATGCTGAATAATACCATTCAGGATATTCTTGTCCGTAAAGCTCGCCTCGACGGCAAAAATGCCTGCTGGGTACCCGGAACAGACCACGCAAGTATTGCAACTGAAGCCAAAGTCGTACGCTGGCTCCGCGAAGAAAAAAAACTCCGGAAGGCAGATCTGACAAGGGAAGAATTCCTCGGTTATGCCTACCAGTGGAAAGATAAATACGGCGGCATTATTCTTAACCAGCTCAGAAAGCTCGGCGCTTCCTGCGACTGGGATCGTACTGCATTCACAATGGACCCCGGCTACTACCGGGATGTCATCAATGTCTTTATTGACCTGTACAAACGCGGAAAATTGTACAGAGGCCTGCGTATGGTCAACTGGGATCCCGAGGCACAGACTGTGCTTTCCAATGAAGAAGTAATTTACAGGGAAGAACAGGCCCAGCTCTATCATATCACCTATCAGTTCGAAGATGGCACCGGCGGTATCACTATCGCCACCCAGCGCCCCGAAACTATCTTCGCCGATGTGGCAATTGCTGTTAATCCAAAAGATGAACGATATAAAGCCGTAACAGGTAAAAATGTCCTTATTCCGCTGATTAACAGACCAATACCTGTTATCGCAGATGATTATGTGGATATCGAATTCGGAACCGGAGCCCTGAAGATAACACCCGCCCACGACCAGAATGATTATGAGGTGGGACAACGCCACCGTCTGCCAGTCATTGATACAATTAACGATGACGGAACGATCAATGAAAAATGTACATGGCAACCAGTCGTAGGCCTCGACAGGTTCGATGCCAGGAAGAAAATGAAAGATGCTCTCGAGTCAGTCAACGCACTCGTCCGCATCGAAGATTATACCACCAACATCGGTCGCTCTGAACGTACTGACTCGGTTGTCGAACCCAAACTGTCTCTCCAGTGGTTTGTCAATATGAGCTCCCTCGCTGACCCGGCCCTCAAAGCCGTAATCGAAGAGGATATCCGGTTCTTCCCGCCAAGTTTCCAGAATCTGTACAGAAACTGGATGGAAAATCTGCGCGACTGGTGTATCTCCCGACAACTCTGGTGGGGACACAGGGTACCCGCATGGTACCTGGTATCGGAAGCACGCGGACAGGAAACTCACCTCTTCGTCGCTGAATCAGCCGATGCCGCTCTCGAACAGGCGCGCAAGGCAACAGGTAACCCGTCTCTCTCCCTCAGCGACCTCCGCCAGGACGAAGATGTACTCGACACCTGGGCATCCTCCTGGCTCTGGCCCATCAGTGTATTTGATGGCTTCGACAAACCCGAAGGCGAATTCAGCTACTACTACCCAACCAATGTTCTCGTTACAGGATGGGATATCATTTTCTTCTGGGTAGCACGCATGATTATGGCCGGATATGAATTCAAAGGTCAGAAACCATTTCAGGCGGTTTACTTCACAGGTATGGTGCGCGATAACAAGCGCAGAAAAATGTCCAAATCTCTCGGAAATTCGCCCGACGCACTCAAACTGATCGAAGAATTCGGCGCAGACGGTGTTCGTTACGGCCTCATGTCAAGCGCAGCCGCCGGTGGTGATATTCTTTTTGATGAAAAACTCTGCGAAAACGGCCGGAACTTCAGCAATAAACTCTGGAATGCTCTCCGCCTCGTGAAAGGATGGGATATCATTGAAACAGCTGTTAATCAGGGCACTGTCGAAAAAAACAGACTGGCGGTACAGTGGATTAACAACAAATGTCAGTCGGTTCTGGCTGATATTGAAAGTGACTTCCGGCAGTACAGACTCAGCGAAGCGCTTCTCAGCCTTTACACATTCATCTGGGATGACTTCTGCTCCTGGTACCTGGAAATGATAAAACCCGGTTATGAACAACCCATTGACCGTGAAACCTTCGAAGCCACGCTCGATTTATTCTCAAAACTGATGGTCACGCTTCACCCGTTCATGCCGTTTGTTACAGAAGAAATCTGGCACCAGCTGCGCCCGCGTTCCTCCGGTGAAGACTGTATGGCCCAGTCATGGCCCCTGTCTTCCGAATGGGACAGGCAACTGGTTGCCGACGTCGAACAGGCAAAAGATATTATCTCCAAAGTACGCGATATCCGAAACCAGAATCAGATCAAACCCAGAGATCCGCTCGCCATGTTCCTGCAGGAATCCACCAGTGTCAATGTTTTTCTGGGCCGTACCGGCTTGTCAGATTTGCTTGCCAAACTGGCCGTCCTCAGTGAATGTGCCATAACGACCGATGAACCGGCCAATGCCAGGTCTTTCATCTCCGGTACAGATAAATGTTATGTGGTTCTCAATCAGGAAATTGATACCGATGCAGAACGTGAAAAGATCAGTAAAGAACTCGAATATCAGCGCGGTTTCATCAAATCCATCGAGGCCAAGCTCTCCAATGAACGCTTCGTTTCCGGTGCACCAGCTCAGGTAGTCGAAAATGAACGCAAAAAACTGGCCGACGGATTAACCAGAATTTCTATTCTCGAGGAAAGTCTGGGCAAACTCTCCTGACGCTGACTTCGCGTCTTTCCTTTATCCCGGATTCAGGCCCCCGCCAGAATCCGGGATTTTTTTTGTCGTGTCAAAACTGCAGTTCAGTAGCAATCTCTGAAAATTATCCTGACAGGGCGCCCGTCCAAATGATCACCTGCATCCAAAAAAGCGAAGCGGCATCAGAGATACCTCCGATGCCGCTTCGCTTTTTCATTCCATTCCGGTTATTAACGGAACCGGAATTTTCTGCCCGATGATGTTGCCTTAAAAGGGAACTGCCCCGGCCAATCTGGAAGTTCCTTCAGCGAAACTTTCAGACCGACCGGGGCAGCTGACCCTGTGTTTTATTAATCAATTTTTACTGCCTCGTCTGTATCATCTTGCGGGACGCCGTGTCGTCGCCCGCAGTGAGTGTGTAGTACAGTACACCGGTAGTACTCAGCAGCGCGCGATCCAGCGTAACAGCGTTGTAGCCCTTCGCATAGTCGCCCTGCTGTGTGAATACCACACGGCCTGTCTCGTCATATACTGTCAGCGTCGCTGTAGCAGTCTCTGGCAGGTGGAAGCCAATGAACGTCTTGTTGATGAACGGGTTCGGCTGGTTCTGATACAGCTCGAATCCTACACCTGCAATTGTCTGACCGTCGAAGCGAAGCGCTACATCCAGGCGATTGTTCGCCATGTTGTAACCCTCTGCCTTCGTGATGCGGCTCGATACGCTCATCATCTCGCTCAACTTGCCTGACTTCGACGCCCTGAACGTCACCGTGAACGAATTCTCACCGTCAACCGATACCGTCAG
>CAILQK010000094.1 GCA_903836265.1 uncultured Bacteroidota bacterium | reverse complement strand
CCCCAAAACCCCAAAACCCCATGTTGAAGGAGGCAGCTTGTGAATAAAATCTGGAATATTCTCTTTTGGTATTTATTATATAGTGCGCAAATATGGTGTACGTATTGATTTTGAGCCCTTTGTCACCCTCGAAGGGCTGACGGAGAAGGAGTATCGCAAAAATCGCGTGTATCCCAACGACTTTACGGCCATTGTTTTCACCAGCCGCCATGCGGTTGACCATTTTTTCCGGCTGTGTGGCGAGATGCGCATCAAAATGTCGGAAGATACCAAGTACTTCTGTGCTACCGAGGCTATCGCCAATTATCTGCAGAAGTTCATCATGTTCCGCAAGAGGAAGGTTTTCAATGGCAACAAGTCCATTCTGGAACTCAAATCCTATATCATCCGGAACAAGGACGAAAAGTTCTTCCTGCCCTGCAACGAACTCGGCAATCCGGAAATTACCCGTTTTTTCGCCGAGCTTAAAGTGTCTATTCAGGAGGCGGTCATGTACCGCAACGTAAATAACGATCTGCTGCACCTCAAGGACGTCAAATTTGATATCATAGCCTTCTTTTCGGCCAATGAAATCAAATCCCTGTTCGAGCAGTTCCCCGAATTCAAACAGGAAGACCGGCGTATCTGTGTATTCGGAACAGCTGCACTCAAAGCCGTAACCGAGCGCGGAATGGAGGTAAATATACAGGCCGGAACACCCGAAGCCCCTTCAATTGCCGTGGCGCTGGAAAACTATCTCAAAGTTTCCAACAAAGTCTGATGACAATCATTGTCAGGTTTGCTTTGAAAATCTGATTTGAGAATTATTTTTGCCGGCCCTGTGTTTTATGCTGAACACAGGGCCGGCTCTTTTTTTTCAATCAAAAATATTGTCAGATGAGCAAACTCAAACACATCAAGCGCAATCCCAAATCCGATGACAAAGAGGATAACCGCAAATTCATGACGGTACTGGCGGTTTCAACCGTACTGCTCATGGTTCTAATGTATTTCCTTTTTGCACGTTAACGGACTATCTGCCCAGCGGTTATGCGTCGGTACTTTCGGAGAGATTTTCTTAAACTGACCGGCCTCGCTGCACTGGCGCCCGAGTTTTCCGGTTTCAATATGCACGCTTCCTCTTTGCGGGTCAGGCGCAAACTTGTGTTGCCCGAAAGGCTGAGGCCGGGCAGCCGGGTGTCTCTGATTGCACCGGGCAGCCCGCCGTCAGACGAGAAGCTCGCTCAGGCCCTGTCCAATCTGTCTTCTCTCGGCTTCCTGGTGAAGGAGGCGGCCCATCTGCGCGATAAAAACGGATATCTCGCCGGTACCGACGCCGACCGTCTGTCTGATCTTCATCAGGCATTCTCAGATCCTGACACAGATGCCATCTGGTGTGTACGGGGTGGTTACGGCTGTGCCCGCCTGTTGCCCGGCCTGAATTTCGAAATGATCAGGAATAATCCGAAAGTATTCATCGGGTACAGCGATATTACGGCACTGCATATCGCTATTCATCAGCAGACCGGCCTGGCTACTTTTCACGGCCCGGTTGCAGTGTCTGATTTGCCCGGGTTTACGCTGAATCACCTTCGCGCAGTTGTCATGGGCGAAGATGCTCCTCACCGGATTCAGACGGCACCCGATTTTTCGGCTCCGCCACATTACCAGCCGTTTACCATCGCTCCGGGCAGAGCGGAGGGCACCCTGACCGGTGGTAATCTGGCGCTGCTCGCCTCCCTTTCCGGAACACCTTTCGCTCCCGTATTCAAAGATAAAATCGTATTTATTGAAGATGTGGGTGAGAAACCGTATCGTATCGACCGCATGATTACCCAGCTCCTGCAGGCAACCGACCTGAGAGAGGCTGCGGGTATTGCCCTCGGTATTTTCGACGACTGCAATCCCGATCCCGAAAGCCCGTCGCTCACGCTCCGGGAAACACTGAAACTCTGCCTCGGAAATCTGGGTATACCTGTTTACTACGGTTTGCCCTTTGGTCATATTCGGGGCCAGTGTACACTGCCTTATGGCGTAAAAGCAATACTCGATGCAGATAATTTCAGTCTCCTTCTGCCTGATTTTGCCGTTTCGTCCGGCTAATTATTGGCAAACGAACTGTTTTTAACGAAACAGTTTCAAAATGTGCTTTACTTTGCATTCGAGCAAGACTTGAATCAATCAATCATGAGTAAAGCAAAACTGACTACAATTGTCCTCCTCGCCGTATTGCTGACCGGAGGAACCCTGCATGCACAACTGAAATATGGCTTTAAAACCGGATTGAATCTGGCAACGGTCAAGGGCCCTTCGGAGCTCGATGATGCGGGCGCTTCGCTGGAAAGCTGGAAAAATGTGGTAGGTTTCCACATCGGCCTCACGCTGTCTCACAAGTTCACCGACAATTTCGGTGCCAGGGGCGAGTTCCTTTACTCCAAACGCGGTGGTCAATATACTTTTGACGGCCAGTCGTACCGGTTTTTCAATTACGACGGAGGCTCTTCTTACGCCACCGGCCGCTCCAAATACCTGCTCAACATCAACAACTCCTATCTGGATATCCCGCTTACTGTATATGCCAGGGCGGGCAGTTTCGAGTTTTCGGCCGGAGGATACGTCGGCTTCATGGTGCAGTCAGTCGGTGAAGGTGCTCTGCAATTCTCGCAGGGAGTTTCCGAGAATAACCTCACCATCAACGATACAGAATTCTTTCTGGATTATAATTACCGGACCGACAAGCCCGGTGAAGCTGTGGAGGGCACCGAAACACAGATTGTTCGCGTGGACAACCGGAATCTGGAACTGCCCAAAACTATCGGCGCCTATTTCGATTACCCTGACGACAAAGGCACCTTTTTCAACAGCCTCGACTACGGTCTGATTGGTGGTG
>CAILQK010000093.1 GCA_903836265.1 uncultured Bacteroidota bacterium | reverse complement strand
TGTCCGGCTATCGCAATAGAACAACGGGTTTCTACCGGAAATACACGCTCCACGGTAGGCAGTATGACAGAAATTTACGAGTTCCTGAGGCTGCTGTTCGCCCGAATCGGCAAATTTTACTCTCCTGTTTCCGGCAATATCGTCAAAAAACACGAGGTTTCGGATGTAATTGACTATATCAGAAGCCTGCCCGACAGCTCGCGAGGCATGGTACTCATACCACTCTACAGAAAGAATCGCGAAAGGCCTGTGGAACAGGAACTGAATGTCCTGCTCCAGAAAGGCTACTCCCGCCTTTGGTGGAAGGGGGAAATCCAGCGTATCGAAGATCTGCTGGAAAATGAACAGGCACTCGCAGATGTGGATCTTAAAACGCATGCCTTCGTCCTCATGGATCGTTTCGCACTGCCCATGCCGGAAGAAAGTGACTGGATGCGCCTTGCCGACTCTGTCAATACAGCTTTCTACGAAAGTGAGGGGGAATGTCTGATTCAGCTCGCTGGTAATGATGGCGGCGAACCTGCAGCCCCTGTCGTATTCAACAACCGGTTCGAGCTCGACGGTATCGTATTCCCGGAACCAACTCCGCAACTTTTCAACTACAACAACCCCTATGGCGCCTGCCCCACATGCGAAGGCTACGGAAGAGTGCTCGGCATAGATCCCGACAAGGTTATACCCGATAAAACAAAATCTGTTTATGATGGCGCTGTAGCCTGCTGGAAAGGGGAGAAGTACGGAGAATGGCTCTCGTTTTTCCTCCAGCGCGCACATACTGTCAGTTTTCCTGTACACACACCATACGAATCGCTGTCGAAGGGAGAACTGAAATTGCTCTGGAACGGGAAAAATGATGTGCCGGGTATCATGTCTTTTTTCAACGAACTTGAAAGCAAGACGTATAAAATTCAGAACAGGGTAACTCTTTCGCGATACCGCGGCCGAACAACCTGCCATACCTGCGAAGGTGGCCGCCTCCGGCAGGAAGCGCTCTGCGTGAAAATTGACAACAAAAACATCTCCGACCTGACCGGTGTCCCGATTGACCAGGTACTCGGATTCACGGAAAATCTCGACAGCCACATCTCCGATTTCGATCGCCAGGTCGCCAGCCGCCTGCTCCTCGAAATCAATAACCGCCTCAGGTTTATGGTGGATCTCGGCCTGGGCTATCTGACGCTCGACAGGGTATCAAACACGCTCTCGGGCGGAGAAACCCAGCGTATCCACCTCACCAGAACACTGGGCAGCAACCTGACCTCCTCCCTTTATCTGCTCGACGAACCTTCCGTTGGTCTGCATCCGAGAGATACAGGCCGGCTGGTCAGCGTCCTCAAGGAGCTGAGGGATCTCGGAAATACGGTTGTTGTGGTTGAACACGAGGAAGAAGTAATCAAAAATGCAGATTTTCTGGTAGATATGGGCCCGGAAGCCGGCGTACATGGCGGAAATGTAGTCTTCGCCGGTCCCTACTCCGATATTAAAAAAGCCGCACCGGAAAGCCTGACAACCCGATATATGACCGGCGCAATGTCAGTCGAAACACCAGCCACCCGAAGGCCAACCCGGGAATTTCTGACCATCAGGGGCGCCCGACAGCATAACCTGAAAAACATTGATGTCCGAATTCCGCTCCACTGCCTTACTGTTGTCAGTGGTGTATCCGGGTCTGGAAAAACAACGCTCGTCCGGGATATATTCTACCCGGCCGTGTCGCAACACCTTCCGGATAACAGTGGCAAAACTCCCGGATTGTTCGACGGACTGGATGGTAATGTAAAGCGCATTAACAAGGTCGAATTCATCAATCAGAGCCCCATCGGAAAAAGCAGCCGGTCAAACCCGGTGACGTATGTAAAGGCCTATGATTACATACGCGATCTGTTTTCTTCCCAGCAAATGTCGAAAATACGCGGATACCAGCCCAAACACTTCAGTTTCAACGTCGAAGGCGGACGCTGTGAAGCCTGCAAAGGAGAGGGGGAACAAGTGGTGGAAATGCAATTCCTCGCCGATGTTCACCTCGAATGTGAATCCTGCAAGGGCCGGCGCTTCAGATCCGAAATTCTGGAGGTGGAATTCAAGGGGAAAAACATCTTCGATGTGCTCAGCCTGAGTGTGGAAGACGCTCTTGATTTCTTTAAGGGTCACAAGGAAATTGTTGACCGTATCAAACCACTCTTCGATGTGGGCCTCGGATATGTACAACTGGGACAATCTTCCAGCACACTCTCGGGCGGAGAAGCGCAGCGGGTCAAACTGGCCTCTTTCCTGATCAGGGAAAACAGCAATGGACACATTTTCTTCATTTTCGACGAACCAACTACCGGTCTGCATTTCCACGACATCAACAAACTCCTCAGGGCCATGAACGCACTGGTGGAAAAAGGCCACTCCGTTCTGGTGGTGGAACACAACCTCGAAGTGATCAAATCCGCCGACTGGGTAGTGGACCTCGGGCCGGAAGGTGGGCAGGCGGGTGGAAATTTGGTTTTCGAAGGTGTCCCGGAAGAGCTGGCTTCTGTGAAAGAAAGCCACACGGGCAGGTATCTGGCTGAGAAGCTGGGGTAGTGTATGCTGCTTTTGTTGTTTCTGGCCGCTGCCGTGTTCATTCTGTGGCGCTTCTGGTTCTTCTTCCGAAACCCGCCACGGGTCATACCAACCGGCAATTCGATGGTATCGCCTGCTGATGGCTATGTTGTATATGTCCGGCGCGTAAAAGCAGGGGAGGAGGCGCCCGTTGCTATTAAAAAGGGCTGCCGTATAACGCTTTCAGAACTCACAGCATCCGGCGAACTGGCCCACGCATCGGGCTTTATCGTGGGAATTTTCATGACACCATTCTCCGTACACTACAACCGTATTCCCCTTTCCGGAGAGGTCACTTCCGTATACGGCAACAAACCGGCAGGAAATCAAACCATGGCACGGATGATTTTCAATCTCATTCTCGGTAAAAAAGTACCCGAAACCGGTTGTACATATTTACTCACCAACGAAAGGAAAACAACTGTCATTCATACCGGACGAGGCAGTTACTCCATAACACAGATCGCAGATGTATGGGTCAGTCAGATTGTAAATAATCTTTCTACAGGCGACAAAGTAACCCGGGGGGAACCATTCGGTATGATTCGGTTCGGCTCACAGACGGATATTTTCATCCCAGACGAAACGGGATACTTCCCCGTGTGTACACCCGGTGAATATGTTTATGCCGGAGAAAGTATTATTGCTTCTTACTGACCAAAAACATACTGCACGATATTGGCTCCCATCTGCAGTGCTTTGTTGCGGATTTCCTGAGAGTCGCCGTGCACATCATCCCATCCGTCGCCGAGATCAGTCTCAAAATCATAAAAACACACCAACCGGCCCTGGTAAATCAGACCAAAACCCTGCGGCGCCTTTCCGTCGTGTTCGTGTATCTTGGGAAGCCCGTTTGGAAATTTGTACTTCTGATTGTAAACAGGGTGCGAAAAAGGGAGTTCCACAAAGTCCAGTTCGGGAAATACCTTTTTCATGGTTGGCCTCACAAAGGGATCCAGCCCGAAATCATCATTCAGAATCAGAAAACCGCCGCCTTCCAGATAAGCCCGCATATTCCGGGCTTCAAGGTCGCTGAAAAGCATGTTCCCATGACCCGTGGCATACACAATCGGATAATTGAACAACTCGGCGCTGCCCGGCTCCACCGTTCCGAACTCCAGGTCGAAATTGGTGCGGAGATTATCATTACAGAATTTGGCCAGATTCTTCAGTGAATTGACGTCATTATACCAGTCGCCACCGCCACTATACTTCAGAAGTCCAAATTTGATAGTGGGCTGCTCGCTTACAGTGAAAGCAGTGGCCGTCAGGGCCAGCGTGCACAGGAGTATCAGAAGTGATTTGTTCATTGGTATAATCAGAATTTGGAATCATCAACGGTTTCAAGAAATTGTTTTATCCCGCCGACCACGCTCTCCACACATCCGTCTTCAAACGGTGAACGCAGATTTGCGAGCCGGACCAGCTCCAGAAATGGTTTGCTTCCGCCTGCCTGACAGAGCCTCAGGTAGTCTGACCACGCCGACTGGTGGTCTTCACGGTCCTTTTTCCAGAACTGAAAGGCGCAAATCTGCGCCAGGGTGTAATCAATGTAATAAAAAGGAGAATTGAAGATGTGGCTCTGCCGCTGCCAGAATTTGCCGGCAAGCAGGTGTTCATTCCCCTCGTAATTTCTGTGGGGGAGGTATGTTTTCTCCAGTTCCCGCCAGGCGGTATTGCGCTCGCCGGGTGTCATCTCCGGATTTTCATAAACAATATGCTGAAATTCATCAACCGCTACACCATAAGGGATGAATTGCAGGGCAGCCGCCAGATGCATAAACTGGTATTTTTCCTTCTGCCCGCCAAAAAACAGGTGCATCCAGGGCCAGGTGAAAAACTCCATGCTCATGGAATGAATTTCTGCGGCGTCGCTGGTGGGCCAGTAATACTCTTCAACAGGAAAGTGTGTGCTGCTCCACACCTGAAAGGCATGACCAGCCTCGTGTGTAAGCACGTCAATGTCCGCACTGGTACCGTTGAAATTGGAAAAAATGAACGGTGATTTGTACCCGGGAATATAGGTACAGTAGCCGCCGGTGGCTTTGTTATCCCGGTTCACAAGATCCATCAGGTTGGTCTGAAGTATCTGCTGAAAAAAACGATCTGTCTCAGGACTCAGTTCGCGATACATTGTTGAAGCGTTCCCGACAATTTCTTCAGGTGTGCCAACGGGCCGGGGGTTTCCGGAGGGATACTTGTAGTCTTCGTCGTAATAATGCAGGGTATCAATTCCAAGGCGCTTTCTCTGTCGTTCATACAGCGCAGATGCCAGAGGAACAATCGTTTCGCGCACCTGCCTGCGAAAATTGGCGACCATTGAAGGGTTGTAGTCTGAACGCCGCATGCGCGCGTATCCAACTTCCACAAAATTTTTGAACCCCAGTTTAAGTGCTATCTCATGCCGCAGTTTCACCATTTTGTCAAAAATATCCTCAATAGCGGCGGAGCTTTCAGCATAGAAAGACCATTTCGCATCGGCAGCACCACGACGTATTTCCCTGTCTTCCGACAATTCGACCGGACCAATACTGCTCAGGTTGTATGTAGTTCCCCTGAATTCGATTTTGGCCTGAGCCTTTATTTTCGTATATTCGGTACTCAGCGCATTTTCTTCCTGCAGGTTCTCAAGCGCAGAAGGCCTGAAGGTTTTGATGGCAAGCGCGGCAAGTGTAAAAAGCTGCGGACCAAAGGCCGCCTCCAGGGCAGACCGGAATGGCGACTGAAGCAGGGCTTCATAAAAACGTGTACTCAACGATTCAAATTCGGGCAACGATTCGTCAAAATACTGGTTTTCAGCTTCATAAAAAGGATCTGCCGTGTTCGATGTGTGGCGAATCATGCAGATATTGTACATGGTGGAAAAATGTTCCCGAAGCTTGTTCAGCTCATCCAGACACACTCTTTGCTGCTCGGGGGTAGCAGCATTGCTGAATGCAGACAGGGATGTGTTGAAATCGGAAGCAAAGGATACCAGATCGGGCCGCCGATACTCAAAAGCCTCAAAAGGGGTGGGAGGAGCAGTCTGTGTCATGTTCATAGTATGCGATTTTTCCGGATTTGAAGCACAAAAATACGGAAGAACCGGGGAGTGTTTCCGATTTCCGTTCGCTATTCTGAATACTTGGTTATTTTCGCCACAAAAACGCACGCATGACTCGTTTTTATATTCTCGGTTTCTGGTGCATGTTCCTCGTCGGACAAATAAAAGCACAGTCAACAGCTTACGTCATTGGCTTCGGGCCCTCTGCCGGTTTGCAGAAATGGGATAACGCCTACAACCGCGAACCGCTTTTCCAGTACCACGCCACACTGGGCATGGAATCTATCAACAATGAAGACGACCGGTCTTCTTTCCTGATGCAGATCGGTTATCACGTAAAAGGAAGTGCCATGCGTTTCCGGACGGTCAGTTTCGTCAGCGGTCTCCCCGGCGGCGCATATTCGGAGCAGTTCAAATTCAACAATATCTCGTTCATGCTGGGAGCCAAACAGCGGGGTAACATAGGCCCGATGCCAAATACAAGGTATTTCTATTTCGTTGGTTTGAGGGGCGACTACACCTACAGCACCAACATTGACGAACTGAACAGCCAGAACTCCTGCAACAGGGCACTGTACCCCCTCATGGGCGGTGTGCAGCGCTGGATGGCAGGATTTTCTGTCGGCGGCGGTCTGGAATTCCAGTTTGCCGAGCTGGTAGGCGCACAAATACAACTTTCCGTCAATCCTGACGTTACCAATCAGTACCGTCAGGGGCCTATTCCCAATGTGATTGATGCCTGCAACCCGGGGTTCACCTATGCAGTACCGGAACAGCGTGTACGAAACACCTCTGTCGAACTCACCGTGGGGCTGCGTTTGCTCAGAAAAGTAATCCTGATTGATTAAAACAGTTACCGATACCCTCAACAGACCGGCAGTATATGCTTTCGCTTGTCATCATACCCACCTACAACGAGATCGAAAATGTGGAGGCCATTATCCGGGCCGCTCTGCGTCAGCCGGGTGCGTTCCATGTACTGATCGTTGACGATGGCTCCCCTGATGGCACAGCCGCTGTAGTGAAGCATTTGCAGGAAACTGAATTCGCAGGGCAACTGCACCTGATTGAAAGAAAGGGTAAACTGGGTCTCGGAACTGCATACATCACAGGATTCAGATGGGGACTTGAACGCGCCTATGACTATTTCTTCGAAATGGACGCCGATTTTTCGCACAATCCGGACGACCTGCCAAGACTCCTGGCCAAATGCCGCGATGAGGGCGCCGATGTATCAGTCGGCTCAAGATACTGCCCCGGCGGACAAGTGGAGAACTGGCCCGCAGACAGGATTATACTGTCAAGAGGAGCTTCTTGTTATACTTCACTGATTCTGTGGATGCACATTGCCGACCCAACGGCCGGCTTCATCTGTTACTCCCGAAAGGTGCTGGAGTCCATACACCTTTCGGGAATAAAATTTGTAGGTTACGCATTTCAGATTGAAATGAAATATACAGCATACCGTCTCGGATTCAGGGTGGCGGAGGTTCCCATCACGTTCAAGGACCGCGAAAAGGGGCAGTCAAAGATGTCGCTGAAAATAATCCGCGAAGCTATGCTCGGCGTACTTCAGATGCGCTTCCGCCGTATTCAAAGGGTGAACTGATCGCGCCCCGCACTATTTTTTCTTGCGTGGCACCTGCAACTCGGTTCCTGCCCTGACGATATCACTCTCCTTCATATTGTTCAATCTGGCGAGTTCCTGGGCCGAATAACCCAGTTCGGAGGCAATGGTGCTGAGCTTTTTGTCTTTTACAACCCTGTGAACAAATACAGGTGAGGAAGATGACACGCCTCCTTTCCCTGTACTTCTCTGAGGCTGCTTGTCGCCATAGGTTTCTTCTTCTTCCTGGCAGTCGCAGTTTCCGATAGTTATTTTCTGTCCTGGCTTCAGGCTGACCGTTCCTTTGATTGGAAAATTATTAATCTCTCTGATACAGGTTTCCGGACAGTTATACTTTGAAGCAAGTTTCTGCAGTGTTTCACCACTTTTTACGGTATGCATTTGTGTGTTTGAGTCATTGTCATCTGACGATGGCCTCGTTTTAATACCACCCGAAACGGAAGTACGACCACTGCTTCCCCACGGCTGTACATCCGAATCACTCGGATACAGTTTTCGCTGGTCAATGACTTTTCCGGGTACTTTTACTTCTTCCGGATCCCTTGTGGGACCAACAGGAGCCTCTCCCGGAGGTGGTACATACCATATTTCCTGACAAACTTCAATCATATTCACATCCTGAATATCATTCCATTTGGCCAGCGTTCTCACCGGAACTCCATAGGTTCTTGAAATACTGTACAGATTGTCGCCGCGCTGAACTACATGCTTGCCATAACCCAGCAGCTCGGGACAAGAAATACGTACTGTGATATCTCCATAGCGATATTCCCTGATGGCCGGAGGATTGGACGGATCAAAAAACGGAGCCGGATCATCGGACGGAATGTCGCCTGTCTGATTACACATTTCAGCCACATAATCAGCAAAACCGGAATTGCCTATCTCGGAAAGAACCATCTCGTTCTCCTCCGCCTCTGTCTTGTCAGTGCCTGTACGCTCATACACCACCCCTACAGAAGGAATAATTTCCAGCTCGGAAATGAATTGCCTGTTTTTCTGGCTCTTACAGGTAAATTTGTACTGTCGGAGGCATCCCTTGCGGGCTGTTACTGCGAAATTTACAGTGTTTTCAGTTTTTTTAAGGGCCAGATTATCCTCAAAGTTCAAATCAGTAGTATCAAAAGCAAAAGCAGTATGTTGATTTCTGATCACACATTTCATGCCTTCAAAAGACATCATGGATGCGGATAAAACCGGGTATATGTGGTAGGTTGATGTACTTCGTCTGAAAACAAGCATAACCTCCTTCGACTGATTGTTGATAGCCGAAACGAGCGTTTCACCAATTTTGGCACTTTCTGCAGTGTTCATTCCAACAGGTGCCGTACGAGACCTTTCATATTCATTGTCCACGGTAAAATAGAATTTTTGTTTGCCCCTCGTATAGGAAAAGACAGTGGAGCCCTCTTCATTGTCGGCACGGATATTTTCGTACATGTAGAATAATTTGTCAACATCCTCTTCTTCAAAGTGGATGTAACTCACTGTAGATTTCTGTCCGAAAGAATGAACAGACACAAAGAAAAAGAGAAAAAGACCCGGGAAAAACTGTTTCATCGCTGCTTGTTTATTGGTAAAAGGAAAACATCTGGCAGATTCTGCTTATATTTATAGTTAATGAACGTTTGATTGCCCAATAAAATTCCATGCAATTTTATGATATTATTTTTAATTTGTACGTATATCATGTAAAATATTTATTACAGACATACTTTTGCAGCATGTCGAAACCTTTGATTCTTGTTACAAATGACGATGGTATTGCTGCTCCGGGCATCCGTGCACTGGTGGAAGTGGCTGCCTCCTTCGGTGAGGTAATCGTTGTGGCCCCGGATTCCCCACAAAGCGGAAAAGGGCACGCCATCACTATTCACGATCCGCTCCGACTGAAGAGGGTGTCCGTTTTTGAAGGTATTGAAGCCTGGGAATGTTCCGGCACTCCGGTTGATTGTGTGAAGCTGGCAAAGCATGTCATATTGAAGGATCGCCCCATATCTCTCTGCGTATCGGGAATCAACCACGGCAGTAATGCCAGTATCAATATTCTTTACTCCGGGACTCTCTCCGCAGCCATGGAAGCTGCCCTGGAAGGTATAAGAAGTATCGGCTTTTCTCTGCTTGACTTCAGTTTTGATGCCGACTTCGAGGCATCCCGCATTTGGGCAGGAAAAGTTGTCGAATATATGCTCTCACAACCCTTCAGACAGGGTTGTCTGCTCAACGTCAATATTCCCAGACTTCCTCCGTCAGCAATTCGAGGTCTGAAAGTGTGCCGGCAGGCCAACGCCCGATGGATCGAAAAATTTGTGGAAGGCCGTGATCCCGGCGGAAGGCCCTATTACTGGCTTACCGGTGAATTTGTCAATGAAGACACTGGCGATGATACTGATGTGTGGGCGCTTGAGAACGGGTATGTATCCGTGGTACCATCCATGCACGACCTGACCAACTACACTGTACTGAAAGAACTTTCTGAGCTGGAACGTATCGGATGATGTTATTTCAGCCTCAAAAAAGGCTCTTCAATGAACCTCCAGCTCAGACGGGCAAGCAGGTAGGTACAGGCAAACGCCAGCAGCATATACAGAACCTGCCCGACAACCGGGTTGGCTCCGCTGGCAATCAATGGTTTTCCAAACCAGTTCTCCCATTCAAAATTAAACATGTGGTGGAAAACATACAATCCGTAACTCAGTTTTCCCAAATGAACCAGTGGTACAGATTCGCATATCCTGCGGGTCAGTGAACGATTGTCGGGGTTCAGCGCCAGCAAAAGTACGCTGGTAAAAAACAGAGAGGAGAGCGTCCAGAGTTTGGGCTGGTTTCCGTTGATAAAAAGTTGTGCCACCTCCCAGCCCGACCACAGGAATAACGCACGGGCTGCCCAAAGATAATGTGGAATACGCTGAACCCAGCCAAGCCTCAACGATGCTGCCACAAAGGCGCCCAGCGCCAGTCCGTCCATACGACAGTAGGTAAATACATACGATGCCACCGAGAGTTTCTGCCCGGCCATATCATCGGTCAGGTGCCGCAACTCAGTACTTGCACCAACCAGCAAAATACAGAGAACTGCCAGATACCTCACAGGAAGCAGCCACACAATCAGGGGCCAAAGCAGGTAAAACTGCTCTTCCACCGCCAGCGACCACAAGTGATTGAGGTTGAAAATAAAGCTGTGGTACAGATAGGCATTTTTCAGACCCATAGCCACGTTGGGAGTGAAAGTGAAAAACCATGCAAAGGAGTCGAGACCGGATAAACGCTCCGGTGCCCGCTCGATATATACAACGGTAATCCAGGTGACTGTCACCGCGAAATAGTATAGCGGGAGTATCCTTAATGCACGCCGCTTGTAAAAATTGGCAAAATAATGCGCTTTCCCGCGTGTATCAAGCAAAATTCCGGTAATCAGAAAACCGGAAAGCACAAAAAACAGATCAACACCAATCCAGCCGCTCTGTGCCATGTAAAAACTGCGCTCGGTTGGCCAGTACTCACGCAGGGTGAAATGACTGAGCAGAACCAGCAGGATGGCTATTCCCCGAACTCCGTCAAGTGCAGGCAGATGACCTCTGAAGTGGATAGTGTTATATGGACTTTCGGTCGCCATGTCAGTTAATCACCTGAATTCGGGCGCCGTTGCTCAGATTGAGCTGTCCGGTAGTTACCACTTTTTCTCCCTCCCGCAGGCCGCCGGTAACCTCCACACGCTCCCCGTAAATACCACCGACAGTCACGGTGCGTATCTCTGACAATGTGTCCTGCACCACTACGTATATCCTGGGATCCTGAAGACTGCCCACGATGGCTTTGCGGGGCAATGTGAGGCCCTTCCTGTTGGCATCAAAGGTGAATACAGCCTTTGCATGCATTCCTCCTCTCAGTGGCGCATTTTTCGGATTCACCACCTCTATCTCCACATCATACGTGAAAGCATTGTCGGCCCTGAGACCCACATTCGTTACCCTGCCCGAAATACTGGCACCGGGATAAACATCAGGATTTACCCGGACGGTCTGGCCTTTTTTAACGTTGAGTACATCCCGCTCTGTTACTTTCACCATCAGGAACAGTTTCTCGAGGTTGGTCATTTGTGCCACCTGGATACCCGGACCAATTACGCTGCCTCTTTCAATAAATCGCAGGCCAAGCGTGCCTGTCATCGGCGCTGTAATACTTGTCTTTTCTATCTGTTTCTTCAGACCCTTCTCCTTGGCCTCAGCAGCCAGTATTCCCAGCTGAATATCCTCTATTTTATTCTTGGGGGCGGCCTCACCCTCAATCAGGTTGGTCAGGCGATCCTGGTCTTTGCGTAATTTGGCCAGATTGGCCTGCGTTGCTTCCAGTTCTATACGCAACAGTTCATCATCCACTTTTGCAATAACTTCCCCCTCACTTACCCATTCTCCCTTGTTCTTGTAAACCTCCATTACGCGACCGGCTGTTTCTGAAATGACAAACATCTCTTTCGCAGGCAGAAAAATCCCGTCTGCCTCCAGACTGTTTGCCAGTGTTTCGAGCTGGGGATGCACGGCCTCAACGGGCACGTACGCGCGCGTCACTTTTGACAACAGAGCCTCGTGCTCCAGTTCTTTCTTGTTGGAACAGAGTTTCCAGGTTGTCAGTGCAACGAAAAAAAACAGGGTCAGCCAAAGATAAGTGCGGGTACGCATAAGAAAAGGTATTTCGCTGCAAAACTACGCAAAAGGCGCTCCGTTTCACCGATTTGTTTCTTTGTTTGCCAGCAAACGTCAGTGTAATTAACTTTGACGCTCATTTTTCACAACTTGTAGCCATGCTGATTAAAGCCTCCAGGGTAACCAACCTCACAGATGCCCGCTATTTTGCCGCAAGAGACGCCAGTTATATAGGATTTAATCTGGAAGAAGGTACAGAAAATTACCTCGACCCCATTTACATGAAGGCTATCAGGGAGTGGCTCGAAGGCCCGCGAATGGTGGGGGAGTTCGGGTCAGCATCTCCCGCAGCCGCCGCTGAGGCAGCCGCTTTCCTCGGACTGGACGCCATACAAATCAATGCCGGCGCCCATATCGGCGAACTCGGTTACCTGGCCGGAACAGAAACGATTATCCGCCTCGACGGCCGATCCGGCCTGGATGTAATTACAGGCATTGCAGCAGCTGCAATGCCTTTCGCCAGTCACTTTCTGCTCGATTTCTCTGCCGCGGAAAACTGGGAACAAATACTGAAACAAGACGCCTCCGGATGGCTGAATCTTTTCGATCGGTACAGCGTGCTGGTTCATGCCGATTTCAGACCCGACCACCCGCACTGGCTGTCCTCGGAATTCCATGCAGCCGGAATCAGTATCACCGGCGGAGAAGAAGAGAAGGTTGGCGTCAAATCCTTCGACGAACTTGACGCCATCCTGGATTTGATCTAACCGTGCTTCTGTGCAAAATCAGCCATCAGCCCGGCAAGCACTTCCACGCTCGATTTGGGCATGGCGTTGTACATACTCGCCCTGAAACCACCCACAGAGCGGTGGCCCTTCAGACCAACAATGCCGTTCTCCTTGCACAGGTTCATGAACTGGCTCTCCAGCGTCGCATACTTTTCTTCCATGACGAAACAGGCATTCATAGTTGAACGGTCTTCCGGGGCTGTGGTGCCACGGAAAAGCGGGTTCCTGTCCACTTCATTGTACAAAACAGCCGCACGCGCCTTCGCTCTCCGATGCATGGCTTTCAGTCCGCCGCTTTTCTTTATCCAGCGAAGCGTCAGCATGCTCACGTAAATCGGGAATACAGGCGGTGTGTTGTACAGAGAGTTTTCCTTGATAAACGTGCGATAATCGGCCATTGAGGGCAGATGACGCCTTACTCGCCCGAGCATGTCCTCACGAACAATCACGACCGTTGTTCCCGCCGGACCCAGATTTTTCTGTGCACCGGCGTAAATCAGTCCGAATGCCTCCGGATTGAACGGCCTGCTCAGGAAATCTGACGACATATCACATACCAACGGAACCGCTGATTTCGGAAACTTGTGCAACTGGGTGCCGAAAATAGTGTTGTTACTGGTAATGTGGAAATAACGCGCATCCGCAGGCACTTTGTACTTTTTGGGTATATATGTGTAATTCTGCTCTTTGGATGATGCAACAACCTCTATCCTCCCGAAGGCTTTCGCTTCTTTGATGGCCTTGTTTGCCCAGGTGCCTGTATCAAGATAAGCCGCTGTCTCATCTTCATTCAAAAGATTGAAGGGTACCTGATAGAACTGCGTACTTGCGCCGCCAGTCAGCCAGAGTACCTGATAACCACCGGGCAGTCCGGTGATTTCCTTCATCAGGGCATTAGCCTCTTCAATGACTGCCGTAAACTCCGGCCCCCGGTGAGAAAGCTCCAGCAAACTGAGGCCTGTACCGTTGTAATTGGCGACAGCACGTGCCGCTTCTTTTATGACCTGGGCAGGCAGGATAGCCGGGCCCGCCGAGAAATTATGTTTTTTCATGTCAAAAGATGATGTTATGACTTGAGATCAACCGGAACTTTCCGGCCTGCAAAGTTACCGGTTTTTTCGCGCCGCCACCCCGGATTGTCATATTCAGGCGATTTTATTTCATTCCAGAAACAATTGTGTCAGAAAGATTTCTTCGTGTCCTTCAATTTGAATGGAGAATGGTATATTATTTGGCTGTTTAGTCTAAAGCAACTTGTCAACCCGTTATCTGTCGTTCGCTTGAAAGTACCTTTGTACACGATTTTACACGGCCTTCATGACAAAGCATCTCTACCTCGTACTGTTTCTTTCC
>CAILQK010000092.1 GCA_903836265.1 uncultured Bacteroidota bacterium | reverse complement strand
GCATCAGGTCGCTGTAGCCAGGCTCATCGGGGTAGATATCGCCGATTGTATAAAACAGGACATTGTTGAGTACATCGTACCACCAGTCGTTGCCGTAACCGCCGCCTATATGGGCGCCCTTGTTCGTGAAATTCATCACGATATTCCAGCCGTTTTCGCGGTTCATGTAGTTGCGGTTCATGCGGACGAAATTGCGCCCGTTCTGTTTTCTCTTGTCAATACCCATCAGGGCGCCGCCGATGATTGCCCCCTGCGAGCCAAGCGCCTCGTGGTTTTCGCCATTGTTCACACCCGGTCCTTCCCTGACGTCGCCAAAGGCGGTGTACATACCGAAAGTGGGTGAATCAAAGCCGTTTCTGCGGGCCGGATCGTCCCATATCAGCGGAAAATATTTTCCGGTGGCGCGGTAATCGAAGGCTGTGCGATCGAATTCCAGCGCCGTCTTTTTCCAGTCGCGGAGCCGCCACGGTTGCGGCATGGAAGGCATTTTTTCGATTCTGGGAACAGCGATCTGCTGTACAGGCTGCACAGACTGTGCTGTCAGAACCGCACAGGAAACAAGTAGGAGAAAAACAGGAACGGAGCGATTCATGACAGGTGTTTGTTGTTATCCATGATACCAATGATGCGTTTCATCATAAACCAGCCGAAGAAGTGAACGACTGAAATGACAAGCAGGGCGTAGCGCAGGGCTGCGTAATCGCTCACACAGCGGGCGAGCAGAATGAACAGTCCGCAACCGAACAGGCGGCCTGCGTACAAACCGAATTCGTGGTTAAAGATATAGGCAAATTCATTGCGGCCCTCTTTTTCTGCCACTGCATCTATGACTTTCAGCTGGGTGGGGAAATAGGCGATATCGAGGAGCGGACGGGCGAAGAGCAGACACACCATAAAGATCAGCACACCTGTAGCCGAGTACAGGCCGGCGTTTGCCAGGGCGCCCAGCACAAAAAGAGAGCAGGCAATCAGGTAAATCCTGAGTCGGTGTTGGGGCGCCGTCATTCGGCCCAGTATATACAATAGTACTGCCGAAACTGCCGCTGCCACCCCCTGAATAAGTCCGAGCGAGCCTTCCTTGCCAATATGTGTCAGTATCAGCATGGTGGGTGCCGTCACAATATAGCCCTGTGCCACCCCCTTGAGGGCTGCCAGGCCCAGCATCCGGTTCCAGAGTTTGTCGAATTTGAAAAAGACAAAGGGCGCCCTGGCCGGATTTTTGAACTCGCCCCGGTGTACCAGCATGGAGGCCATGATGGACAGCGCGAATACAGCAGCTGTAAGCGTATAATAGGCCAGATTGACATTTCCGTCCAGCCAGACACCTTTTTCGGTAGTGGCGATGAATGCGCCGGCCATCAGGGGCACCACAATCCCTGTTGTAGTGTAGAAGAAAGTTTCGATGCCGTAATAATAGTTCCGGTTCTGGTCATTGGTGGTGTTCAGGGCCAGAAAATCGCGGTTTGCCCAGAAGAATCCATAAGACAGCCCCATAATAAGTCCGGCAAAAAACACGCCGGTCGTATCGAGTTCGGGCAGCGACATCATGGCGGTCATGGAAATACCGCTGAGCATCATCCCGAACGAGTACAGTCGCGCGATGGGCACGTGATTCAGGAGCCACCCGTTGATGCCGAAAGTAATCGGAATACCCGTGTAGAGTGCGAGCTGGAATATCACGACCAGCGACAGGTCGCCGGAGTTTCGCATGATGTATGCCCCGATGAAGAGCTCAATAATGGGCACCACCAGACCATACATCAGGTTGGTGAGCAGGAGCATGCGCATCCCGAGTGGTTGAGAACGGAAGAACCTCAGCTCTTCTCCGAGTTTACTGAACATGATGAGATGCTTTTCAAAATTTCCTGAATGGAGAATCTGGCGCCGCAAATGACCTCATCCGATGCGCCGTAGTACATGGTAACCGTGTCACCGTCCACGAGGTGGCCGTTGGTGAACACGACATTGCCGAAAAAGCCGGTTTTTTCGTAGGGCGCATCGGGTTCGAGCAGGGGTTTTACCGAGCGTGCCAGCACTTTTGACGGGTCGTTGAGGTCGAGCAGAACCACCCCGAGACAGTATCGGTTATTGAAATCGGCACCGTGGTAAATTTCGAGCCAGCCTTCATCCGTTTTGATGGGGGCAGCTCCTGCGCCCACGCGGGCGCAATCCCACATGCCCGGGCGCGTGTGCAGGATACATTTGTGATTGCCCCAGTGGATGAGATCTTCCGAACTGGCAATCCAGATATAGTTGCCACCCAGGTCAACACCCGATGGTCGGTGGAGACAGTAGTACTGTCCGCCGATTTTCTCTGTAAAAATAGCGCAGTCTTTGTTATGTGGCGGAATAATCATGCCATCGTGCTGAAAATTGACCCAGTCGGTGGTGCGCATGAGCCCTACACCCACTCCGTTTTCAGACACCTGTGTGAATGTGAGACAATATACTCCGTCAATTTCGGAGACACGGCAGTCTTCAATACCAAATGATTCAAGTCGGCCGGAGCCGAAAATCTCGGTAGGGAAGTCATCGGGTTCATAGAAGTGCACGCCATCATCGCTGCAGACCAGCCGCAGGTGCGAGAGTGTGGTGAGATACCATTTGTCCTTGTATCGCACGGCACGCGGGTCGCTCAGGTCGAGCAGGGGGTCGGATTTGGGAAATTCGTGGATGTGAAACTTGCCATCGCCGTTCATGACGGGGAAGGAAATATATCCGTCGCGCTGTCCGGGTCGTTCAGCCACGCGGAGAATCAGCCAGGTTTTGTCCCTGAACCTGAAGACACCCGGGTTGAGCACACACTCAACGATGAATTCGGGGCGACTCGGCCTGACGTCCCTGGTTCTGATAATTGGGTTCTGTGGAAAACGCGCTGCCATTTTGTTGTTTGATTTCACAGAAAATGGAATACCGGAGTATAACGGGCATCAAGTATGAATTTCCGTTCATACCCGGGGGTTTGTGAAGAGAAATAATGAAGAATACCGACAGACAGCCGGACTGAGCAACGGCCGTTGTCAGTCCGGTTACGGAGGGGCCGGAATACAGCCCCTCCGTGATCCGGTATTGATTTAACCACTTGCCTACAGTTTCTGGAACTTCACAGAACCGATGCTGTATTCACCGAGTACGAAGTTCAGGTAATATTTTCCTGCCGGATAAGCTCCGGTTTTGACAGAAAATGCTCCATCCGGAATTTCATGGCTGTCGTAGCGGATGGCATCAATCTGGCGGCCCTGCTCATCGAAAACGCGCAGCATCAGCGGCTGGCTGTTGTCGAAGGAGTGTTTCACCCACATCAGATCGGTGGCGGGGTTCGGGAACACATCCTGAATGAGCGTATTGAGCAGTGCTGCGTTGGCATCCTGTGTGCCGGAAGTTCCGGTGTTGAACAGGTGCTCAGCCTCACCGCCTGTGAGTGCCTTGTTGTAAATCTTCAGTTCATCCAGCGCGCCATTGAAATACTGTCCGCCCTCGATCGGGTTGCCGCCCATGCCGAGCGGGCGACCGGTGGAGTTCAGTTTGCCGGCTGCGGGTTTGGTGTTGGCGAGCTGACCGTTCACGTATATCTTGTCGTTCACGCCGTCGTGCGTCATCACCACATGCCACCAGAAGCCGGGCACCAGTTCGTTTCCGTCGCCGGAGTCCATATCGCTGATAAATACCGGGAACTGCGTGTTGTTGCTGTTGGTAGTCCACACAATTTTCTTGTGCTGCGGGAGAGAAATTTTCCAGCGCTGGTCCCAGTGTCCGAAATCAAGAATGTAAGATTCCGGATCGGCCGGATTCTGTCCGTCAACACGGACCCAGAAAGCCACAGTTGTATAGTCGGAAATCAGCTGAACAGCATTTGGTGCGAGAATGGAGTCAGCCTGTCCGTCGAACTTGACAGCGAGCGCGCCGCCGTTGGGGTGACCGGCAGTGATGTAGGTCACATCGCCTCCGGGAACACCGTGATTCAGGTATGGAGTGGCATCGTTGGCGTTACCCTCGAACGGATAGTGAGCAACAAGACCGGTCTCACCTGTGTCAATTTCCTCGTCGGTTGTGATATCGAGAGCTGCGATTTCAGAGTTGTTTCCAGCATTGTCGAAGGCATATACTTCGAGCGTATAGGGTGTTTCGGCATCCAGTCCGCCGATGAAAATGGAAGTCTGTGAAGAAGGCAGTGAATCCACGTAAACACCATCAAGGAATACCACATAACCTTTCACACCGCGATCGTCAGCAGATTCTTCCCAGGAAAGCAGTACTGAGTTGGCGCCCACGGAAGCCGTCAGGTTGCCGGGTGCTGTCGGAGGAGTAACATCAGGTGTTTCCTCCTCGCCGGTAGTCACGTTCAGGTAGCTCACAGAAGACTCGTTGCCGGCTGCGTCCACCGCGCTCACTCCGAAACTGAAGGTA
This sequence comes from uncultured Bacteroidota bacterium, assembly GCA_903836265.1. GTDB lineage: Bacteria > Bacteroidota > Bacteroidia > Chitinophagales > Saprospiraceae > M3007. Next base: position 2,073 of record CAILQK010000092.1, on the reverse strand, counting down.
GTAAGTTGTGGCAAACCGGTGAGGGCAATTGAAGTGGATGCGGTAGTAGCTATTTTGGAACCATTCTGATACACGTTGTAGCCAGAAACGCCCACGTTGTCGGTGGATGCCAGCCATGACAGCGTCACGCTGGTATAGAGTACATCAGCGCCGAGGTTCAGCGGAGCGGAAGGAGCGGTGATATCGCCACCGGCCACCGGTGTTGACTGTTCAGCGTACAGCGCAGCGATTTCAGCATCGGAGAGTGCAGCGTTGTAGATCTGCACCTCATCGAGGCTTCCATCGAAGAAGTAATTGTTGTCAATCGGGTCGAAACCGATACCGAGCGGTTTGGTGGTGGCATCGAGTGCGCCGCTCACATTCTTTTCATTGACCTTTGAGCCATTGAAGTAGATGATATCCTTGCTGCCGTCGTGCACCATAGCCACGTGCGTCCAGGCGCCCACTGTCAGCGGGGTACCCGAGTCCATATCGGAGCAGCAGAAACCGGGGTGCGTGGTGAAGACGGGTTTGCCGTGAGATGGCAGGGAGATTTTCCAGCGCTCCTGCCAGCCGCCGTTGGAGAGTACATACACCTCACCGGAGCCTGGAAGAGAATTGGGTTTGATCCAGAAGCTGATGGTCGTGTTGGCGGAATTTTGCTGCGGGGAATTGGCAGCCACGAGCGATTTGCCCTGACCGGTTTCGTAAGCCTGGTTTTTCTTTCCGAAACGGTCGTCGGCGAGCTGGGCGCCGAGCACCTGTGCATGGTTCTCGAATACTGTGCGGTCGAGTGCATTTCCGCTGAAAGGATAGTCGGCGACGAGGGCAGTGGGTGCCGAAGGCTGCTGCGTCTGCAGTGCGTACAGAGCGGCAATTTCAGCGGCAGACAGTGCGCGATTAACAATGATAACCTCATCGAGTGCGCCTTTGAAGTAGCTTCCGTTGTCAATCGGATCGAAGCCGAGTCCGAGCGGGTGCTGCGTTTTGTCGAGCTTTCCGCTCACATTTTTCGCATTTACCTGGTTACCATTGAAATAGATGATATCCTGAGTGCCGTCGTGCACCATGGTTACGTGCGTCCAGGCATTCAGCGTGAGAGGTGTGCCGGAGTCCATGTCGGAGCAGCACTGACCACTGGAATGGGTAGTAAATACCGGTTTTCCGTGAGAGGGCATGGAAATTTTGAAACGCTCCTGCCAGCCGCCATTGGAAACGAGAAACACTTCGCCACTGCCCGGGAATTCTGCTGGTTTGATCCAGAAAGCCACCGTGAGGTAGTCGGACTGAAGTGCGGCGGAGTTTTCGGCGAGAATACCGCTGGTGCCGTCGAGTTCGAGGGCATTGTTGGCCAGATTGAAGCGGTCGGTTGTAGCCACAGCACCATCAGCACTGGCATCATTGGCGAACTGGGAGGCATCTTCTCCGTTTCCGTTCATTCTGTAGGCGGCTACAATTTCGCCAGGAGTGCCCGGGAATGTGCTCTGCTGGGCGTAGAGAGCGCCCACTTCAGCTGCATTCATGCCGAAATTGTAAATCTGAACCTCATCAACAGCGCCGTCAAAGAAATTGGCATTGTCAATGGGGTCGTAACCGATACCCAGCGGGTGAACGGTGGCATCGAGGGCTCCGCTCACGTTTTTGGCATTTACCTGCACACCATTGAAGTATATTACATCCTGAGTGCCATCATGAACCATCACCACGTGCGTCCAGGCATCCAGCGTGAGTGGTGTACCGGAGTCCATATCGGAGCAGCAGAAGCCCGGATGCGTCGTGAAAACGGGCTTGCCATGCGATGGCAGGGATATTTTCCAGCGCTCCTGCCAGCCGCCGCTGGAAAGAATATAAGCCTCACCTGATCCGGGGAACGAATTTGGCTTCACCCAGAAGCTGATGGTAGTATTGGCAGAGTTCAGCGGCGACGAATTGGCCGCAGTTACACCTGCGTTGGTACCGTTGAAGTAGTACGCCGAGTTGCCAAAACCGAAACGGTCGGTAGTGGCGCGTACATTTTCGGCCTGTGCATGGTTGGCCAGTGCGCTGCCGTCGAGGGTGTTTCCGGAGAAACTGTAGGAAGCCACTACACCCTGT
>CAILQK010000091.1 GCA_903836265.1 uncultured Bacteroidota bacterium | reverse complement strand
GTGGTGTGCCACGACTTGGGAGAGTAGTTGTGCACCGAGACAATGAACCCGAAAACAGCAAGCAGCCACATTTTGCTGCCCCTCGCAAGCAGGCGCGCACCCATGTATGAGTAAATCCATACTTCCAGATAAAAAATCCAGCGCATACCGAGCTCGGAAAAGGTTTCCGGCAACAGCTTCAACTCGAGTGCGCGCAGCAAAACAGGCAGTGGAGGACGTACGTAAATGATGTCCTGATAGAGCAACTTGCCGTTTAACACCTGCCAGGCGAGTCCGGTGATGAATCCGCCATCTGTTTCGTTTGCGCCGTACGGTGCGTACAGGACGCAATACGCGGGCAGGAGCGCAAAAAAAAACGCCTTCCAAAACAAAATTCCGGTTTTTTCATATTTCATTCAGACAAAGGTAGAAAATTTTGAGGCCGATACTCAGATCAAAAGTACCTTTGCGCTGTTTTTTATATTGCACTGTCTCAACCAGTCAGATTGTGACTCCCGGTGACGCGACAGTTACACCTGACAAATTAACATTTCGACCAATGAATTTTGATCTGATCGTAATAGGCAGCGGCCCCGGCGGGTACGTTGCGGCTATTCGGGCCTCCCAGCTGGGAATGAATGTGGCAGTTATCGAACGCGAAAATCTCGGTGGCATTTGCCTTAACTGGGGTTGTATCCCCACCAAGGCGCTTCTGAAAAGTGCACAGGTTTTCGACTACCTGAATCACGCGGAAGACTTCGGAATCAAGATTGGAAAGGCCTCCGCCGATTTCGACGCGGTGGTAAAGCGCAGCCGCGGTGTGGCCGACGGGATGAGCAAAGGGGTGCAGTTTCTGATGAAAAAAAACAAGATCACCGTCATCATGGGCAACGCCCGTCTCATTGCCGGCCCGAAGGTATCTGTGACGGATGCGGAGGGTAAAACTGCCGAGTATTCCGCGAAGAATATCATCATAGCTACCGGTGGTCGCGCAAGACAGCTTCCCAACCTGCCAGTTGACGGACAGAAAATCATTGAATACCGAAAGGCTATGACCCTTGAGAAGCAACCCAAACGCATGGTGGTGGTGGGAGCAGGGGCCATCGGCGTGGAGTTTGGCTACTTCTATCATACCATGGGTACCGAAGTGAGTATCGTCGAATTCATGGAACAGGGTCTCGTTCCGCGCGAAGACGCCGATATCTCAAAAGAACTCGGCAAGATTTTCACCAAAAAAGGTATCAAAGTCTATGGCGGCTGGGCTGTTGAGTCGGTTGATACCTCCGGAAAGGAAATCAAAGTGAATATGAAGAACCGCAAAGACGGTAAAACGGAGACCATTGTCTGTGACGTGGTGCTCAGTGCCGCAGGTGTAACACCCAATATAGAAAATATCGGCCTCGAAGAACTCGGTATCGTCACCGAACGCGGTTATATAAAGGTGGATGAATATTATCAGACTAATGTGCCGGGTGTTTATGCCATCGGCGATGTCCTGGCCACACAGGCACTCGCACACGTAGCCAGCGCGGAGGGAATCACCTGCGTGGAGAAGATCGCCGGTCACCATCCGGAGCCTGTGGACTACAACAATATTCCGGGCTGCACATACTGTATCCCGGAGATCGCCTCGGTAGGCTATACTGAACAGGCAGCCAAAGAGGCTGGTTATGAAGTTGTTGTGGGCAAATTCCCCTTTATGGCAAGTGGCAAGGCAAAGGCCGCCGGTCACCCGGAGGGCTTCGTGAAGGTCATTTTCGATAAAAAATACGGTGAGTGGCTCGGCGCCCACATGATCGGATACAACGTGACGGAGATGATTGCCGAGGTGGTAGTGGCCCGGAAACTGGAAACTACCGGTCATGAAATCATCAAGTCGGTACACCCGCACCCGACAATGAGCGAAGCAATCATGGAGGCCGCTGCCGCTGCGTACGGTGAGGTCATCCATTTGTAACAAATGACGATGCTGTTCCTGAATTTCCTCGCCGGGTCGAAAATGAGCCATTTTTGACCCGGCGAGGCTCTTTTATGCCACTATTTGTCACAAAGTGAACCTTTCACCCGAAATGCTGTTAAAACGCCATGAACCACCTGCTTCAAATCCGTACGCTCGGCGAACTGAAAAAATCCGGTTATCAGCCACGCTCTGTAAAAGATGAACTCCGCCAGAATCTGATAGAAAAGCTCAGAAACAGGGAAGAGGTTTTCCCCGGCATTTACGGTTTCGACGACACTGTATTGCCTGATGTACAACGGGCTGTACTCAGTCGCCACAATATTCTGTTGCTCGGTTTGCGTGGCCAGGCCAAAACGCGTATAGCCCGTTTGCTGATCAACCTGCTTGACCCATACATACCTGTTGTTGCAGGCAGCGAACTGAACGACGATCCGATGCATCCCATCAGTCGCTTCGCAAAAGATCTTATCGCCGAACATGGCGACAACACGCCGGTTGAGTGGCTCCACAAGAGTGAACGCTATGTAGAAAAACTGGCTACTCCCGATGTAAGCATCGCCGATCTGGTGGGCGATGTGGATCCCATCAAGGCTGCCAACCTGCGCCTGCCTTACTCGGACGAACGGGTAATTCACTTCGGGCTCATTCCGCGTTCACACAGGTGCCTGTTTGTTATCAATGAGCTTCCCGATCTGCAGGCCCGTATTCAGGTTTCACTCTTCAACGTGCTGCAGGAAGGCGACATGCAGATTCGCGGATTCAAACTGAGACTGCCGCTCGATGTGGAGTTTGTGTTTACCGCCAATCCGGAAGATTATACCAACCGCGGCAGTATCATCACGCCCCTGAAGGATCGTATTGAAAGTCAGATCACTACTCACTACCCTGAAACAATTGATGTGGGAAGAAAAATCACTTCTCAGGAGGCGCGTATCCCGCAGGAACAGCACGATATGGTGTATGTTCCCGAAATTCTGAAGGAGCTGGTTGAAGAAATTGCCTTCGCCGCCCG
>CAILQK010000090.1 GCA_903836265.1 uncultured Bacteroidota bacterium | reverse complement strand
GCAATATGCTTACTTTATTGCGTGAGTCAATATCTATGATCGTGTAAAAGACCGGCTTTTGACTCTTGTTTGCAATTCTTAGAAACGCTGTGTCCTTTTGAACCCGCAATCTGGCCACAGGTGAAAAATCGCTGGTTTCACTTGCGGTTTTTACCGAAAACTCCGTTTTGTACGGACTTTCTCCGAACTCAAGCGAGCCAAGGAAACGCGCCTGGAGGCATTTGTCCAGCTCTTCCTGCAGGGCTTTGAGCGTTTTATCCATATTCTCTTTCCGGTATCCGGACTCCCACAGGATTACGCCCTCCTCTGACCGTAATTGCAGTTTTGTGCCTTTCATGAACAGCGACATCGCGCCTGCAGGGGTATTGGCAATTTTGACCGACGGCAGGATTGTCAGACTCTCCCCGATCCTGGCAGCTTCTCCGGGCTCGTCGGCCTCTATATAAATGTACAGGGAGTTCTGCAAAAAGCGATTTTCTCTGACAAATATCCATGCTGCTGCCACCTGGTCGTCGGCAATCGGCCTGTCGAGCAGTATTGTACATTCATACAGCCCACACCTTTCCTCCTGAACAAGACCGAACGCCAGGGGTGTGGCTGATGCAGTATCCCTTGTTTCCCCGGGATAAAGCGCCATTCTGGTGCCTGGGTGCAGCCCCTGAATTTGACCGGCCCCGAGCAGCATTTCCCGGTTGTTGATCATGGTGATGGCCCTGAAATAGGGTAGTGGCGCAGCGACACGCCCCCCGAACACCAGCAAATCCTGCATGCCCTCAATCTGCGGTGTCTGTTTGTAGCTCAGTGTCCGGATATACAATTCGGTCTGTTCAAACAGTCCGCGCCACGTGCTTTTTTCATTCACCTGCCCCATCGCCCTGCAGAAGGCCCAGGTGAGGAGTCCAAGGCGCTCGCCGTCCTCAACGAACATCTCGAGACTCGGCTGGTGCGGCATACTGGAGTAAAAAGCCACAAAAGGAGCCAGTTCTGCATCCTCTTCACCCTGTAATTCCATTTTGTAACGACTTTTTCCTGCAGGTGTCCTGTTACCCCGCATACTTCCGCCCGAATGGCATGCCTCCAGCAGGATGAAAACCTGTCCTTCAGCGCCGGATTTTTTTCTCAAACGGTACAGCCATTGGGCCAGTTCATCGTCGAGCAACAGATTTTCACCGGGTTTTTCATGGCTTGTTACAGCATCGTACGGCAATAATGCCTCATCCAGCCGGTCCGGTTCTTCCTGGCCATCGTCGGCTGTCTGGGTACCGTGACCATAAAAGCAGAACATCACCATGTCGCCTTTGCCTGTTTTCGCCAGCAAAGTTTCAAGTGCATTCCTTATACCACTCAGTGTGGCATCCTGACCGGAAATTTGCAGGATATCGGCATCATTGAATCCCTGCTGGATCAGGGTTGTCCGTATCAGTTTGAGTCCTCTTTCTGACTGGAGCAGCGGTCTTGAAAAGGACGCGCTCACGCCTGCGCCCACAAGAAGCGCTGTCTTCCTGGCTTGTGTACTGAAAGCAGGGATACAGAAAAGAATTATCAGGAAAACGAGATGCGTTTTTTTCATCAGGCAGACGGGTTTTAGTCCTGTTCCAGTTTTTCGAGCAGTCGAACAGCTTTTACCCGGCAGGAGTGTGCCGGGTTCCCGGTAATTTTCTCCAGAATTTCCCTGCTTTCTGCTTCATCTTCAGTGATCAGTGCAACCGAAAGCAGCCACTCTGCATCTTCACGGTATGCCTCCGGCAGTCCCCTGTTGTCAAGGAGTTCCTCCAGCAGCGGGATGGCTTTTTCAGGCCTGTTATTGCGCAAAAGATCAATAATGCCATTCAGTCTTGCCTCGGGCTGGTTGTCTTTCTGTCCCTGTCCTTCCAGGTAAGTGTAACTGATATTGCTGATTGTGCCGACGGTCTCGCGGTACAATGCAATACTTTTTTTGCGGATTTCCCCGGTTCCATTTTCCGGTTCTTTCTGCGGAATATCGGCCGGTGACACAGCTTTTCCGGTATCCGTATCCGTATTGCCTCTGGCCGGAGTATCCTCCCTGTCAGGCTGGTCCGCCATCAATGTTGTTTCTTTTCTGTTATATATAAAATACGTTGCCACCACAACGACAGTCACAACAGCGGCAGCAGTCCTGAGCCATCCGGCAAACGACTGCCCTGTTGCTCCGGAGGCGGTCGGAGGAACTATATTCTCCCTGATTTTCCCGCGCAGCCGCAACGCGTGCAGTTGCGCGATGGCCGTCTGATGGCGTTTTACTGCCAGCTGCAGCGCCGTATCATTGCGGAGCGCTTCCTCGAAGGCGCCGAGGTCATCACCTGAAAGTTCACCATTCAGGTATGCTTCAATATGATCGTAACAGTTCATTTTGGATTATTTATGCTGATTCCCTGAAACGGGCTACCATTTCAGTCAGTTTTTTCATGCACTGTGCGCGGTGATTTTTCAGGGCATCCACTGTCGTATATCGGGTCAGTTGCCTGTCAATCACCTCCTTGTCTTTCAGGTTGTCGAGATACCTCAACGTGATCAGTTGTCGGCATTTTTCACCAATTATTGCCAGATTCCTGCGCAGTATTTCTGTTTGATCGAGTATGTCCCATTCAGATTCTGCAGCGGGTTCGGGTATATTGTCCAGCTCGCTGCTTTTGTCTCTGGCCTGCTTCCGGGAGTAGTGAAATACCCTCCTCCGGGCAATTTCAACAGCATAGGTTGCAGGATCAAAACCGGCATATTCATACTTGCCGGTCCTGATTTTGTCAATAAAAATCATGATACAGTCGCAGTGCAGCTCCTCAATGTCTTCATCGGGCAGCCGTGCGTTTTTGGCAATCCGATAAACAGAGCCCGATATCCTGGACGACAGGCAGCGAATGGCATCCGCTTCTTCCTGTTTCAGTGCAGCTGTCAGCGAGGCTGCATCCGGGTAGCGGTCACAAGCCAGATTGGTGCTTTTCTTCAGAAAAACATCAAGAATTCGAGCCATTGGTGGTGATTATTAAGAGTATTAGTCTGATCGGATTATCCTGAAGATTATGGTTTGAAATAAAGCGTCCGAATATTCTTTTCTATTACCGCTGCAAGGTAAGAAAAAATACGCGCCTTTACATGAATGCCGTTTTATTTAAAAAGGTAACCGTTCACCGTCAAAAAAATATGTCTTTGCAACTTTTTTACCCGCTTTGGCTGTATCCATCGAAAAATCCGTCGTTTTCTCAATTCATCCGTACTTTTGGAACCTGAAATATACTGTTCCCATGCTTGCACAAAAACTTTCGCTGCTTTTTGCCGCTTTTTTGATAACCACGACTGTTTCAGCCCAGTGCCCTTCAGGCCAGAAACACGTACGCCTCGAAATCAATTCAGACGAATACTGGCCGGAGCCATCCTGGCGGCTGATCAATCAGGCTACAGGTGATGTACTCGCTACAGGCAGCCTGCCCGACAGCTCCACGCATGTTTACAACTATTGTATCCCCGATATCGGCTGCACTGCTTTCACAATTTTCGACTCTTACGGCGATGGTATGGCACCTGACGGCTATTACCGCCTGTTCGTTGACTCTGTTCTTGTTTTTGAAAATATTGGCGGCTATTTCGGTGCCAGCCAGACCGTGGAATTTGGCTGCCCTCCCGGTACGTCCTGCCAAAGTGCCCTCCCGGTGGACACTGGAAGTTATGTCACTCCCGATTTTAACCAGACCTGGTATCGCTTTATGCCCGCCGATACCGGTCTGTATCAGATCAGCACCTGCGATACGCTTAACACTTGCGGATCAAAAATCTGGCTCTACAGCCAGTGTCAGGGCATCCTGCTGTCTGAAGATGTAACCGGTGCTGTTTTTTACGCCGATGGTGGTTGCGACAACGGAGCCCTCGCGCAGGTGAGCCTCGCGGGCGGGCGCGAATATTTTATACGTCTTCGTTATCAGTCGGGAATATGTGACTCCACTCCGCTGCATTTCAGTATTTCTTACGCAGGACCGGTGAAGGGATGTACCGACCCGGAAGCCTGCAACTACGACCCGCTGGCAACCATCAGTGATACCTGTCTGTATCCCGGAAATCCGGATTGTCCG
>CAILQK010000089.1 GCA_903836265.1 uncultured Bacteroidota bacterium | reverse complement strand
CAGATGTGTGGAAGAGTGACTAATTCAAAAAATCGATACAAAAAAAGCCCGCCTGAATAATCAGACGGGCTTTTTGACTTCGTAGCGCGAGGGAGGCTTGAACTCCCGACCTTGCGATTATGAATCGCACGCTCTGACCAACTGAGCTATCGCGCCATGCTTTTTTAAAAGCGGACGCAAAGGTACTACATCAGTTTAAATTTGCAAATCATTTTTTTCAATTTTCGGGATGCCTGAAAAAACTGAAAATCGTTTTTCCGTAGTTGCGCACATCAAACAACATCGGATGCTCCAGAAAATCGTGGTGCGGATTGTGTTCCAGTACGAAAATTCCATCAGGCAGGAGGAGGTCGCGCTCGAATATCAGATCGGGTATGGTATCAATGGTAGGCAGTGCATAGGGCGGACCCGCGAAAATGTAATCCCATTGGCCGGTGGCGCTGCCTATGAACTTGAATACATCCATTTGCACTACTTTGACCTGCTCAGCGATGCCAAATTCCTGCAGCGTTTTCCTGACGAACCGGGTAGCATCAGGAAATTTGTCTACATAAGTGACATCCTGACAACCTCGCGAAACAAACTCATAGCTGTGGCTGCCTGTGCCACCAAACAGATCCAGCACCCTGGATGCTTCAAAGTCGAGCAGGTTGTTCAGAATATTGAACAGTGCCTCTTTGGCATAGTCTGTAGTGGGCCTGGTGGGCCAGTGGTCGGCTGGCGGGTTAAATCGTCGTCCTTTCAGTTTTCCTCCGATTACTCTCATGTGCAAAGCAGGTCGAACCAGTAGTGAGGCGGCAGCTCTTCAGCCCCAGCAGGCCATTCCTCCGTCAGTACGGGTTGTATGAATTTGATCTGTTCAATATAGTTGTACAGGCACTGGTATTCTTCGCTGCCCGGGCGCAGGGCGCCACTCGCCTGAAGTGGCGTTCTGCGCGGATCGAGCCGGAACTGCTCGTAAATGAGCAGAGTAAAGTACAGCAGGTCATGTGGCTTTACAAAACTGAACGTATTGTAAAACTGCAGGTTCCGGTTGTCAAAGACTGCCAGCTGTGCGAGTTTGCCCCTGATATTCAGAAAAACCGACCGCTCGTTGTTCGCTGCCGAAGCCCCGTATGCCCTGATGAGCATCGCAGCCTGATGCTGTATCGTACCCTGTGGCATAATGCCGGCCAGGTATGGATCTGCAGCCCAAACCAGATAACAGTCATGCTCTATTATCTGTTCGTATCCGAATTGCAGGTTGCTCGTGTCGGCATGCAGCAGCCGGAAGTACTTTGCTGTCTCTTCGTGTTTGAACAGCCTTCCGGGTATCAGGGTAGTCAGTCCGGACGTTAAGGCGCATATTTTCTCCTCAAAAGGCATTTGGAGCAGTTCTATGTCCGACAGATGTGAGGCTGTCTCTGACTCGGACCAGGGCCTGCCGGGTTGTACAGGCGGGTACTCCCACATTTGCAACGACAATACATCGCCCTCTCTGCCAAGTGCAAGCAGAGAAAAACTGTCGGCCGATACAACTAACCTGAGCCGACCTGTGGCAGTTTGCGCGGCGTTTAACCGGGGCGCCTGAAAGTGGAAGATGCAGTTATCCATGTACAGAATCGGGTGCAATTTACAGGTAAATGGCAGATTTGCAGTGAACCTCGGGGTGATATTCTTGTTAAAGTGCTTATGTCGGTTCAAAAAACAGATATCGTGATTGCCGGAGCCGGTCTTGCCGGGCTCACCATGGCAGTTGAAATGGCGGCCCGTCCTTTCTTCGACCAGTTCAGGATTGTTATACTGGAGCGGGACGAAAAAACGGCCAACGACAGAACATGGTGTTTTTGGGCTGATCCGGAGGAACCTCTCCCGCCCGTCATCTCCCGATCCTGGCCGGCAGCTCATTTTTTCGGTATCAACGGTTTCGAACGCCGGCTCGGAATACAGCCCTATACATATAATATGGTGCGAAGTGCCGATTTTTATGGCTGGGCCAAATCGGTGATTCAGCGCAAATCCAATATGGAGTGGGTCGAAACGGATATTTCCTCAATAGATCACGACACCGGAGGGGTTCACACCGGAAAGGGCGTATTCGAGGGCGCTTTCGTATTCAACTCTGCCATCCGCGACTTCATTGACCGTAAAAGTGAAGATACCCGGTTCACTCAGCTGCTCCAGCATTTCAAAGGCTGGATTATTGAAACCGACACGCCCGCCTTCGACCCCGGCGCGGTAACTTTCATGGATTACCGAATCGAACAGGGCGGCGATACGCGATTCGTTTATGTGCTTCCGTTCTCCGACAGGAAGGCGCTGGTCGAATATACCGTCTTTTCTCCCGAACTGCTCCCCGATGAGGTATATGACAGGGAATTGTCTGACTATATCGGCAATCGTCTGAATATCCGTGAATTTGTGACAGAAGAAACCGAATTTGGTATCATCCCGATGACCGATTTGCCAATCAGAAACCGGGAAGGCCGAACATTCCATATCGGAACAGCCGGCGGATTTGTGAAGGGATCCAGTGGTTACGCATTCAAAAGAACACAGCGAAAAACGGCAGATTTCCTCAACGGATGGGTATCAACAGGTGCGCCGGACGAATCACTTCTTCGCTCGAAGTGGCGATATCGTTTCTATGACTCCGTACTGCTGCGTGTCCTGAAAAACAGACTCGTGCCGGGAAGCCGGTTCTTTACCCTGCTTTTCAGCAAACTCCCCGCCACGCTGGTGTTCAGGTTTCTGGATGAAGACAGTACCTTTGCCGAAGATCTGCGCCTGCTGAGTGCACCCCCGACACTGCCATTTACAAGGGCGGCATTCCTGCAGATGCCCGCATTTCATCAGATATGACATCCCGCACAGGCATCAGGGCCGGCATCACCGGCGGTATAGGTACAGGCAAGACCACTGTCTGCAGCATTTTTCACGAGGTGTTCGGCATACCGGTGTATTATGCCGATGAGTGGGCACGCCGCCTTGTCACCGAAGACAAATTGCTCGCAACTGAAATCATCAAGTTGCTCGGAGAGCAGGCCTACCTGCCCGATGGCGCCTATAACCGTCCTTATGTAGCCTCTGTGGTATTCGATTATCCGGAAAAACTGGCCTCCCTGAACGCACTGGTACATCCCGCGGTAGAGAAGCACAGCATGAACTGGCACCGCGAACACATTGCCGCCGGTGCACTTTATACCCTGAAAGAGGCCGCCCTCCTTGTAGAAAGCGGCGCCTGGAAACACCTTGATTTTCTGATCGTAGTAACTGCGCCGGAAACGCTTCGTATAGAAAGAGTCATGCAACGCGATCATATCAGTAAGGCTCAGGTACGCGCGCGCATGAGAAATCAACTGCCCGAAGTTGAAAAAATTGAAAAGGCCCAGGCCATTATTCAGAACGACGGTATCCGCGATCTGATGGCGCAGGTAACCGATATACACAAACAGATAATTGCCCTGTCTCAAAAAAAGTAAACAATTTTTTGCAATAAATCAGAAATCTGTCATTACCTTTGCGCCTCGAAAAAGCGAAAAGCGATTTAACAAAAATAACTGCCACCGCGCGACATGAAAAAAGATATCCATCCTGCCAGCTACCGTACGGTTGTTTTCAAGGACATTTCTACCGACGATGCTTTCCTGGGAAAGTCTTGCGTTAATTCAAAAGAAACCATCACCTGGGAAGACGGCAAGGAGTATCCCCTTGTGAAAATGGAAATATCTGCCTACAGTCACCCTTTCTTCACCGGAAAGATGAAGTTTGTCGACACTGCAGGTCGTATTGATAAATTCAACAAGAAATTCGCGAAATTCTCCAAGTAGTTTCGCCTGCATCTTCGGCTTTCGTGCCACATAAATCCCGGGCTTTCCATGCGAAAAGTTCGGGATTTTTGTTTTCGGCCTGTAACCGCCGGCAGCCGGGGCCGGTCTGAAATTCAATAGGGTTACTTACTTTTTCGGTAATAATTCCCCCAACATCGCGGCCAACCCCTAATTTTGCAGCCGAACTGCCCTGTAAATCAACCACCGCTACCAGTATGAATATCATTCTTTTCGACAGCGACGCGAGAAATCGCCTGCTCCCCCTGACGGCCACCCGCCCCGTCGGCGAGTTGAGGCTCGGAATTCTTACCCTCCGGGAAAAATGGGAGCGCCGCCTGAATGGTACCGTTTCCTATATTACACAGGAATACCTGCAGGAAAAATTCCCTATCTGTGTTGAAGATGAAAACCTCATCATCAATGGCAGCCTGATCCCCGACAAACAGATCTGCGAACGTATCCTTGCGCTGAACCTGAATGAGGCGCTGCTCTTCAACGGCGAACTGGTGGCCGCCCGACTGAATGAGGCGAGGTTTGAATCCCTGATTGGTGATGAAGAGTCAAGTGAACTCGGAGGCGTGGAACTGCCTGCCGATTTCCCGATCACATTTATCACACGCCTCTGGCAAATAACCCGCCTGAACGGCCAGGCGATCGCCGATGACTTCGAACTGCTCACCCGGGGTCGCCAGTCGCTCCCGCTGTCAGATACAAATCAGGTGATCGGGCCATCCGGCCGCATATTCATCGAGGAAGGTGCTGTGGTGGAAGGTTGTACCTTCAATACCAAAACCGGCCCCGTTTATATCGGCCACAATACAGAACTGATGGAGGGCTCCTCGCTGAGAGGTCCGGTGGCGCTTTCGCGCGACTGTATCGTCAAGATGGGCGCCCGAATTTATGGCCCGTGTTCCTTTGGCCCCGGCTGCCGACTGGGCGGTGAAATTACGCGCTCTGTCATGATTGCCAACTCCAACAAGGCCCACGACGGCTATCTGGGAGATGCCGTAATAGGGGAGTGGTGCAATCTGGGTGCCGATACCAATAACTCAAACCTCAAAAATAACTATTCGGAGGTCAAACTCTGGAGTTATGAGTCCGACAGGTTCGAACCCACCGGCGAGCAGTTCGTCGGACTGATGATGGGCGATCACTCCAAGTGCGCTATCAATACCATGTTCAATACGGGCACGGTGGTAGGGGTAGCTGCCAATGTATTCGGTGGTGGGTTTATCCGCAATTTTGTACCCGATTTCTCCTGGGGCGGCCCCGACAATCCCTATAGAACCAACAAATTCAACGAGGTTTGCGAAACAGCCTCGGTCGTCATGCAGCGCAGGGGTACTGTGTTCTCTGATGTTGACAAGGCTATTCTTTACCATATATACGATGAAACAGCCAGGTATCGCTCCTGGGAAAAGTAGGCGTATCTTCAAATCGGTTCACTCCGCAAAACAGGCATGATCAAATACGAAAAACGCGGTGTTTCGGCCTCCAAGGATGAGGTACATGCAGCTATCGCGCACCTCGACAAGGGACTTTTTCCCGCTTCATTCTGCAAGATCCTGCCCGACGTGGCTGCCGGTCACCCGCAGTACTGCAATCTGCTTCACGCCGATACAGCAGGTACCAAATCGAGCCTCGCCTATCTGTACTGGCGCGAAACCGGCGATATGTCTGTGTGGGCCGGTGTGGCACAGGACGCAATCGTGATGAACCTCGACGATATGGCTTGCTCCGGCTGTATCAACGATTTTGTGCTGAGCGGTACCATCGGACGCAATAAAACGCTCGTCCCCGGTGATGTCATCGCATCCGTTATACGCGGCGCCTCCGATTTTGCCGAAAAAATGCGCGAACACGGTGTTCAGATTCATCTGGCCGGTGGAGAAACAGCCGACGTGGGCGATATCGTCCGCACTATTGATGTGGGATACACCGTCTTCGCCCGAATGAAAAGGAAGGAAGTAATTGTACCGGATATACGCCCCGGTGATGTCATCGTCGGACTGGCCTCGTTCGGACAGGCCACCTATGAGTCGGAATATAACGGCGGGATGGGCAGTAACGGCCTCACCGCTGCCCGCCATGATGTGCTCAGTCATGACTACGCAGAAAAGTACCCCGACAGTTTTGACCCCAATCTCGATCGCTCGGTAGTTTATACCGGGAACCGGAAACTGACCGATATGGTCACACTTGCCGACGGACAGGAGGTCACTGTCGGCAAACTCATTCTCTCGCCCACGCGTACATACGTGCCCGTGCTGCAGGAGATACTGAAAGAGCACAGGAAGAAGATTCATGCGCTTATTCATGTAACCGGAGGCGGGCAAACCAAGGTGCTGCGCTTTTTTCAGAACGCACATATCGTCAAGGACAACCTTTTCCCCGTTCCTCCGTTATTCAGCCTGATACAGGAAAGCAGCGGTACACCGTGGCGGGAAATGTATCAGGTATTCAACATGGGACACCGCATGGAAATTTACCTGCCCGCCCGCCATGCCGAAACAATCATGTCTGTTGCTGAAAAATTCGGTGTCGAAGCCCGTATTATCGGCAAGGTAAAAAGAAGTGTTGGCGAAAAGGTTACAGTGAAATCTCCTGCGGGCAAGTTTGAATTTGTTGGTTCATGAATTTATCTCAATTTCGTTCAGAAATATGATGAGAAAATGTAGTATTCTGATCTTGCTGATCCTGGTTTACGCGGCTTGTACACAAAGCAATCCGGCTGAAAAGCTGGCAGCACTCACCTCGCAGCTGGCTGCCCTCGATGCCGAAATGGGCGGAGCGGCAGTGTCTGATCCGTCAAAAGCTGACAGGTTTATTCAGTTGTCGGAGGAGCTGGCAGCTCTGCAGAAGCCGACCGACCCCGGCCAGTCGGTAGAAACAATCCTGAAAGCCGCTGCACTGGCCAAGGCAGCCGGCAAATCTGTACGGGCAGTCGAACTCTACCAGCGGGTTCATTCGGAAATGCCAAAGCATCCGAAAGCACCCATGGCTCTGTTCATGTCGGGATTTGTCTATGAAAATGATCTCGGCGACCTTCAGAAGGCCAAAGCTGTGTACGAGCAGTTCCTGCAGGAGTACCCCGCCGACCAGGACTTTGCAGATGACGCCGACAGTGCTCTGAAACTGCTCGGCAAAACACCCGAAGAAATTGTCAGGGAATTTGAAAAACTTCAGTCCGGAAAATCTGAACAGTGACTTTGTCGCCCTGTATAAGGATTTTGTACAAGGCGTAGTGCCCGGCAGTCTCCTGCGTATGGCACCTACTCCCTCAGGTTTCCTGCACAGGGGTAACATCCTCAATTTCTACCTGAACTGGTATGCCGCGCGTTCGCGCGGAGCCAGCCTCCTGCTGCGTATTGATGACCTGGATGCCGACAGAAAACGCCCGGAATATACAGCAGGTATTTTTGAAACGCTTTGCCATGCCGGCTTCGACTGGGATATCGGTCCGGGAGCAGGAATGACCATCACCGCCGATTGCACCGCCGATTTTGAAGTCAACTGGTCGCAACACCGGCGCCTGTATCTGTATCACGATGTGCTCGCACGCCTGCGCGAGACGGGACTCGTGTTCGCCTGCCGGAAATCAAGAAAGGACGTAACCGCAGCCGGCGGTATTTATCCGCCCGAGTTTCGGAATCAGGGTCTCTCTCTCGACGATCCGGATGTGGCCTGGAGAATAAAAACTGACGGTCTTGACCCGTCTATGCAGGATTTCGTGGTGCGTCGGCGCGATGGACTGCCGGCATATCAGGTGGCCAGTGTGGCTGACGACCTGCATTTTGGTGTAACACACATTATCAGGGGGGAAGATCTGGAGCCGTCCACGCAGGCACAGCAGTGGCTTGCCGGCGTACTGGGTGAAACCGGGTTCAGGGAAATCAGATTTCTGCACCATCCGCTTGTCAGGAACGAACGGGGAGAAAAACTGTCAAAGTCTGCCGGTGACGGGATCCGGGGTATGAATTAGACCATACCCCTGGCATGGGTTCACTCACCCTTGGGTATTATCTCGGTCTTTTCACCGAAATAATGAGCGAAACGAGCCATTTCTTCTGCCAGTTCCTTGTTCTGGGTAGCCTTCAGGTACGTCTGGCTCAGTGAGCGAAGCACCTGGTACATGAAACGATCCATTTCGACAACCTGCAATTCCTTCGTCCACAGATCAATGCGCAGTGTGTCGCGATGTTCTTTGTCGAACAGTGCAATCGCCATGGCCTTGCATTCTTCCAGTACTCCGTTATTGCGATCGCTGGCCCCCCACTCAATTTTGACGGGTACGTTTTCTGCGTCGAGACCAACTCGCAGGGTAATATCGCTTGATTTGACTGCTTCGTTCTGTTCCATTTAATCATCTATCGTGAAAACTGCCGCAAAGTTATACTTCAATCCGGCAGTGTGCTGCAATACCCACACTTTTTCAGCCGATAATTCACGGCAGTTGCCTACTTTTGTCTGATATGATTATTCACTTCGGTTTTGATTTCGATGGCCCGGTCAGTTCTGCCGACGGGGTTTCGGGGAAGGCTGCCTGGCTGGGGCCGCGCGGTTTGCTGCACTGGCTGGAAGCCCAGCTCGGGCTCGGCGGCTATCCGCCAAACACGGACTACATACGTATTGAACTTTACCGACAGGCACTGGGGCAGTACGGCGATGGTTTTTACATGGAATCGTTCCGATCCGACCGTTTCGCCACAGCGGAGAGCCTGCTTTCTTTCAGAGATGAACTGATGGGAGCCGGCTGGAATTTTGAAGCGGATGGCCGTACGCCACCCCGACTGGCTGCACTGTCCGCAGTAGAAGCTTTATTTCGCAGTAAAATGTACGCTCCGGGTATGAAGGGTGAGCTGATGGGGCTGGCCGATCGTTTCGAACTGGTCATGAGTCACCTCTCCACAAACAAAATCAATCTCGGGGAACTGCATGTCCATGAAGATATTCAGTACCAGTTGCCTGTCATAAAGCGATTGCTGGCATTACTTGAAAAATCTGGCTGCCGGGTGATTCCTCCCCCTGCTGAAACAGTAAAGCACAGTCCGCAGACGGTTGTGCTGCATTGCCGTCGCGACAGTGATGCGGCTGTTTTCCTGGCGCAGCTGCTGCGTGAAAATCAGTCGTTCAGGCCCCTGATGCTCACCCCGGGAAACAGCCTGATGCTGGAACAGAGCCTTGTTTCGGAATCATTGCCTGCCGTGGGTATTCCTTCTGCCTCGCTGGCACGCCCCTCCCTGCAGGCACTTAAACTGGCTCCCGCGTTTCTCTGGGAACCGGTAGATGTTTTCAAGGTGATGGAATTCCTTACGCTGCCAGTCAAACCCCTTAATAATGAACTTGCGCTCGAAATTGCCCGCGTAATGGCCGAAAAGCCCGGCTTTTTCAGTGCCAACTGGGTGGCAGCGGTGGAAGGATTTTTTGAAAAAAATGACCCGGATGGCAAAATCAGGGAACAGTACAACTTCTGGTTCCGGCGCATCCGCTTTTCCGCCGACAAGGTGGCTCCTGCGTCAGAGGCAGAGGCTCTTTATTCCTATCTGTTCGACTGGGCTCTCGGACAGTACGAGGATGGCGGCAAATCAGACAGCTCACTGCTTTTGCTCGCCGAACAGGCCGGTCGTATTGCAGAACTCCTGCGTGCTATTCCCGAACAGTGGATTTCTTTTCTTGAGCTGGAGCGTATCGTTCGAACGATCATTGAGGCCGCTCCCATGCAAATCACGCCCGCACAAGCGGGTGCCCTTCAGTTCGTGAGGCAGCCGGGCTCACTGGCAGGAGAGGTGGAGTCGCTAGTATGGTGGAATTTTGTACATAACAGCGATGCGCCGCCGCCCGACAGATGGAGAAAGGGGGAGCGAGACTGGCTCGCATCCAGGGGTGTCTCACTCCGTACACAGCGGGAAATCAGCCAGATGAATCAGATACTTAACAGAAAGCCGCTTGACTATACTACAGGCACTATTATACTAGTGGTACCCGGACAGGTGGACGGCGCCGAAACGCCTCCCCACCTGCTGCTTAGCGACCTGAAAGTCAGGCTGGGTGACAAGTTTGACAGTTGCGTTTATCATACCGACATTACCGCCGACCTGGAGCGTCTGAAGTTACTTTTCAGTCACCCGGACCGGGTTGTGTTGCAGGTCCGCCCGCCCGCTCGCCCGCGCGCGCAGGTACACCTGCGACGACCGAATCTTGTTTCCGGTGCAGAGTACGAAACGCCAACCAGCCTGGAGTCGCTTTTCTACTACCCGCATCGCTGGTTTTTCAGACAGAAACTGCGGCTTTTCCCTTCGTCACTGCTCAGCGTAACGGGTCATGCCACGTTGCTCGGCAGTCTGGCCCACCGTATTTTTGAGATACTGCTGATGGAGCATCTGAACACCATGAGCAGGGAAGATGTTTTCGGGAAAATTGATGCCATCGCTTCTGACCTGCTGCCCCGGGAAGGCGCCCCCCTGTTGCTTTACGGGAGGGAACCCGAGCGCAATGCCTTCATCCGGAGAGTTAAAACGGCCGCCTGGAATCTGGTCAGTATTATCCGCGAGAATGGCTGGACAGTAGAGGATACCGAGAAAAAACTCGAGGGTGTATTCTGCGGTATGCCCGTGCGGGGAAAAGCAGACCTGGTGCTGCGCCGGGGCGAAGAATTGGCCATACTCGATATCAAATGGAGTGGTACCAATCGCAGAAAGGAACTGATCCGCAACGGAGAGGATTTGCAACTGGTACTGTATGCGCACCTTTTGCCGACTGAAAACAGCTGGCCACACACCGCCTACTTTATTCTGGAGGACGGCAAACTGGTGGCGCGCAACAATCATGCCTTCCGGCAGGCATTACAGGCATCAGCGGGCGCCGACCACACCGCCGTTGCTGCCGAAATATTCGAACGTATGAAGCGAACTTACCATTGGCGCATGCAACAAATCAGTAACGGAACCATAGAAATCCGGACGGCCCGAACAGCTGTGGAACTCGAATCGCTCTACGAGGGGCAGCTCATGGACTTGCTTGAAATGAAACAGGAGGAATCCAGATATGACGATTACAAAGGGTTACTCGAGTAGTTTTAAAAATACAGCTTGCTTTTGTCAGAAAAAGTGGTTAACTTTGAAGTAAATCAACACACAAACTTCATTTAACCACTACCTTTGACACATTAACCCATGAAAAGAGACCGCCGTACCAGCGCCATGCCGCTTACCGACAAGTACATCAATCCGTTCACAGATTTCGGATTCAAGAAGTTGTTCGGCTCGGAGCCGAACAAGGACATACTGATCAGTTTTCTGAATGAAATACTCCCGGAGAAGCACCGGATTACCGACCTCACTTATGCAAAAAATGAACAGACCGGTCTGACGTCAGACAGCCGGAGTGCCATTTTCGACCTGTTTTGCACGAGCCAGAGCGGCGAGCACTTCATCGTG
>CAILQK010000088.1 GCA_903836265.1 uncultured Bacteroidota bacterium | reverse complement strand
TTCAACGATCCCTGGCGCAGGCACCTGTATGATGCCACCGCTTCACTGCTTCAGCTCCGGAAAAGTCACGATGTTTTTGAAACCGGCAGTTTTCAGGCCAACCTGAATGGGGGGGCTATTCGTTCGGTATTCCTGAACCACCCGGATATGAATGTGGCCGTATTCGCCAACGTGGGTACAACGGCCAATTCGGTGGTGAACCCTTCATTTCAGCATACAGGATACTGGTACGAATATTACACCGGCGATACACTGCTGGTGACTTCCGGCGTGCCCGCTACATTCAGTATGGTGCCGGGCGAATACCGGCTCTACCTCGACAAAAAGGTGGAATTGCCTCCGTATGTTACCCTGCCTGCCGCAGAACCTGTGGGTGCAACCGATTACTTCGCTGTTCAGCCCAATCCGGTAGCGGATCAACTGCTGGTTCGCTTCTCGCTGAACCGGAGATCTGAGGTCTGGCTGGAGATACGCGACATGTCGGGCCGACTGATTGAGTGGCGCGATATGGGCACACTGTCTGAAGGTGAGTACGAGGCGCCCGTTACCGCAGGAAACTGGCCTGCCGGAATTTATCTGGCTACCCTGCGTGACGACAAGGGTGGTATTACGTCAAAAAAAGTGGTCAGGTCGTCTGACTGACAAAGAAAACGGTGGAATCCCTGCCTTTGAGCGGGACCGCCGTCGTTCCACCCCACATGGTTGCGGGTGTCCATATATAAGGGGCGTGCCGATGAGGCATGCCCCTGTTTTTTGGGTGAGAGCTGGCGGTCAGAAACCCTGTCGCTCCTGCGTGGCCGGCATACCCGAATAGTGAATGTGGACGATTTTCCAGTCCTTGCCGATTTTCTTCAAAACCTGGGTTTCCCGTCCTTTTGTCTGTATATTCCTGGGGTTGTCGCCGGAAAATGTGGCGTCAAACACCCAGTAAAACTCAAGTACAGCCATATCTCCGTACAGAGTGACGGTTTCATTACTGCTTTTCAGATCCCGCTGTGAAAATTTGCTGCCAAACATGCCGTAGATGTTTGCTTTAATATCCTCCCAGCCATGCTGATGTCCTCTCGGGTGAATGAAACTGATGTTTTCATTGGTCAGAAACACCTTCTTGCCCAGCGTGGTATCGGCCTGATTAATAGACGACCGGTAGTTTGCGAGCATTTCCATAATGGCTCTTCGGTCGTTTTCGGGTGAAGCGGGAGTACGTGCGGCTTTACAGGCCCAGATACTTGCGGCGAGTGAAAGGAAAAGTAGGGTTTTTGATGCGTACATCGTTTTGAAATTTGTTTCTAAAGAGTTCAAAATTCAGAATACCGGGTAAAAGCCTCCCGACCTCAACTTCCCACCAGCTGGTCGAGCCGCTCTTCCGTTTGCCGCAGGCGGGCTCGGCAGAAGGCCACCAGCGCGGCGGCGCGTTCCACTTTTTCGGCCAGCTGATCCACGGAGACTGATTCGGCCTGCAATTCGGCCACTATCTGTTGCAGTTCGTTCCACGCTGCCTCGTAGGTTATTTCTTCCTGTTTGTTCATATTCAATCAATAGAGGTTTTTTTTCCAGCGCTGGTACAAATCCCGGTACAGGCTCCGTTTTTTTTCATCGGGCTCTGCGGTGCGGAGTACCGGACTTTCCTGCATGGCTTCTTCGATACTGTTATACGCGCCAGCAGCCACTCCGGCAGCAAAAGCGGCGCCGGCAGCCCCGGTGGTGGATCTGATCTCGATACGGATACCGGAAAGTGTTGCCAGTGTTTGCGTGAAAATGTCCGACTGGAACAGATTGTCGGCTCCCGCCCGCATTATTTTGGGAGAAATTTCCATCTCCCGCATGGCTTCCATGCCATACATGAATGAACAGGCTATGCCTTCCAGTATGGCGCGATAGACGTGACGCGGTTCGTGCCGGTTGAACTGTATGCCCGAAAAAGTGGCTCCCGGATTTTTATTGCCAAGCACGCGTTCGGCGCCGTTACCAAAAGGATGTACCAGCAGTCCGTCGGAACCAATCTGAACTTTGGCAGCCATTTTTTCCAGCTCGTCGTAGGAATATGCCTGATGACCGAATGATTGTCGCGCCCACCGGTATGCACTTCCCGTTCCGTTGATGCACAGCAAAACACCTGTCAGCGGATTTTCATGGGTATAATTCACATGCGCGAAACTGTTCACCCGTACCCTCGAATCAAATAGCGGTTCGCTGCTCACGGCATACACCACACCGGAGGTGCCGCCGGTGGCAGCAACCTCGCCGGGGCGGAGTACATTCAGTGCCAGTGCATTATTCGGCTGATCGCCCGCCCTGTAGCAAACAGGGATACCGGCTGGCAGCCCGATTTCCTCACAGGCATTTCCCGAGAGGGTGCCCTGTATGGAAAATACAGGCACTGTTTCCGGCAAAATATCATCAGGGAAACCGAAGTGACGCATCAGTTTGGTCGCCACAGTTCCCTTTTGGAAATCCCAGAAGATGCCTTCGGAGAGCCCGGTAATGGTGGTAGCCATTTCACCTGTCATGCGAAAGGCGATGTAATCACCGGGAAGCATGACTTTGTGTATTTTTTCAAAAATATGAGGCTCGTGTTGCTTCACCCACCCCAGTTTGGAGGCTGTGAAATTTCCCGGAGAATTCAGGTAGTGGTTCAGACAGTATGCTTCTCCGACATCCTCAAACGCTTTCTGCCCCTGCGTTACGGCCCGACTGTCGCACCAGATGACAGCAGGCCGCAGAACCTGTCCGTGCCGGTCAACGCACACCAGTCCGTGCATCTGATACCCGATACCGATACCGCCAATATCGCCTGCGTGCGCGCCTGTTTGTGCAAGCAGTTTCCGCGTGGCTTCGCAAACAGCCCGCCACCAGTCGCTCGGATCCTGTTCCGCATAATCGGGATGAGGCGCAGAGATGGGCATTTCTGTTTCCGGATGCCGGGTTACACCAAGCGTCCGTCCGGTGTCGGTATCCACCAGCGCTGCCTTTACAGATGAAGACCCAATGTCAAAACCGAGAAGAAGCATATCGCGAAGGTAGTAAAATGTATGTATTATCAACCTTTTTTCAATTTTTTGACCTGTTTTGCGTTTAATCTTCTGATTGTGGCCGTTTTTCTCTATAATTTTGCGGCCATTTTCAGCGGACCATGACCATTTCAAGCAATCAGCCGATGTCTATATCTCGTTCTGCATTCCAGCAATATTTTCTTCTGCCGGCCCTGCTTCTGGCGTCAACATATTCTTTCGCCCAAAAGGCGGGCCTCGAGGTGACGCGCTGCAGCGCTATTGACCGCTCTGTGGGCGTGGTGAATGTTGTGGCTGACTTCACCGGCCATCGGTATGCTGCCAATAAAAAAGGGGTTTTTCAGGTGAAAGCCAATGATCTGGCCACGCCTGTTCCTGTTGAGGCCGGTACGATGAATGTGTTGTCGTTCAGGGGCGGGAATGCCAATTACGCCTGGCCGGTTGAAAAATTCAGGGAACAGGTATCAACTCCCTGTACCGTTACGGCCGCCTGGTACGATATGAAAACCCAGATGCTCTGGCTCGGTACCGATGAGGCCGGACTGATACAGTTTGCCACGCAGCCCGAATTCAAAATGGTGCAGCAGTATCTCCCGGTGAATTCGAAACTCAAGTCACCAAATATCAGTTCCATATTCCAGGATGCTTCCGGCAGGTTGTGGGTCGGCAATGAGGGCGGACTGATGTACGGTGCGCCCGGACGCTGGAAGGCGGCACTCAGCGGGTTCACTGCCGAACGTGTGCGCGAGTTCAATGGTACTATTTATGTACTATCGGAGGGTGTCATTTCCAAAGCGCCGGGTGGTGAAAAATGGTCTGATCTGCCCATTGAAGATAAAAATATTGAAGGAGATATCACCGACTTCGACATTGATCCGTCCGGCAAGTTGTGGCTGCTTTCCGGTATTGTCACCCGCCACGACATGACCGAAGATACGTACGATACGTTCGGCGGTCCCGAATACTACACCAGCGAGTATGGTACCTGTATTGCTGTTGATCAGGATGGCGCCGTGTGGATAGGTACCAGTGACAAGGGCCTTTACAGTATTGACAAGGCTTCCAACCTGATCCTTAATCTCGAACTGGCCGCCCCGATCAGCTGCGAGGGAAACGGCCGCGATGCTGCCCTGTCTGCAAAGGTAACCGGTGGTACGCCTCCCTTCACCTATAACTGGAATGCCGGGCTGTCCGGCGATCGCCCGGCGGGCCTTGGCGCCGGCACTTATCTGGTGACGGTTACCGACAGCAAGGGTATCAGCCGGACGGCCGAAAGGGTGATTGCCGATAACAGGCTCAAGCTCAAGGTGCGTCAGAAAAAGCCGGCCAGCTCTGCCACAGCCGCCGATGGCTCCGCCGAGGTGGATATTGCCACCAATGCCAGTGGTATCGTCATTACCTGGGATAATGGAGAAAACAAGGTACAGGCCACTCAGCTTACGCCCGGCGAACACAAAGTTACAGTAGCCGACCCAAAAGGCTGTACCATGACACTCACTGTCACCATCACGGTACAGGGTCAGGCTCTGCAGGCTGATCTGAAGCTGGAGAGCAATATCCAGTGCGCCGGACAAACCGGCTTGCTGGTTGCAAAGGTAACAGGAGGGAAAACGCCATATCAGTATGCCTGGAGCAACCCGTCATTCAAGGGCGACAGAGCCACTGTCAAAGCCGGAGACTACTCGGTTACTGTTACCGATGCAGCGGGTGCGACTACTACTGCAGAGATATCGGTAGGCGAACCGGCAGCACTCAGCCTGACTGCCACTCCGCAGGGCGTTGCCTCCGCAGGTGGTGCCGACGGGAAGGCTATCGCCCAGGCAAAGGGCGGAACCGGAATTTATACATTCAAATGGGACAGCGGCGAAACCACGTTCAATGCGGTGAAACTGACAGAGGGCAACCATGCAGTTACCGCCACAGATGCCAATGGATGTGTAGCTACTGCCAATGTAAAAATTGATGCCAAAGTGGATGCTTTCGCTGTTATTCTCCGCGAAGCACGCCCCATTCGCTGCCATGGTGAAAAAACAAACCTGACAGTCGCCGCGGTAGGTGGCAAGACTCCCTACAGGGAATACCAATGGTCGCCAGCCGTCAAACTGTCAGACGGAGTGGGTGCAGGCACTTACTCGGTTACCGCCACAGATGCCGCAGGTACTACGGCCACTGCCACTATTGTCATAAAAGAACCCAAAAAGCTCACCGTATCCACGCTCCTTCAGGCTGGAACCAGTCCGGGCAAATCGGATGGCAAGGCGCTGGCAATCGTGGAGGGTGGAACGGGCTCCATGTTCTTCCGCTGGGATAACTCGGAGGCCACCGCTGCCACCAATGAACTGTCGCCGGGATTGCATTATGTGACCGTCACAGATGAAAATGCCTGTACGCAAACAGCTTCGGTTTTCATCCCGGAAGGCATAGACCCGCTGAAGGTAACCCTGAACGAACGTGACCGGATCAAATGCTCCGGCGGGAAGGCTGTACTCGAGGTGAAGGCCTCCGGTGGCAAGGAACCCTATCAGTATGTATGGAGCGTGCCTTCAGTCAGGGGGACCAGCCCAGCCGTACCAGCCGGCGAATATGTCCTTACTGTAACGGACGGCTCCGGCGCTGCTACTACTGCCAGTATCAGTGTAAAACAGCCTGATTTGCTCGCCGCCACCGCTACAGTTACTGCCCCTGCAGGTATCGGGGCGTCTGATGGCAAGGCGACGGTTGACATTACTGGTGGTATGGCTACCTACAGGATAAGCTGGGATAACGGTGAGGATGCCCGCGAGGCATCCCGTTTAACTGCCGGCAGGCACACGGTTTCGGTGACTGACGCCAATGCCTGTGCGGCCACGGCAACTGTCGTCGTTCCGGAAAATATTCTTCCCCTGTCTGTGGTTGTGCGTGAAACGACACCGATAAAATGCCCGGGTGAAAAAGCGGGTCTTGAAGTCAGTGTAACCGGCGGGAAAAGCCCGTTTCGTTATGTGTGGAATGTCCCCTCGCTCGCGGGCGAGCGCACAAGCGCCCCTGCGGGAACCTACAGTGTCACCCTCACCGATGCCGCGGGTACCACTACTTCTGCTGCTATCCAGGTAAACCAGCCGGCCCGGCTTGATGTGACGGCCACCGTCATCGCTCCGGCAGGAGTAGCTTCCGCTGATGGAAAGGCTTCCGCTGCAGCTTCGGGTGGAACCGCACCCTATAATTTCAGCTGGAGCAGCGGCGAAAACGGCGCCTCGGCATCCCGTTTGTCTGCCGGCAAACAGGGCGTCACAGTTACCGATGCCAATGGATGTGCCTCTGCTGCTTCCATAGATATAACGGAGAATATTCTGCCCCTTTCGGCAGCTGTTTCTGTAACGGTCAATATCAAATGTGCCGGCCAGAAGGCATCACTGGAGGTGAAAGTTAACGGCGGGAAAGGCCCGTTCAAATACGTCTGGAATACACCGTCGGTTACGGGAACCACGCCGGGTGTAAGCGCAGGTGAATATACGGTAACTGTATCGGATGTGACGGGAGCTACGGCTTCCGCTTCCGTCAAAGTAAATCAGCCGGCCCAGCTCACCATTTCTGCCTCAATGAAAAGTCCGGCCGGAATCGGAACTGCCGATGGCAAGGCGCTGGCCAGGGTGAACGGAGGAGCAGAGCCTTATTCTGTCGTCTGGAGCAATGGTGAAACCACAGCGGAGGCTTCTGCCCTGAAATCCGGAGCCCACACAGTAACGGTGACAGATGCCAACGGTTGTACGGCAGCTACAGGGCTGGGAATAGACGAAAATATTCCTCCGCTCACAATCAGCCTCTCTGAAATAGTAGCTCCCCGCTGTGCAGGCGATAAAACCACGCTGTCTGCCGATGTGAGCGGCGGCAAGAAACCTTACAAATTTGTGTGGAGCGACCCGAACATTGAATCTGGAAAACCCCTTCTCCTGTCAACGGGCATGTA
This sequence comes from uncultured Bacteroidota bacterium, assembly GCA_903836265.1. GTDB lineage: Bacteria > Bacteroidota > Bacteroidia > Chitinophagales > Saprospiraceae > M3007. The sequence continues at coordinate 1,405 of CAILQK010000088.1, read as the reverse complement.
CGGATTCACGGTAACTGATGCTACAGGAAATACTGCCAGCAGTTCTATCAGTGTGAAGATGCCGGCCCAGCTTTCTGCTGCTGCCGAAGTACAGGCGCCTGCCAGCACAGGTGGTACCGACGGGAAAGCCGCGGTGAAGGCCACAGGCGGCGTACAGCCATTTGCGTTTGCCTGGAGCAGTGGCGAAACAACGGCCGCCGCCACAGCGCTTCCACCGGGAAAACAAAGCGTGACAGTCACCGATGCCAACGGATGCATCGCCAATACCACTTTTGAAATTCGTGAGAACATACTTGTACTTGCGGTCGCTCTCACCGAGGAAAAATCCATCAAATGCGCCGGTGACAAGGCTGCGCTTCGTGTGAAAGTAACCGGCGGGAAAGGGCCATTCACTTATTCATGGAACAGTCCGGCAGCCACCGCCGACACTCCGTCGGGCCTCGATGGAGGGACCTACACCGTAACAGTAACTGATGCCAAAGGTGTAACAAAAACAGCTTCGGTTACGCTGAAAGCCGTTACGCCGCTGGAGGTTACCCTTGTCCGAAATATCGGCGCTACCAGCGAGCGCAACAGCGACGGGAAGGCTGAGCTGAGCGTGAAAGGCGGTACGCCCAAGTATTCCATTCTCTGGGATACCAGACAGACCGGCTTGTCGGCGCCCAAATTGCCACTCGGCAAGCACAGCGTCACCGTCACCGACGCCAACGGATGCACTCAAACTATTGACTTCGAAACAGAAAAGCGGATACTTCCGGAACTCACCGGTTCTCTGGAGAACGGCCAGACCATCCGGATGCGCCTGCTGAATTTCGATACCGACAGCTCCACCATCAAACCGGAAGCACTGCCTATGCTCGACGAGCTGTTCGATTTCATGACAGAAAACAGCGCAGTGATGATCGAAATAGCCGGGCATACCAACAACCTGCCCAGCGATTCCTTTGCCGACCAGTTGTCAACCGCCCGTGCCAAAGCCGTTGCCGACTATCTGGCAGACAAGGGGATAGACTCGAAGCGACTCGTCTATAAAGGATACGGGAAACGCCTGCCTCTCGTACCGAACACATCGGCTGAAGGCCGGAAGACGAACCAGCGGGTGGAAATAAAAATATTGAAGGTGAAGGGCTAATACCTGATCAGTACCAGCCTCAGTTTGTTTCTGAATTCGGATGGTACCAGCGTTTCCGTGGAGCTCAGTTGTATGGCATCCCTGAAACGAAGGCGCAAACTCTGGTTTACGGTGTTCAGCAGGCCGTTTCGGTCGAAAATACCAGTGGGCGAGAGAATGTATTCGCTGCAGGTGTTCTCGTATTTGATTTCATCGTTGAAAAGGAAATGCAGGTTTCCGGCAGTTTTATGTAAAAAATAGGATGAAAAAACGCCTTCATCGTCCTGCGAATAC
>CAILQK010000087.1 GCA_903836265.1 uncultured Bacteroidota bacterium | reverse complement strand
TCGGCCATTTGATCGTCCAGAAACGATTCTTTTCCGGGTGTCAGCGACGTGAGGTCAATGGTATCGAGTATGTGCGCTGGCAGCGAGAGCCTGATCATGTCGGTGGCCAGTTCTTTGTTCTGCAGGATATTCCGTGCGTATTTGTCATGTGGATGATGGGGAGACCGGATATCCCGTGTTTTCTTTTTTGGCATATTAAAGGGTGTTTTGAATGAAGCTGATTCAAAGTTACATCCTTTTTTTGAGGAAAGCAAGTGGGGGACGGGAGAAATTGCACGATACCGGCTGTCATGCTGGCAAGCATTATCACATTCACACCCGGTAACAAGTACAGGGGCGTTTCGGAATGACAGAGCGGCCCTTGTTTTTGTGAATCTCGTACTATCTTTGCTCCGCAATCAAACAAAAACAACAATGAATTATCTGGGAGTTGGCTCCCGCGTCAAGCATCCTGCTTTCGGCGACGGGGTTATCGTAAGGCTGCACGTAGCGGCCTATGAGGTTTGTTTCACTCAGTTCGGGCTGAAAATGGTGGGTAAAGAGTATTCCAGCTGGACAGTTGTCGAGCATATTCCGGCGGAAGAGGCTGTCACATTTACTGAGGCTGAGCAATCGCTGGCCAAAATCCTGCGCGCGTGGGCGGGTGTGAATCTGGAAAAAGTGGAACTCGGCGATCGCTGGAAAAACGGGAAAATGGTTTTACAGGCCGATGGTGTTCAACCAAAGGAAATACCCGTAGATACCTTCTTCCATAAAATTGTAATGATGCGCGATCGCCTGCGCGTGCTCGAGCAGCAAATCAATGCACACAAAAAGCTCGATGATGAGGATAAGGTGAATCTGCAGCAATACATCACCCGCTGTTACGGAAGTATGACTACATTTAATGTCCTGTTCAAAAACCGCGAAGATTATTTCGTGGGTGAAAGCGGTGGTAAAGATTGATAAATGATCTGGATTATTGCGATAGTGGCCTGTCTGGCCTCCCTGCTCACACTGATTTCCGGCTTTGGTCTGGGCACTATCCTCATGCCCGTTTTCGGACTGTTTTTCCCACTGCCCGTGGCTGTGGCACTAACGGGTGTTGTCCACTTCCTTAATAACATATTCAAGCTTTCTCTGCTGGGAGCCAATGCTTCCAGGGAAATGGTTATCCGTTTTGGTATCCCCTCAGTAATCGGCGGCATCGCCGGGGCACTCCTGTTGGGATATCTGGATAATATGAAACCGCTGTTTTCTTATAAAATGGGCGATAGCCTGTACAGTGTAAGTCCGCTTGGATTTGTTATTTCCATCGTGATGATCTTTTTTGCGCTGATGGAAATCGTACCTGCACTCAAAGCGCTCAACTTTACCAGCCAATTTCTGACTGCAGGTGGGGTACTGAGCGGCTTTTTCGGCGGATTAAGCGGCCATCAGGGCGCTCTCCGGTCAGCATTTCTGGTAAATACCGGTTTGCCCAAAGAGGTATATATAGCCACCGGGGTAGTGATCGCATGCATGGTTGATCTTTCCAGGCTCCCTGTATACTTCAACGGTTTCATGAACGGAGAGGTATCCGGTCAATGGCAAATATTGCTGGTAGCCACACTCAGTGCCTTCGCCGGAGCATGGGTAGGCAACCGTTTTATGAAAAAAATCACGCTGGAGGCCGTTCAAAAGCTGACAGCTGTCATGATTATTGCAATTGCCGTGCTGCTCGGTATGGGAATACGGTAATGAAAAAGAAAAAACTGACACCTCTTTGGGAAATAACACCTCCCGATGGCCCGGTATCTTACTTGTTCGGAACGGTACACGCTCCCGATTCGCGTGCCTTCGTCTGGATAGACGCTGCGGTTGAGCGCCTCCTTTCGTGTGATTGTTTCGCGGGTGAATTCGACCTCGGTGAGATGAGCGATGTGGCGCTGGATACAGGTATCCGACTTCCTGCTGGACAAACGCTGAAGGAGCTTCTTCCGAGGGGTGCATGGAAGCAGCTGGAGTTCCTTGCGAAAAAGTGCCTCAATACTGATGCAGGTGCACTCATTGGACAGCATCCCTTCATTGTGTGGTCGGCACTGATGAAAGGTAACCTTCAGAGTGATTATGATACGTCTCCTGATGAAATGTTGTGGCAAACTGCCATGAACGCAGGTAAAAAGGTGGCAGGAATGGAAAGTTTAATCGGCCAGATTGATATTGTGCGCCGAATTCCAGTTTCTGCCCATGCTGCCAATCTGGTGCGTTATCTGAAACACCACCGCAGTGCGCAGCGACAAACAGATTACATGTTGAGAATGTATGCCACCGGAAATATTCAGGAACTCGGCCGGGTTGCCCGAAAATCACTGCATAACCAGCGACAGGCGCTCTCCGATGAAAGAAACATCAGAATGGCAACGAGGTTTGAAGCATTGTCATCGGATCAAAGTCTGTTCTGTGCCGTGGGTGTGGCTCATCTTGGTGGGAGTACCGGAATACTGCGGTTGCTCAAACAACGTGGCATGCGCGTGAAACCCGACAAGAAAAGTCTGGAACCGTTCCGGCATTAGCCTTACTTTTGACTCCTGTTTGTTCATCAAATCATCTTGTTTGTCTGGTGCTGCTATTCCATCCTCTTCTTGTTCTGACGTATATTCTGTTGCTGATGATGTCAGCCAACCCCTTTGCATTCGGAGGCGGACAGCGCAGTGTACTGCTGCTTTTGTCTGTGTTCAGTACAAGTTTCCTGATTCCTGTGTTGGGGGTGGTGCTGATGAAACCGCTCGGGCTGATTAAAAAGCTGGAAATGCCTGACAAGCAGGAGCGCATTGGACCGTACATTGTCTCCGGTGTATTCTATCTGTGGCTGTACAAGAATTTTATGGGAGGAATGGTGCCGGAATTATATGCAAAATTTACTCTGGGGGCTTGTATCGCTCTGTTTCTGGCATTTTTTGTCAATATCTTCAGCAAAATAAGTATGTACGCCACGGGTATGGGCAGCTTGATTGCAATGCTTGTTATTCTCGCCTTCGCGTGGCCGGGTACCTCTGTGGCTGTTGGTCAGGTATATCTGAGTATGAATCTGGTATTGTATATCAGTATCTTACTGGCCGGGCTGGTGGGATATCTCTCCCTGCGCAACACCGATCATGAACCACGGGACATATGGAGAGGGTACCAGGCCGGTTTTACAGCCGTCCTTATTGGTTACTGGCTGGGTTAATCCGGTGCTAATTCCCTGCCTTCTCGACCCTGTAGCCTCTGGCTCTCAGCAAGGCAATTACTCCACCCGGCCCTCCGAGGTGGCCGGCCCCAACGGCAAAAACGGTGGGTTTTTCCTGCATCATACGTGACATGGGGGCAATCCAGTTCAGATTTCGCTTGCCGAGCAGCAAATTTTCATACTGCCCCATACCTTCTTCCTCCGAAATCATCTTCTGCATAGAGTTGATATCTTCATCGCGGTACATCTGCAACATAGTTTCCAGCTCACTCTGGCCACCGGAAGTGGTATCCATTTCCATGCTGCGGAGTCCGTCAACCAGCATTTTTGCCTGATCTCTGTAGGGTATGCTGTCAAAAATAGCCATCTGGTAGGCCGTAGTCTCCAGCCCGGCTGTTTCCAGTTTTCTGCGGCGTGCACTTCTGTACAGTTCCATCTCGACAGAGGTCATTGAGCCTGTGTTCTCCGAATCTTCATCGCTGCTCATCATGGTACTCAGAAACATGGGCTTCATTCGCTCCATCATACCACCGGGAAGGCCCCTGTCGGCCATTTTCTGCTTTACATAGGCGTAGTCTTCATGAGTCAGCAAATCCTTGAGAGTCTTGTTGCCCGGCATAAAGGCCTTTGTCATCAGACTGAATTGTGTTCTCAGATTGGTGAGTTCCTTCATGTCAATCTCGAAAGTTACCCTTTTGCAGTGGTCGAGTGCCTCCCGGATACTTTCCGGCATCTCGTATTCATCTTTGGGAATCAGGTGAATAGTGCCATACAGATAACTCGGTTTTTTAAGTCCGTTACCCGATATTTTCCACACCAGTGATTTTTCAACAGGAATGATCTGTTCCTGCGAATAGAGGGCAGGGCCGCCAGTCTGGCAGCCAAAGAGCCACAGAACACCCAGAATAAGTATGAAAGGTCGTTTCATAATAGTTATTTCAGGCAAAGGTCGGAAAATCAAACCTGATTTTCCCGATTTCTTCCCTGATGTCTGTTGCGCGCGTACGCTCAGTCAACCCAGTCAGCTACAAAAACATTGGTATCCCTGGTTCCTCCGTTATTCCGGTTGGAACAAAATGCAAGTTTCTTCCCGTCAGGAGAAAACATCGGGAACGAGTTGAAAACGCTCTCGGACGTGATCTGCTCCAGATTGCCACTGCCATCGGCGTTGATCATATACAACTGGAAGTCATAACCACGCTTGGAGTGGTGGTTGCTGCTGAATATAATTTTTTTCCCATTTGGATGGAAATAGGGAGCCCAGTTGGCTTTGCCGAGACTGGTGATCTGACGGAGATCAGTGCCGTCAATGTTCACCGTATATATTTCCATATTGGTAGGTGCAACCAGGTGCTGCTTCAGGTATTCCCTGTACTCGGTAATTTCCTCCGCCGTTTTTGGTCTGCTGGCCCGGAATACCAGTTTTTTGCCATCCGGACTGAAAAAGGCACCCCCATCGTAGCCCAGGTCAAAAGTGAGCTGCTTCTGATTGGACCCGTTGAGATCCATGATCCAGAGCTCCAGATCACCCGAACGGTCGCTGGTGAAAACTATTTTGTCTCCTTTGGGACTCAGAACAGCCTCCGCGTCGTACCCCGGGGCATCGGTCAGTTGTTTGGTGATACTACCTTTCAGATCAGAAATGTATATATCGTACGTCTCGAAAATAGGCCACAGATATTTCCCTCCTGCCCGCAAATCAGGCATGTGAGGGCACGATTCACCGCCTTCGTGGGTACTGGCATACAGGATGTGTTTACCGTCAGGCATGAAGAATGAGCAAGTTGTGCGACCCTTCAATGTGCTGATTGTCTTTGGTTTGTACAGGCTGTCGCCCGCAGCCTCGCTTACTTTCATGGCAAATATCTGGTCGCACTCAAGTCCCCACTTCTTGTAGTTGCTCTGAAAAGTAAGCCACTTGCTGTCCGGACTCCAGTATGCCTCGGCATTATCGCCGCCAAAAGTGAGTTGTCTGATATTTTTCAGGTGGGTTTCCGCAACCGGAACAGTAGCTGCCGGTGCTGTATGCTGGGCTTTCAGCCCGAAAGAAAGTGCAAGGGAAAGACAAACGAAAGAGATACGCATGAAAGTTGATTTTAATATTGGCCTGCAAAGGTAGGAGGCTCCAACTTGCCAAAAGTCAGGATAAAGTCAAATTCAATATGTCCTGGCTGACCGGGTTCGATCAAAACAATTTGCAGGTATCATTCAGCATCGTCACCGCGAGATTTCATGGCGGATACTGTTTCAAGGGAACTCGGGGTGAGTAAACTCCGCACCACTCCTCCTGAACTCGCACGGTTCCTGCGCGTGGTGGCATCACTTCACGGGCAGCTTGTAAACTATTCCGGACTGGCACAGACAATGCAACTCTCAGTTCCAACAGTGAAACAGTACCTTCAGTTTCTGGAGCATGCATATTTGCTTCGAACATTGGAACCGTATCATAATAATCCCTCCAAACGGCTGGTGAAATCGCCAAAGATATACGTGAGAGATTCCGGAATTTTACATTACCTGAGAGGGGTGGTCAGTTTGTTGAACTGGAAGGAGACATTCTGAAGGGGGCCTCCTGGGAGGGATTCTGTATCCAGCAGATCATTTCCTCTCTGAAACCTTCTGTGATGCCATTCTTTTATCGAACGGCTGCCGGCGCTGAACTTGATCTGGTACTGATGAAGGGTACAGTTCCCACAATCGCCTTCGAGTTCAAGTACAGCAACAGCCCGCTTGTTTCAAAAGGCAATACGGAAGCAATGAAGGATCTGGGTATGCTGCCCGTCTTTGTTGTTGCCCCCACTGCGCCCCGCGCACGGGTGCGCGAGGGCGTGGAGATTATAGCTGTCAGGGATCTGCCGGCGGTACTGGCAGAGCATGGAATGAGCGCTATTTAGTCGCGTAACGCTGACGATATTCGCGGAAGGATATCATGCGCTGCTGATCTTCGTCCCAGAGTTTGTTGAAGATACACTTCAGACTCTCGGTAAACGTAATGCTGTTCGCTACCTTCTCCATGATCGGATTCTCGTGGTGGCAGCGCGCCAGTTCGTAGTTGGGTACCAGCGGATTCAGGTGGTGTATATGGTGGTACCCGATGTTTCCTGTCAGCCAGTGGAACAGTTTGGGCAGTCTGTAATAGGTGCTTCCCTGTACAGCAGCCTGGATATAATCCCAGCGGTCTTTCCACTGCTTGTAGGCCGTTTCATGCTGGTGCTGTACATAAAAGAACCAGATGGCAATGATACCGAATGCCGCAACTATCGGAAGGTGTATCAGCAGGAGTGCCTCAAATCCGAGTGCCCATACTAATCCGGTATATACCAGTACGAGCATAATATTGTTGAACCAGAGCGCCTTGTGTGCGTGCTCCCAGCCTTTCATCTGTATCAGCGGTACACGGTTGTTCACCATGATGTACCAGATCGGACCAATAATGAACAGTATCGGAAAACTCCGGAATAACACGTATTTGAATTTTTTGAACGGCGAAAGCGCCTTGTACTCGCTGACTGTCAGCAGGTCAATATCGCCAATGTCGCGGTGCTCCCACAGGATACCATTATGCCCGTGGTGGAAATTGTGACTTTTGGCCCAGTAACGATAGGGTATAAAACTCAGCATGCTGCATACCTGGCCAATAATGTCGTTCGCTCTTCGGTTGGCAGTGAACGACTGGTGACCGCAATCGTGCTGAATGATAAATATCCGTACAAGAAAAAAAGCATTTACTACGGCCAGTGGCAGCACGTACCAGAAGGAAACGTCCAGCAGGAAGTACATGGCCACCCAGATAGCCAGGAAAGGGCCAAACGAGGTGAAAATCTGA
>CAILQK010000086.1 GCA_903836265.1 uncultured Bacteroidota bacterium | reverse complement strand
GGCTCGGTGAGTTCGCTGGCCAGCACCGTTTTGGTGAAACGGGTGGGGTCGGGCAGTTCGGGGGTGCGGCATGCGCTGTAGTCGAGGCGCTTGTTTTTGCCGATAGCGTACCGGATACCGCCGAGCACGTGTTTCATGAACAAATCTTCACTGTAGCTCTCTTTGGTATGTCCGCCGGCCGTGTAGAATGCCCGTCCGCCATCGTATTCGTGGTACCATGCGGCAGGGTGGAAGTCGCCGTTTGTGCCGCCCTGATAACTTTTCTCGTCGAGCGAGAGCAGCACCTTTACATTCGGGTTGAGGTTTTTGAAATTATACCATTCATCGAATCGCGACCATTCGTTGCCGGGCAGGTGTTCGGTGGAGGGGTGGTTGTGGTCATTGATCTGCAGCGTGGCCTGTTGCTGGGCCGGGTGTCCGTTGAAATAGCCCCCCACCAGTCCGCCGTACCACGTCCAGCCGTATTCCGTGTCGGTGGAAGAGTGGATGCCCACATAACCGCCGCCCGCCTGGATATAGCGTTCAAAGTCCGTTTCCTGGGCCGGGTTAAGCACATCGCCGGTGGTGCAGAGGAAAATCACGGCACTGTACCGTTTCAGATTGGCCTCATGGAATGCGCCGGCATCTTCGGTGGTATCAACGGCAATACCGTTGGCGTTGCACATTTTTCGCAGGGCATCGGTGGCTGTGGGGATACAATCGTGGCGGTAGCCCTCCGTTTTGGAGAAAATGAGCACACGCGGGATATCGCCGGAGTGGCAACTGAAAAAGAACAGCGTGACGAGCAGTAAAAGATACCTCATGAATTCGATTGTTTCTGTTTGTGAGACTCTTCCAGTTTCCGGAACATTTTCAGCACACCCCGTTCAACCTCCTGATAGGTCAGAATTTCCTGTCCGATATAGGAGACCATAATGGAAATATGTTCTTCCCTGTTTTCCAGTTGTTCGTACAGCAGGTGCTTGTTCAGTCGGTATGCTTCCCGCACGAGGCGTTTGACCCGGTTGCGTTCCACGGCTGTTTTGAATCTTTTTTTGGAAACAGAAACGGCCATGGTAGCCTTGCCTGCGGGTCCTGCCTGCGTGGGCGCCCACACGACGCGCAGGGGGTATGCGGCAAAAGAGTTCCCTCCCCGGAAGAGAGAGCCGATGATTTTTGCGCTTTTCAGGCGTTCGCTGCGCTCAAAAGTGTGGGAAACTGGCATAGGGGCCAAATGTAGTACAAGCGCCGGAAAACTCGGGTAAAAAACAGTGTAAATAGAACAAAGGGGGCTGCCGGTTGCCGGCGAACAACAAAAACCCGTCCTGCAGCGGGATGCTACAGGACGGGTATGTTGAAACGACAGTAAAGTTGGTCGTCAGGAATTACTTGAGGCGGCGCTCGTCGGAAACAGTGAGTTTCCAGCGGCCTTGCTTGCGGCGGCGTGCCAACACTTTACGGCCATTTTTAGAGGCCATGCGCTCCCGGAAGCCGAATTTGTTTTTGCGGGAACGACGGGACGGTTGATAGGTGCGTTTCATCGCCATAATCTAGCCAGTCTGCTTGGTAAAATATTGATCCCAAAATTGGGAGCGCAAAGGTAATTCTGTTTTGCGAAAAACAAAGTAAATTTCCCGAAAAAATATTCTGAACAGATGGAAATTGCCGGTAGCGGGGTGGTCTGAAGTGTTACTGTCGGACAAATATCGGGTTAAAGTTGTTTTAATGCGTCAATTGTTACACACAAACCCTCTGTTTGATTGTTTCTTTGCGGTGAAAATTAAAAAAATTATGGATCGCAGATTCTTGTTTACCCTGTCCGCACTACTCATTGCACTTCAGGCATTCGCTCAAAATCCGGTCAAGTGGACCTTCACGGCCAAAGATGCCGGCAAGTGCCAGGTAGATCTGGTGTTCACCGGCGAAATTGAGGATGGCTGGTACACCTACTCACAGTTTCTCGAGAGTGAAGACGGGCCGGTGGCCACGTCCATCACATTCAGTCCGGGCGCCAACTACAAACTGGTGGGCAAGGCGAAGGAATCGGGCGACATCCTGAAGACCTATGACAAGGTCTTCGACATGAATCTCACCAAGTTCAAGCACAAGGCAGTGCTCACCCAGCGCATTGAGGTAACAGACGCCTCCAAACCGGTGACGGGTTATATTACTTTTATGACCTGCAACGACGACCGCTGTCTGCCTCCCCGGGATGTGGACTTCTCCTTCAAGATTCCGGCGCTGAGCAACTGTGGAACTGCTCCGGCACCCAATAATCAGACTCCCGCTCCTGCCACACCGGCTGGCGGTCAGGGTGCTGATCCGGGCGGCGATCAGGCAGCAGCGACCCAGGACCAGGCTCCGCAGGAGAGCGGTGCTGCACCAGCCGAGGCTGCCGGTGTGGCTGCACCGGATGATCCGAATTTCAAGGGTTTTTTTTTCTCCAAAAGGGCTGATATCAACGCAAATCAGCCTTACAGCACCTGCAGTGCCGAGGTAACCACCACTTCACAGGGGTCGGATATCTTCAGTATTTTCCTGTTTTGCTTTCTGGGTGGCCTCATCGCCCTGCTCACGCCCTGCGTGTTCCCGATGATTCCCATGACGGTGAGTTTCTTTGTGAAGCGCTCGCAGGACAGAAAGACCGGCATCCGCAATGCCCTGATTTACGCTTTAAGTATCATCCTGATATTTGTAGCACTTGGTTCGGCCGTAACCGCCGTGCTGGGCCCTACGGCCCTGAACGACATGAGTACGAACAAGTGGTTCAACCTGATCGTATTCGCCATTCTGGTGGTGTTTGCCTTTTCTTTTTTCGGATTTTACGAAATTACGCTCCCGTCGTCGTGGGTCAACAAGAGCGACCGCATGGCCGACCGTGGCGGACTGATTGGCACATTTTTCATGGCATTCACGCTGGTGCTGGTGTCTTTTTCCTGTACGGGTCCCATCGTGGGCACGCTGCTGGTAGAAGCGGCGCGGAGTAACGCCGGTGCTTCCATCCTGGGTTTCATACCCATGAAGCCTGCGATAGGCATGTTTGGTTTCGGTCTCGGACTGGCCCTGCCGTTCGGGTTGTTTGCCATGTTTCCGGGCTGGCTCAACTCCCTGCCCAAATCCGGCGGCTGGATGGACAATGTAAAAATGACACTCGGACTGGTGGAGCTGGCGCTGGCGTTCAAGTTCCTCAGTACCGCCGATATGGCCGAGCAGTGGAAAATCCTTCGTTTTGAGACCTTCCTCGTGATCTGGATTGCAGTTGCACTGGTGCTGGCGCTTTATCAGTTCGGTGTGCTCAACTGGAAAGGTGCGAAAGACAAGCCGGGTGCTACCCGTGCCACGATTGGACTGGTATCGCTGGTGTTCGCCGGGTACATGGGCTGGGGCCTTGTCAACTACAAATCGCTGTCGCTGCTGAGCGGTCTGGCTCCTCCGGTACACTACAGCTACAAAATGGCCGGCGAGGGCAGTCACCACGATGGACCGGGCTGTCCGCATGGTCTCAACTGCTACCATGATTTTGACGAGGCAATAGCCGAGGCCAAACGCCAGAACAAGCCGCTGTTCGTGGATTTCACGGGGCACGGTTGCGTAAACTGCCGCAAGATGGAGGAAACCGTATGGCCCTTACCCGGAATTATTGATCGTCTGCGCGACGATTATGTGGTGGTATCCCTGTACGTGGACGAAAAAGTGCGTCTTTTCCCCGACAATGATTTTGCGTACCTGCTCGATCCGAAGACGGGCGAGAAGTTGCGCACGGTGGGCTCCAAGTGGAGTGCATTCCAGGTAAACAACTTTGACGTGAGTGCCCAGCCGTACTACGTGCTCATGCACCACGATGGAAAAACCGTATTGAATACGCC
>CAILQK010000085.1 GCA_903836265.1 uncultured Bacteroidota bacterium | reverse complement strand
ATCAACCAACAACTTCAATACCGTTTACTGCTGGGAAATTGAGACACCAGCCATTCTGCGGCAGTTTCAGTTGTTCAATAACTGGCAGGAGGGCGCCTCCAGGGTGAATATAGCCGATCTCAACGGTGATGGCAGGCTGGAAATCAGCTTTGTCAGTTTCCCGCGGCTGTATGCCCTTCGCAATAACTTCACCGTGATGTGGACACGGAATGTGAACGACGCTTCCTCTATTACCTGCTCCAGTATTTTCGATTTCTGCGGCGACGGGTCTGCAGACGTGGTGTATCGCGACCAGGATTTCCTGCGCATCATCAATGGCGCAACGGGCGCTGTGAGCTGGCAGGACAACTGTCACAGTGCCACGCACATCGAGGCTCCGCTGATTCTCGACGTGGATGCCGACGGACAAACCGAAGTGGTAATCCAGTGCGGTAAAAATCCCAATAATCTCTCGGAAGGTACAGTAGTGGCCTACGAGGCAGTCGGAACACCCGGTATTTCCTCCAGAAGTGTGTGGAATCAGCACGCCTACTTCAATACCAATATCAACGATGATCTGAGTATCCCGCAATTTCAGCAGAATCACCACATCATCGGCGACAGTCTGGTGCTGAATACATTTATGAATCAGTATTTCAATCCCACCTTTCCGTCTCCGGACGGGGGAATGACCTTCCTCGGTGTGGCGTGCATCGGTGATTCCCTGCAGGTGACAGTGGAAGTCTGTAACCTGGGCGACAATATTCTGCCGCCTCAAACACCTGTTACAGCGTGGATGGGTAATCCGGTTTCAGAATCTGCCTCATACGTGGGTACGGCCCTCATTGGAAGGGAAGTCAATCTGGGTGAATGTCAGATTGTATCCCTGATGTTTCCGCGTGCAGTGAATGATACTATCTGGCTGATGCTCAACGACGATGGCAGTCTGGCGCCTCCCTACAACCCCGATCTGGATTTTCCGGTTACCAGTATCGGTGAGTGCCGCTTCAACAACAATCTTGACAAATTCATATACTATTACAACCCCGCACCGGTAGAGCTCGGTCAGGATACCGCCATTTGCGACAACACCACCTTCCTGCTCGATGCCTCCGGCAACGACCTTATGCTCTGGAAATGGTCGGATGGATCGGGTAATCCGACTTTTGCAACCGGCTCGCCCGGACTGTACTCTGTTACAGTGACGGATATATGCCTGATACAGCAACTTGACAGTATTGCTATTGAAATTGACAGTAATACTGTTGTGGAAATCGGTCCCACCCAAACGATGTGTCAGGGTGAAACGGTATCCTTTCAGGAGAGCGGGTTCGACTATTATTTGTGGACCTCCGGAGGGGCGGTCAGCTGCACGGCCTGCGCTTCTGTGGATGCGGGTCCGCCGGCCTCCACTTTTATTGCCCTGGAGGCAGGTTTTGCCAATGGTTGTGTGAACAGGGATACAGCCTTTATCATAGTCAATGACACCTTTAACTACCAGATAGACACCGTGATATGTTGGGGTAGAGAGGTAGTCTGGAACAACGTGGTGATTCCTCCGGACAGTGCAGTGGCTTTTTACCTGCAAACCATACACGGATGCGACTCCACCGTGGTGATCAACGTGATCGGAACCACAGTGGGAACCTACAATATACAGGTGGATACCTCTGTTTGTCTGGGCTCCTCGTTATCTTACCTTGGAATTGATCTGCAGGCTGGTGAGGAAAAGACCTACCTGCTCTCGGCGATAACCGGCTGTGATTCCACCGTGCTGGTGCGTGTGGCCCCCCGTGATACTTTTTTCGTAGAGGAATACCCCACGATCTGTTACGGCGACACTTACAGTATATTCGGGACTCCGATTGGGGCGAGCGGCAACTACACCGGGTATTTTACGGCCCGTAATGGCTGCGACTCCACGCATATTGTCCGGCTGACAGTCAGACCGGAAATTCAGCTCAGTCCGCAGACAGAAACAGCCTGCTATGGCGAATCGGACGGTTCTGTGTCGGTGAGCTCCCCGAATGCCATGCTTCCGGTGCAATACCTTTGGAATATACCCGGTGGTACAGATTCGCTGGTACAGAATCTGACGGCGGGTATTTATCGTGTTACAGTAACAGATGGTTATCAGTGTACCGAAACTGCCGAAGCCACCGTGGCTAACTGGCCTGCCTATACTTTTACGGCCAGTCCCGATTCTGTAAACTGTTATGGGGAGAACAATGGATTAATTGGGGTGAACGGTTCGGACCCGGGCCTCCTGTTTGCGCTCGATGACGGACCGTTCCAGGCTGCAGGCACCTTTGACGGGCTTCCCGCGGCTGCGTACGTGATATATGCGCAGGACATCTACGGTTGTACTGACACCCTGCCGGTGACGGTTTCCGAACCACCCCTGCTGACCGTGACACTTCCGGCTGATACCACCATCGAACTGGGACGTTCGCTGGGCGTGCCGGTGATACTGACGGGTTACCCGCCGGTTGAATGGATATGGAGTGATACTTCCTTTCTTAGTTGCCTCGCCTGTCCTGATCCGGTGGCCATGCCGGTGAGGAACATCACCTATAATCTTACTGTAGTGGACGGAAATGGGTGTCGGGCTACTGACGAGATGATTATTTCAGTAGATCCGGTGGTAAACGTGTATGTGCCGAATGCCATGAGTGGCGGTGGCGACAACGGCGTATTCGACATCAGTTATGGAGCTGCCGTGCGGCGTATCACCCTGTTGCGCATATACGACCGCTGGGGAAACATGATACACGAGGTACGCAACGGACTGCCGGGTGACCGGGATGCTGTTTGGGACGGTACCTTCCGTGGCCGAGCTGTAAATCCCGGAGTGTATCTGTGGACACTCGAGCTGGAGCTGTTCGACGGCCGGGTATGGAGAGAAATGGGGGATGTGACGGTGGTCAGGTGAGCATAAACATCATTTTGTGTGTGTAATTATCGCGCGCTCACACATCGCACCCACCCCGAATTACATTCCCAGCAATACGATTTCTTTTCCGTCCACGAGGTGTACTTCTCTGCGGATGCGTTTTTCCCAGGGCAGTTCTTCGGATGATTTTTTCTCGAAGAGCACCAGATATCCGTGTTTTTGGCCCAATTTGTCCAGATATCGTGACAGCTGCTGCAAGCCATCTGATTCTGACCACTGATCGTAGCGGATTTTCAGTTCAACAGGAATCACCTGGTTTTTCCAGAACACAACCATATCGGTTCTGCCATTTCCGAGCGCCATTTCGCGTTCGATGCGGCCGCTGCCGTTGATGATTCGCTGCAGGAATGCCATGAGCAGGAGCTGGTGGCCTGCCTCTTTGTACTGGAATCGTTCCAGCCACGACTCGGAGTGGCGCCGGTAAAAGTCCACGAAAGCCTGCAGGAGTTTTTCGACGTCGAGGGAGCCATCGGGATTGAGGTACCAGGTTGTCCGGGCGATATCCTGATTGATACCTTCCTGGAGCGAAGAATTCAGGATTCTGGTAACGATTTCCCTGTAGATGGGGTTGGCGAATTGTATGGGCGCTGTCATGGATATGATGCCCAGATCCCGGCAGTACCGCATGGCGTCGTCGAACCCGTCGAAAGCGGGTGCATCACCGGTGATGATGCTCATAATGATGGGTCGCACACGGGGGTCGTTGATTTTATCAGCCAGGCTGTCGAGGTGTGTTTGCCGCTGTTGAATCAGTCGTTCCTTTGCCTGTTCCACCATGTCGGTGGTAATAGTCCGGGAGTAGTCATCGCGCAGCATTTTGGCTACAATTTCATTGGCGAGCGCGTTGGTGAGCCATGGTTGTCCGCCTGAGAATTCGTACAGTTTGTCAAAGACCTCCTGTGAGAAAACCTGTCCGGTATCGTGCGTGTGTTGCCCGAGCAGGCTTCGTACTTCTTCAGGGGAGAACGCCTGCAGTATAAAGGACTTTGCCTTCACATTAAATGGAGATCCTGCCCCGATGGACGGGT
>CAILQK010000084.1 GCA_903836265.1 uncultured Bacteroidota bacterium | reverse complement strand
GGATGTGGTTTACTTCATGCCCTGCCCGAAATCTCCTCACGGCTGTGATGTGGATCCAACCGGTGAGTATATCTGTGGTTCCGGCAAGCTCGCAGCAGTAATTCCGGTATTCTCGTTCACTAAAATTCAGAAGGCTATCGCTGATTCCAATTTTGAAGGTGAGTTCGACGGAATACCTGTTCTGAAATACGATGCTGTGCTGCACGGTGAGGTCAAAAAACCTGGTCTTGGTCCGTTGCATACTGAATTCGACGGCAAGGGATTTGCCTACACGTCATTTTTCGTATCTTCAGAAATAGTAAAATGGAACATCGAAAAACTTGAAGTGGTGGATCGCGTTCCTACATATTACTCCATCGGTCACCTGTGTGTTCCAGGCGGTCCTACCCGCAAACCACACGGCAAATATGTGATTGCATATAACAAAATTACCAAAGACCGCTATCTGCCAACTGGCCCTGAACTTACTCAGTCGGCTCAGTTATACGACATCAGTGGTGACAAGATGAAACTGCTGCTCGACTTCCCGACAACGGGTGAACCACACTACGCTGAGGCGATTCCGGCATCATTGGTGACACCCAAACAAACGAAGATTTACAAGATTGAGGAAAATAACCACCCTTACGCCGCAAAAGGTGAAAAGGAGGCCAAAGTTTTCAGGGAAGGTAACAAGGTGCACATCGTAATGACTTCTATACGCTCGCACTTTACACCAGACAATATCGAAGGGGTGAAACTCGGTGATGAAGTTTACTTCCACGTGACCAACCTCGAGCAGGACTGGGACGTTCCGCACGGATTCGCAGTAAAAGGTGCCAATAACGCAGAAATTCTCATCATGCCCGGTGAAACCTGCACGCTCAAATGGGTTCCTGATCGCACCGGTGTTTTCCCCATCTATTGTACCGATTTCTGTTCGGCTCTCCACCAGGAAATGCAGGGTTACGTCCGCGTCTCCAAACCGGGCGCCAACGTTCCGCTGACATTCAGTACCGGCAAGAAGGCTGAAGCCGGCAAGTAGGAATTGGTTAGGGTATGGGGTAGTTGGGTATAGGGTGCAGGTTTGGTAAGGTAGCTGGGTTAGGAAATGAGGTTCGGTCAATTTTGAAGAGCGTCACTGAACAGACCTGAATGTACCGGATATCTGATGCTGTTTAACCAGTCGGGCTTACATACCCCATACCCAAACTCCATACCCCGAAAAAAAGCAAAAAACAAACAATCATGACACTTTCAAATATAACTCGCGTTCTGGTGGCAGTTGGCTCCCTGTTGATCGGCGTATCTTTTTTTGTGCCGCTTTGGCAAATTCTGCTTTGGGCACCACAGTACCCTGAAGGACTTACCATGAAAATATGGTATAACAAACTGTCAGGTGAAATCGAGATTATCAACGGACTGAACCATTACATCGGAATGAAACATATCAGTGTGGAAATGTTTCCAGAGTTCGGTTATATCGGACCACTGATCGGATTACTGATGATTGCAGGGTTGGCATCGGCTTTGTTTAAAAGTGCCAGGTTACTGTTTCTTTTTACGCTGATGTCCTATGCATATGGTATAGCTGCTCTGTGGGATTTTTATCGCTGGGGGTACGATTATGGACACAATCTGGATCCCAATGCAGCAATCAAGGTTCCCGATATGTCTTATCAGCCTCCGCTGATCGGCTACAAAAACCTGCTCAATTTTACGTCTTACTCCGGGCCTGACACGGGAGCGTGGATCATCATTGTCGTATGCCTGATGGCCACGGCACTCTGGTGGTGGGAATTTTTAAAATCCGGGAAAAAAAGCAAAATGGTTTTCAGAAAATCTGCTGTTGTTGCCTTGTTGCCGCTGATGACACTCTGGTCATGCAATGCTGAGCCTGATCCAATCCAGTTTGGTAAAGATGAATGCTCAGATTGCAGAATGACGCTGACCGACAAGCGATTCGGTGCCGAGATAATGACAAAAAAGGGTAAGTCCTACAAGTTTGATGACCTGAACTGCCTGGCACACTTTAAAAAGACGGGTTCCTTGCCTGCGACTGAAATTGCTGCCGAGTACGTTGTCTGTTTTGACAAACCGGGTACTTTCCTCAAGGTGAATGATGCTTTATTCCTGAGCGGTGAACAGGTGAGAAGCCCCATGAGGGGAGATGTTGCCGCATTCTCTTCAAATAATGAAATGAAAAAGGCAAAAGCTGATCTGGGAGGAGGCAAGGAACTGACCTGGGAAGCGGTTGCAAAATTGTTCTGACCATGAAACAGCTGAATCTTTACCTGTTGTACGCCTGGCTGATTTTTCTGCCAGAAATTCTGCCCGCCACTGTATGGATGGTGGGTCACGACAAACCGCTTTCTTCCGTCAGTGAAGCCCTTGAAAAAGCAACAAATGGGGATACCATTTATGTTTACGCAGGCTATTACACAGAGGGTAATCTGCAGGTTAATAAATCTGTCGTGCTCACAGGTGTGGGTTTTCCTGTACTTGACGGCCAGAAACAATGTGAAATTCTTACAGTTAATTCGTCTCATGTAACAATCAGCGGATTCGACGTCCGTAATTCCGGGCAAATGAGCACGATTGACCTGGCTGGAATCAAGGTGCTTTCCTCTTCCTTTGTGGTGGTTGAAAACAACCGGGTTCGCGACTGCAATTTTGGAATTTACCTGTCAAATACCACTGATTGTATTGTCAGAAACAATGATGTAAGAGGCGTTCTCAAAGAGGAACAGAACTGCGGGAACGGTGTCCATATCTGGAAAGGTGAACGTCACCTGGTGGCCAATAACTACCTTTCTGGTCATCGTGACGGTATTTACTTCGAGTTTGTTACTGATTCCGAGATCAGGAATAACAACAGTGAGGTAAATATGCGTTACGGACTTCATTTTATGTTCTCTCATAACGATCATTACCACCACAACCGTTTCTATAATAACGGTGCAGGAGTGGCCGTGATGTACTCACGACAGGTGAAAATGACGGAGAACCGTTTCAGCCATAACTGGGGCAGCTCTGCTTATGGAATTCTGCTGAAAGATATTACCGACAGCCATATCTGGAAAAACGTATTCGACAGTAACTCGGCTGGTGTGTACATGGAAGGAGCCAGCCGAATCATACTCGAGCAGAATGAATTTCTGGAAAATGGCTGGGCGTTGCGCATTCAGGCGAGTTGCGATGCCAATACGGTGCGTCTGAATAACTTCAGGGGGAATTCATTTGATGTTTCTACCAATGGTCATCTGGTGCTGAATTCATTCAGCCAGAATTACTGGGACCGCTATGAGGGTTATGACCTGAATAAAGATGGGACAGGGGATGTTCCGTTCCGACCTGTAAGTTTGTTTGCTGTGGTAGTGGAGCGTATGCCGTACGGAATTATGCTGATGCGAAGTTTCATGGTTTACCTGCTCGACAAGGCCGAAAAACTGATCCCATCATTGACCCCCGAACAACTCATGGATGAAAAGCCGGCCATGTCACCTCTAGAAAACGGCTTAAATCTTTACCAGGAACCGCAAATGGCCGCAGATTCAATGCATCCTGCATCCGGTGCTGTTCCCATTCAAATTCAGTAGATTATGAAAACCAACCTTATTACCTCCCTTGTTTCAGTATGCTTCCTGCTGTTCGCAGTCTACTCCTGCTCCAATGAAAGTACTTCTACTGCTGCATCCACCGCTGAAGCAGCTCCGGCAGGGGCCGGACAATCCGGTGTACAGGATAATGTATCAGGCAAGGATGTAGTGAAGGTGGCTGTGGGCAGCCCCGATCACACTACCCTGGTTACAGCGCTGAAAGCAGCCGAACTCGTGGATGCACTCTCCAACGCAGGACCATTTACCGTATTCGCTCCCACAAATGCTGCATTCGACAAATTGCCGGCTGGTACTGTTGAGGGACTCCTGAAGCCGGATAAAAAAGATGCCCTCCAGGATATTCTGCAATATCATGTGGCTGTAGCTGTTTATAAAGAAGAGATGCTCCAGGACGGCCAGGTACTCTCTATGGCAAATGGTGGAAATGTAACCATTGGTAAAAAAGATGGAAAAATTACCGTAAACGGCGCAAATGTTGTTGCTGCCGTACCAGCTACAAATGGTCTGGTTTATGTAATTGACGGAGTTCTGCTCCCTCAGTAACGGTTGCATTCCAAAAAAATAACAATATGCTAGACGTCAGAAACCTCACCAAATCTTTCGGCAAAATGAAGGCGCTGGATAACTTCAGCGCCTTCATGGAAGCTGGTCAATCTATCGCATTGATGGGCCCGAACGGTTCCGGCAAGACCACCTTCATCAAATGCCTGCTCGGACTGGCTACCCCCGATGAAGGTGAAATTATCTTCGAGGGTCAGTCGGTGCTCGGAGCCTGGGAATACCGCAGACATATCGGCTATATGCCGCAAATCGGCCGGTATCCTGATCATATCAAAGTCGGACAGATCATTGATATGGTTAGAGAAATCAGACAAAATGAGGCCGAAAATCTGGATGATGACCTGTTGAAGGCTTTCCATATTGATCAGTTTTCGCATAAAGCCATGCGGACACTGTCGGGAGGTATGAGGCAGAAGGTAAGTGCTTGTCTCGCATTTCTTTTTAATCCGAAGATGCTGATTCTCGACGAGCCAACTGCCGGTCTTGATCCTCTATCTGCGGAAGTGCTTAAAGAAAAAGTGCTTGCAGAAAAAAGCAGGGATAAACTGGTCATACTGACTTCTCACATATTCAGTGATCTGGAAGAGTTGACATCGGATATTTTGTACATCATCGACGGTAAAATCCAGTTTTATGAACCGATTGATGTGCTGAAAGAACGTACAGGAGAACCAAAACTGAATCGTGTCCTCGCCCACGTTATGCGCGGACAAAACAACTGATCATATGCTGCGCCTTATCAAATACATACTGCTTGATATTATTCAGAACCGCATGGTTATCGGTTACACGCTGTTTTTGCTGGCAGTTTCACTCGGACTCTTCAGTTTGAATGATGATCCGACAAAAGGACTTGTCAGTCTGCTGAATATTGCACTGATCGTAACACCGCTTGTAAGTATTGTATTTTCTACCATTCATTTCTACAATTCCAGTGAATTTATAGAGATGATGGCAGCACAGCCATTAAGACGCAGCCTGATTGTCCGGGCTGAGTTCTGGAGCCTGTCGCTGGCACTGGTTACCGCCGTGGTGATTGGAATGGGTATTCCAATAGCCTTGTACGCATCTACGTCAACCGGACTGGCTTTATTGGCGGTTACCGTAGTTCTTACCGTAGTTTTTGTTTCACTGGCCATGTACGCATCAGTACGCACCAGGGATAAGGCAAAGGGTATTGGGGGGGTATTGCTGCTGTGGTTCCTTTTTGCATTGCTTTATGATGCCTTCGTACTACTGTTCATGTTTATGTTTTCAGATTACCCGTTAGAAAAAGCAGTATTGGCGATGGTTGCGCTCAATCCTATTGACCTGGCACGTGTAACTGTGCTGTTGCAGCTTGATATGGCTGCTCTGATGGGCTACACAGGGGCGCTTTTCCGTGAATTTCTGGGGACAGTGAATGGCATTATCTTCGCCTCCGCAGTTCTGACAGTCTGGTCGGCAGTTCCGGTAGTTGCTGCTGTCAATGTGTTCAACAGAAAAGATCTTTGAGAACAGCCCTGTTAATCAAACAATTTGATCATAATGAGAATAAGTACCTGTCAATACTCCAAATTTACCTGTGTTGATCGAGGTGACAAGTATCACCCGGGAGATTGATTTTATACAAAAATATATATGTTTGTATTATCTACTTTTGCAGTGTCCGGATTGAGATAGTTTCAGCAAATGAACCTGCGAATTAGTCATTGCTTCCGGCATCAGATACCTTTCAGATAATCAGAGGATGCCGAAAATCTTCAAGAGTAGGCGTAATTTTCAATCCGTTAACTAATGGCTTATTCAAAACCCTCTTTCAAGGAAAAGTATGGGAATTTCATCAACGGCCAGTTCGTTGATCCTGTCGGAGGCGAGTATTTTGACAATACCTCGCCAATTGATGGTTCTCACATCGCAAAATATCCCCGTTCTCAGGAGGCTGATGTAAACAATGCAGTAGCAGCAGCGAATGCTGCCAAGGACGCCTGGGGGCGTACCTCGGTCACGGAGCGCAGCCGCCTGCTGAACAAGGTTGCCGATATTATCGAGGCCAATCTGGAAGAATTCGCTTTGGTTGAAACCTGCGATAACGGAAAACCGGTTCGTGAAACGCTGAATGCCGATGTTCCGCTTTCCATCGACCACTGGCGCTACTTTGCCTCTGTTATCCGCGCGGAAGAAGGCTCTGCCTCCGAACTTGATTCCAACACGCTTTCCCTGATCATCAAAGAGCCAATAGGCGTTGCTGCCCAGATTATTCCGTGGAATTTCCCGCTGCTGATGCTCTCCTGGAAACTGCCTCCTGCGCTGGCTGCAGGCAACTGTGTAGTACTGAAACCCGCGGAACAAACTCCTGCTTCTGCCACCCTGCTGATGGAGAAAATTGCCGGTGTATTTCCTCCCGGCGTGGTAAATGTAGTGCATGGATTTGGTCCGGAAGCCGGCAAACCGCTTGCTTCTCACTCCCAAGTTGACAAGGTTGCTTTCACAGGTGAAACCACTACCGGGCAACTGATTATGCAGTATGCCTCCAAGAATCTGAATCCTGTGACCATGGAGCTCGGTGGAAAATCGCCGAATATTTTCTTCAGCAGTGTCATGGATAAAGATGACGAGTTTCTTGACAAGGCAGTGGAAGGTGCAGTACTGTTTGCATTCAATCAGGGCGAGGTTTGCACCTGCCCGTCAAGACTGCTCGTCCAGGAGGATATTTATGACAAGTTCATGGAACGTGTGGTTGCACGTACCAGGGCGATCATTCAGAATAGCCCGTATGACGTAAGCACAATGGTGGGCGCACAAGCCAGTAATGACCAGCAGCAGAAGATTCTCTCCTATTTCAATATTGCCAAAGAGGAAGGCGGAAAGATCCTTTGCGGTGGTGCTGCCGCCAGTGTCGCTGGCAACGAAAATGGCTACTATATCCAGCCAACCATTATTGAGGGACACAACAAAATGCGTGTTTTTCAGGAGGAGATTTTTGGTCCCGTGGTTTGTGTTACCAAGTTCAAGGATGAGGCAGATGCGCTGGCGATTGCCAACGATACGCTGTACGGACTGGGTGCAGGCGTTTGGACGCGTGATGCGCATCAGGCCTACCAAATTCCAAGGGCTATCAAGGCAGGTCGGGTATGGGTCAACTGCTACCATGCCTATCCGGCGCATGCTCCGTTTGGCGGTTACAAGAAATCAGGTTTTGGTCGCGAAACGCACCTGATGATGCTGAATCACTACAGACAAACGAAGAACCTGCTTATTTCTTACGACAAGAACAAACTCGGCTTCTTCTAGTTTATAGTAAAGGGTCCCGGAAATTGGAGGTTTTCTTCAATACCCGGGACCTTTATCTTTCGTCTTATGCAAAGAGTTGATATCACACCCGAAGCTGCAGAGCTTGTCCGTAAAATCAGGGAGAGATACGGAGAACTGATTTTTCATCAGAGCGGTGGCTGCTGTGATGGCAGTTGTCCCATGATTTTTCCAAAAGACGATATGTATCTCGACGACAGTGACGTGCTTTTAGGTACGATCGAAGGGGTGAATTTCTATATGAACAAAGACCAGTTTGATTACTGGAAACACACCCACCTCACTGTGGACATTACACCGGGCAGAGGATCGAGTTTTTCCCTGGAAATACCTTACGGTTACCGTTTCATCATACATTCAAGGCTTCTGACAGATGAGGAACTGGCCTCAGTTTAATACTGGAAACCCTCTGCTTCCAGCTTTGTCTCCACTGATGCTCCCTTCTCCAGCCTGAGCCATTCTCCGGCTTCTATTCCTTCATGCGGACTGGAGCGCCATCTGTTGGTCCAGGGCTCCAGCGCAATGGCGTATGTGTTTCCCCACCAGGGTGCATCCTGCGAGCCGTATCGTTCCATCCAGTACCATACGTGTTTGAATATATTGCCGTCCCAGCGAACGGTGAATCCGGCTTTCTTTTCTTCATTGACGATAGAATACCACGCATTTTCACCAAAACCCGATAAATAGGCCAGGTCGCTGTACGGCGGGGCGCTTTCCGGATCTATCCGCCCGGCATCATCGGGTGCTCCGGAAATGTGAACCGCTTCCGGGAAGGCAGTCTCGACGCCGGGCATGAAACGCCGGTTCTCCGGCATGAGCGGCTCTGCGTAAAAGCCTGTTGCACTCGTGTGTATGCGCGCGCCCTCGCGCAGGAAGGGCAAACCGAAAGCAATATGATGCCCCCACACCACATCCAGATGGGTAGCCGATTCATTCGTCAGCCGCTCTTCAATGAAAAGAATGGATTTGTCTGCCTCCAGTGTCAGGGTTTTCTCAATGAGCAGGGGCATCCGGAGCGGACGGGCCCAGAGCTTTACCGAAACCTTTTCAGGCCCGTTTTCCAGAATGGCATATTTCCATGGCGTAAGTGATACCTCTCCGTGCTGACCGAGGTGGGCGCCCCGGTAGTTGAGTGCCGGACTGTTGGGCAGTATTTCCTGCCAGCCGCCGTAATAATAGTCTTCAAACTGGTTGTTTGTACCGCGTTGCTGGGAAAAGTCCACGTTTGGATTCATGATGCCCTTGTTCAGGCGCAGCATGTAGTCAAGGTCAAGCGGCTTGTACCGGAATTCAAATATGTCGCTGCCGCGCCCGGCCAGAATTCCGATGCGCAGAAAGTCGTTTTCCAACCAGACAACCGACATGCCTTTATATGTCCAGTCGTCCGAGATGATACATTTTCCGGTGGGGAATGGTACTTTTGTTGTCATGCTTGTGTTCTGTCGAGTGTTTGAAGTATTCCGCGCATATACCCGAGCGCGAAGGCTTTTCCTGCATGCCACGGTGCTCCGCAGCTCATTTCCGGGGTGTGATCAGGGATGATTACTCCCTCATAATCATTCTTTTTCAGGATTTGCATGGCGCGAACCATGTCAATATCGCCTTCATCAACGAATGCCTCCCGATACCGGGGTACTTTCCCCACCACGTTTCTGAAGTGAATATAGCCGATATTCCCTGCAGCCGAGTGCCTGTCGAGCAGATCGTACAGGTTTCCCTCCTTCATTTCCTGCAGGGTACCCATACAGAATTCAAATCCGCTTGCCGGACTTTCTGACACCGACAACAGTTTCTCATACTCTTCAAATGTATGAAACAATCGCGCTGTTCCGCGCAGTTCGGGCAAAGGCGGATCGTCCGGATGTGCCACCATTTTTACACCGCACTCTTCCGCTACGGGAAGTATTTCACCCAGAAACCAGCGCAGACGCTCCCACATCTCATCACGCGACACGGCTGCCAGGTGACCCGCAGGCGCCTTTTCGTCGTAGGTCATATTCCACACCATTCCGTTGGGTACAGGCATCCGGGTGTCAATTTTCGACTCGTCAAACACCACCGACATGGCGCCTCCTCTTCCTTCCGGCCCGCTCGTCCAGCCCCATACACCGGCCAGACTGAAATAATAGCCCATCACCGCAATACCGGCCTTGCCGATATTGCGGAGCATGAATTTCAGATCCTCCATCTGCCTGTGCTTTTTTGGGCCGTCGAGCAGAATGTCGTACCAGTGTGCCGGATCAAAGTTCTCAATAGCAGCCCAGGTGAGTCCGTGCGATTCCATCTGTTTTTTAACAGCCAGCAGTTCATCCAGCTGCCAGAGTTTACCCTCAGTATGCGTGGCGCCCCATCCCCCCAGGTAGTTTTGCGTCAGGGAAGGGTTGTCACCCCCTTTCACATAATCAACCAGCTGAACCACAATATGCGTAGCACCGCATTGCCTGGCAAAGCGGAAGTTCTGGTCGTTCAGCAAACTTTTATACAAACCGAGTCCAAGATGTATCATCAGTCAAAGGTAGAAATTTTGTCAGTTATTCCTTTTCTGCATGCAAAACTAAACTACCTTTACACTATGTATGAACAAAGTCTGATGATGATGCAAATATTTTTCCGATTAACGATTTTTTTACTCGTTTCGTCGTGTCTTTCACTGGTGTCCTGTGAAGACGAGACCAGAGATTTTACATCGGGCAGTTTTTATCCGGTTGACCCGTCTCAAACCAGCCCGGATACCACGAAAGATACTGTCGTGGTTGTTCCTCCTCCAGCCAATTGCTGGAAAGATCCGGTTTCTGTCTCGCTGGCAACCGATTTCAACCAGCTTTTCACCCGCTATTCCGGCTGGACTGGCGGTGACGCCACTTATTCCATTCCATTGCCCGATGGTCGCAACCTTTGGCTGTTTGGCGACAGCTTTATCGGTATTGTAAGGCCCGACCGCAGCCGGCCCGGAAGTGCATTTTTTCGCAACGCAGCCATGGTTCAGCAAGGCAATGATTTCACCACGCTGCCAACAAACGGCAATGCATTCATCAGGCCCCCCGACCCCGGCTGGTGGTACTGGCCCGGCCACGGGGTGGCAGAGGGTGATACACTTCGGGTAATCATGTTTGGCATGAAATCTACCGGTTCCGGTGCCTGGGATTTTGCTTACGCCAGTCTGGACGTAGCCACCTTCCACCTTCCTGATCTTTCACTGGTATCCATAGAACGCAAACAGGCCGATCCGGCTACCAATTACGGCGCTGGTGTGATGACCTCCGGCGATTACACCTATATTTATGGATCGGAAAAAGTCGGGTTCGCCAAGTATCTGCACGTTGCGCGTGTACACGGGCGCGACCTGAGCCGGCAATGGGAGTACTTCGACGGAACCGGCTGGACAACTGATGAGGCTTCCAGCGCCCGGGTATTCGCCAGCGTGTCCGATCAGCTCGCTGTTTTTGAAGACGGCGGCAAGTTTTATCTGCTCACGCAACATCACATCCTGGGAGGCGAAATATACCTGTATGATGCTGACAGCCCGACCGGTGGATTCAAAAACAGGCGGACGGTTTATTGTACCCCGCAATCGCACCAGGGCAATCTGTTTACATACAATGCCTTTGCTCATCCGCAATTTACCCAGAACGGTGAATTGCTGGTTTCCTATAATGTGAACAGTTCGTCATTCTCCGATCTGTTTCAGAATGCCGATACTTACCGACCGTTTTTTGTCAGAATAAAAGGCTGGAACTGACCATGAGATACTTTTTCCCGTTGATTGCTGTGGTGCTTGCAAGCGCCTGCTCACCCGTACAACTTTCTGTGAAAGAACCGGTAATTACCGTAGAGCCGGCACCCGAGTGGACAAACCTGTTCTATCGTCAGTCGGGCTGGTTTGGCGCCGATGGTATTTTTTCCATTCCGCTGAGCGGGGTTGACAGGCCGGGTAACGAAGGAAATCGCGAGACACTGCTGCTGTTCAGCGATACCTACATTGGCGAGGTGGAAAATGGAAAGCCAAAGGCGGGAAACAGGATGGTAAATAATACTGTAGCCGTCGTGAAAGGTAATTCAGCACATCCGGACAGCATAGAGTTTCACTACAAAAAAGCAGCAGATGGTTCCCCGGCCACGTTTTTTGTTCCGGAGCAAACTCCCGGGAAAAAAGAGCACTTCTGGCTTGGCGACGGATTTGTCAATCAGGAAATAGACAACACACTCTACATCTTCGCATATCACATCGAGGTAACAGGCAGCGGTGTTTTTGATTTTAAAGAGCCGGGTGTATCGCTCATCGCCGTTCCGAAAGAAAGTCACCGCCCTCCCTTCGAAGGGTACAGACGAATCAGTACGCCTTTTCACATCAACACCGTGGCCACTGGCGAGGGCAATTTTGGTGCAGGCATTCTTGTCAATACCCGAAAGGCCGGTTCTCCGAATCCCGACGGCTTCGTATATGTGTATGCGTGCACGGGAAAGGATAAAAATTTGCTGGCAGCCCGCGTCAAACCCCGTGATTTCGAAAAATTTGACCGGTGGAGGTTCTGGAATGGCGAAAAATGGGTGGCAGAGATGAACGATGCAAAACCCGTGTGCAACGCTGTTTCCAACGAGCTCAGCGTCACCCCGCTCGCAGATGGACGCTTCGCACTGGTTTTTCAGGTGATGGGCCTCTCCGATAAAGTGGGTATGCGAATCGGTAACAGTCCAGTGGGCCCGTTCGGACCCATCCGCGAAATATGGAGAACCCCCGAAATGGACGAAGGACTGTTCTGTTACAATGCCAAGGCACACCCGAATTTGTCCAAACCCGGCGAATTGCTGGTAAGTTACAACACCATTACCCTCGACTTCTGGAATGATATTCAAAAGGACGCGCACATATACCGGCCGCGTTTTGTGAAAATCAAATTCTGATTCGCTTGTATATTATTCCATTTGAATTACCTTGTCGCCAAATTATTGTCGCATGTCAAGACATATCCTTTTTCTGTTGTCCGTCCTTGTCCTGCCGGCCTGCAATCAGCAGTCAGCAGGCCCGAACGGCTCCTCCGGGTTCAAACCCAACCCCCGGCAGGTGGCTGAAAGGCCGGTAAAAACCCTCGAAATCGGTGCTCCCGCTCCCGATTTCAAACTGCCCGGCGTTGACGGAAAGTTCTATTCTCTGGCCGACTTCAAAGACGCAAAGGCTCTGGCAGTTGTTTTTACCTGCAACCACTGTCCTACAGCCCAGGCTTATGAAGACAGGTTGAAACTGGTTGCGGCAGATTACCGCGACAAAGGTGTGGCGCTTGTGGCCATCTCTCCAAACAGTCCGCTCGGGCTCCTGTACGAAGAACTCGGATATACCGACCTGAATGATGATTACGAAGCAATGCAGCAGCGTGCAAAGGACAAACAGTTCGACTTCCCTTATCTTTACGATGGTGATACACAGGAAACATCGCTTCTGTACGGTCCTGTAGCCACGCCTCATGCGTTCGTATTCGACGGTAACCGGAAACTGGTATATCAGGGCCGGCTTGATGCGACAGAAAAACCCGGCAGTGCAAACGCGGAAGACCTGAGGGCAGCGCTCGATGCCGTACTGACAGGAACGCCCGTTCCCAACCCTGTCACCAAAACCTTCGGTTGCTCAACCAAGTGGGGCTGGAAACTCGAATACAAGGAAAAGGCCGAACAGGAATGCAAACAGCGTCCGGTCACACTGGAAAAACTGGATACTGCCGGCGTCAGAAAGCTGGTCAGAAACGAGGACTCCGGCAAACTCCGCCTTGTCAATGTCTGGGCAACCTGGTGCGGACCATGTGTCATGGAATTTCCCGACTTCATTGTCCTGCAGCGCATGTATGGCGCCCGAGACTTTGAGTTTGTTTCCCTGTCTGCCGACAAACCCGACAAGGCCCCCAAAGCGCTGATGTTTCTGCAGGAAAAATATGCCTTTAACAGGAATTATATCTTCAACTCCGAAGACAAGTATGCCCTGATTGAAGCGGTGGACCCGCAGTGGGAAGGTGCTCTGCCCTATACTGTTCTGGTAGAACCCGGCGGAAAGGTGATTTGGAAAAGCATGGGAACAGTTGATTTCTCCGAACTGAAAAAGGTGATTGTTGATCACAAGATGATCGGCCGTTACTTCTAAATTTCGCATTGATGAAAAATATAATATCATTTTTACTGCTGCTTCTTGCCGCCGCTGTCTCCGCTCAAAAAATCGGCGTCGGTGCCAAACCGGTCAAGGGTGCCAGAATGTATCTCGACGGAAGTGCAGAAATGTTGCACAATAACTGGACATACTGGAATGGGCCTCGTCTGTCTGCTCAATTGCCGGTAAAATGGCCGGTTGTACCGGATCCTGCAGGTAATGGTACAGCGGTTTCCAGCAACGACCCCGCCGGTGCAGGTGGCAAATATGGCGCGGCCGATCTGGTTACCAAAGACGAGTTCCGCGACTTCCGCGCGCACGTGGAATTTCTGATTCAGAATCCAGGTGGCAACAGTGGTGTTTATCTGCAAAACCGCTTCGAAATTCAGGTGCTTGACGGCGACTCAACCGGGCACGGCATGGCTTCGGTCATCAATGAGAAAAGATCTGCCTATCATCCTTACAACGGCGTGGGCAAATGGAATGCCTACGACATTGTCTTCCGCGCCGCCCGTTTCAAAGACGGCGTGATGGTGGAAAAACCCATGGTGACCATTCATTTTAACGGCAGGAAGGTTCACGTAAACCAGCGTATCAGTCAGGTATGGGGCGGACCATTCTCCGGTATTGACGGTGGAAATGACGACGGAAAAGGTATCACCGACCGTCCCGGCGGTCTGAAGCTGCAGGCCGAAGGGCACAATGTACTTTACAGAAATATATGGATCAAGGAAATGGATCTGAAATCACCTGATACTGATCTTTTGCAACCCGGAACGCCGGATCTGCCTGTACACGATATGCCCGCTCGCCTCACCCGAATGCCCTACAAGAGCAAGTTCGACGGCTCAGAAAGGGAGTATTTCATCTACTACCCCAAAGGTCACGACGGTGTGGTTGGACCCAAATA
The DNA here is from genome assembly GCA_903836265.1 of uncultured Bacteroidota bacterium. Taxonomy (GTDB): domain Bacteria; phylum Bacteroidota; class Bacteroidia; order Chitinophagales; family Saprospiraceae; genus M3007. The sequence goes on along the minus strand of CAILQK010000084.1, from coordinate 4,069 downwards.
CCCGCTCATGATGTTCCTGCACGGTAACGGCGAGCGCGGAAACGGAAAGGATGAACTCGATTATGTACTGACGCATGGTCCGCTTTACGAAGCATGGATTCAGAAACGAGATCTGCCCTTTATCATCATATCCCCTCAGCTGCCCATGTTCGGCATGGACAAAAGGGGGATTTCCTACATTGACAACCGCGACCGCTCCTGGATTCCACTGCGCCCGGAAGAAGGAACTCCGCCCCGCAACTGGGGTGATGCACAGGCGGGCAGGATCAGCGCCACCATACCTTCAGATACCTTCCCGAATGGCATGAAAACACTGCCCGAGGGCTGGGATCTGATAGAGGAGGACCTGACGGACATGATCAGACTCGCACAGATGTACTTCGGTGGCGATGAATCCCGTACCTATCTCACTGGTCTGAGTTACGGTGGATTCGGTACCTGGCACTTCGCCAGTACCCATCCGGAGTTGTTCACGGCTATTGCACCGGTAGTAGGGTGGGGGCATCCCGATTATATGAAACCCATTTCGGATGCGCACCTGCCGGTGTGGGCATTCGCAGCCGGGTTCGACCAGGCTGTGCCCAAAAGATACTTCCATGCCGGTATCAACAGGCTGAAAGAGCTCGGAGGCTGTCCCGACCTCCGTTTCACTATCCACGAGGATCTCGGTCATGACGCCTGGCGCAGAATTTACGGCGGACAGGACTTGTACGACTGGTTTCTGAGCAAGAAAAAATAAAAAATACACATGAATCGCATACTTACATTCATGCTTTCGTCGAAAGGCATTCAGCAGGATCTTGCACTGTTCATCCTTCGCCTGACGCTGGGCGGCTTCATGGTTTATGCTCATGGTACCCGCAAACTGATGAAGCTGCTGAACGGGAACTATGAGTTTGCTGACCCGATCGGTTTGGGACCCGAGGTATCCCTGTGGCTCACAGCCTTTGCGGAGGTGGGTTGTTCTGTCATGGTCATTGCCGGCTTCTATACGCGTTTAGCACTTGTACCCCTGATAATATGCATGGCGGTAATTGCATTCGTGGTTCACGGCCCCGATCCGTTTGGCGACAAGGAATCGGCGCTGATTTATATGGCAGGTTACATAGTGCTTTTCCTGACCGGCCCGGGCAGGTGGCGAACAGGAAAGGGCTGATTCAGATTTTGGCGGTACCACTCAGAAAGGGTACAAACTTGAAATCATCCAGTATTTCTTCCTTGAATTCTTTTGCTGAAATTCGCGTAATTCGAGTCATTTTCTGTACCTGATTGCCCACCGGGATAACAAGAATACCCCCGGTCATGAGCTGTTCTTTCAGTGGCTCGGGTACCACTGTGGCACCTGCAGTAACCACTATCTTGTCGAAAGGCGCATATACAGGCAGTCCCAGTCCACCGTCGCGAAAAAAGCACTGAACGGTTCGGAATCCCAGTGCCTGCAACAGATCCCGCGCCTGCATGTACAGGCTTTCCTGTCGCTCAACTGTGTAAACACGTGCGCCGAGGGCAGCCAGAATGGCCGCCTGATAGCCGGAGCCTGTTCCGATTTCAAGTATCCTGTCGCCGGCCTTAACCGACAACAGCGACGACTGATATGCCACGGTATATGGTTGTGAAATCGTCTGCTCATTACCAATAGGAAATGGTTTGTCCTCGTAGGCATGCTCCTCAAAAGCTTTGTCGAGAAAGAAATGCCTTGGTACGGCCATCATGGCTGCCAGTACGGCTTCGTCTCTGATTCCGCGCTTTCGGAGATCCTCCACGAGGCGCTTTCTCAGTCCTTTATGGCGATAGGTATCGTTCAAATTGAGCAGATTAAGAGTCGCAAAGATAGAAACAACTTTTGACAGCGGGCATTTGAACCCTTTTTATGTCCGTTTGTACAAATCTCATTCTTTTTTAGCCTTTTTTTCAAACAAATTGGCACTCCGGCTTTAGTTTTGCACCTTCATTCTACACTTTTTTACGACAATTCATCCAGTTGTATGGCAGTTCCTATCAAGTTTGGTACCGACGGGTGGCGTGCTATTATCGCCGACGATTTTACTGTGGATAATGTAAAGCGCGTGGCCGAGGCCACCGCCCTTTACATGAAAAAGCACAAAATGAAAAAAGCGGTGATTGGCTATGACTGCCGTTTCGGAGGTCAGCTGTTCGCCCTCACGACAGCGCGCGTTCTCGGTGCCTTCGGAATCCAGTGTCATGTGGCTGCAGATGGCTTTGTGAGTACACCCATGGTCAGTCTCGGCGTGGCAAAGCTGAAGGCCGGACTGGGTATTGTCATCACAGCCAGTCATAATCCGCCATCCTATAACGGCTACAAGCTCAAGGCTTCATACGGCGGCCCGATGATTCCTTCCGATGTGCAGGAACTGGAAGATATGATTCCTGACGTATGCTCTGCGGGCGAGCTTCCAACTGTCAGGGAACTGACTGAACGAGGTTTGTTCAAATCTGCCGACCTGGAAGGAATTTACCTGAAACATGCCCGCCGCAATTTCGACCTGAAACTGATCAAGGCCTCCGCCGGAAAAATTGCCTACGATGCCATGTACGGTGCCGGACAGAATGCTGTAAAAAAGCTGCTCCCGCGCTGTGTGTTCCTTCACTGCGATTACAACCCGGGTATGCACGGTCAGGCCCCCGAACCCATTCACAGAAATCTGCAGTTGCTGAGTGATACCATACGGAAAAACCCGAAGATCACTGCCGGACTGGCAAATGACGGAGATGCAGACCGTATCGGGCTCTACGACGAGGACGGCAATTTCGTGGACAGTCACCATATCCTGCTTATTCTCCTGCTTTACCTGCACAAGTACAAGGGAATGTCGGGCAAGGTGATATTCACGTTCTCGGTTACCGACAAACTGAAGAAAATGGCCGACAAATTCGGTCTGCCGTACGAAATCACCAAAGTAGGATTCAAATACATTGCTGAAATCATGACCCGCGAGGACGTACTCGTGGGCGGAGAGGAGTCGGGCGGACTTGCTGTGAAGGGTCATATACCAGAGCGCGACGGCGTCTGGATCGGATTGCTCGTCTTTGAGTTTATGGCGAAAACAGGTAAAACACTGAAAGGCCTCGTCGAAGAAGTTTACGGAGAAGTAGGCGCTTTTGCTTTTGACCGCGACGATCTGCATATCACCGAAGCCCGGAAGCTGAATGTAGTCAAAATGTGCAAAGACAGAGCCTATACCAGTTTCGGCCCCTGGAAGATAACCGGCGTTGATGACCTCGATGGCTGGAAATTCCGCCTCGGCGATGAGAAATGGGTAATGATCAGAGCCAGCGGAACAGAACCCGTACTCCGTGTCTATGCCCAGGGAACCACGCTCTCCGAGTGCCGGGATATGCTCGAAGCTGCAAAAGCAACTATACTGTAAACCCGAAAATACCGTTAAAATGAAAATTGCCATCGGCTGCGATCACGCAGGATTTGATTACAAGGAGGGTATTGTCGCCATGCTCCAGTCGCAGGGCCACATGGTCCAGGACTTCGGTGCTCATTCCGCTGCAAGTGCTGACTACCCGGACTTCGCACACCCCGTGGCTGAAGCGGTGGAAAGCGGACTGGCCGATCGCGGTATTCTGATTTGCGGAAGCGGTAACGGAGTGGCAATTACAGCAAACAAACACCAGAAAATCAGGTGCGCACTGTGCTGGAATGAGGAAATTGCCAGTATGGCGCGCCTGCACAACGACGCCAATGTTATAGCGCTGCCTGCACGGTACGTACCGGAAATACTCGCGCAGGCAATGGTAAGAATCTTCCTGACCACCGAATTCGAAGGTGGCAGACATAACAGGAGGGTTGAAAAAATCGCCTGCTCCTGATTTCTCAACTGTTCAACTTTTCAGTACAAATTCAAGACCGCTCTCCATGATGCGATATCAAATTACCCTGCTTGCACTCACCACTTCGCTTTCGCTCGGAGCGCAAACAGAACAGGCGGCTCCGGTAACACCGGCTCCCCCCCGCGATACAGCAGCTTCCAAAGCGTTGGGCAACTACTCGGAAAAACGAAAATTCCGTGACTACAAACTGCCCGATGCCAGGCCATTC